>WGDA01000124.1 GCA_015493505.1 Pseudomonadota bacterium | reverse complement strand
AGGTGTATCGTAAAAAAGGGGATATAAGACCCAAATGCCTCTTTTGGAGGCAAGGACAACAGGAAGCCCTCATCGGGAAGAAGAAATCTCTTCCCACAAAACTCCTTTGCTCTCTCTTAGACTCAAAAACACAAACAAAGCAAATGGCTCAAAAGCCACGTAAATTTGCCACCAATGGAAAATTATGATATGTTTAAAAAAGCGACAATCGAAGTTCTTGGTTTCACCCTTTTTCCGTGTTTCAAGATTCGAGTCATCGCGGACAAAAAAACGGCGCGCGTTTTTACGCGCCCAAAAGGAGAGAAATAATGGCAAAAGCAAAAAACGGCGATACCGTAAAGGTTCACTACACTGGCAAACTGGATGACGGGACGGAGTTCGATACTTCCGCCGGTCGGGAGCCCCTGGAATTCACTCTGGGAAGCAGGCAGGTCATCGAGGGATTCGAAAAAGGCGTCATCGGGATGGAGGTCAACGAAACGAAAACCTTCACCATCCCATCGGAAGAGGCTTACGGCCCTTATCACAAGGAACTCGCGCTGGAAGTCCCCGTGGATCAATTCCCCCCCACCATCAAACCCGAGGTAGGGCAGCAGCTTCAGTTGACCCAGCCGAATGGCCAGCCCATCAATGTCACGGTCACTGAGGTCACCGAATCCATGGTGACCCTGGATGCGAATCATCCCCTCGCCGGCAAGGACCTGACATTCGATATTCAGCTGGTGGAAATCGTCTGACCCGCACCCGAAGGCGCGCATTCTGTTCCAATGTCTGCCATATTATGGGGGCCCTTTCTGAAAGGGTCCCCTTCAGGCTTAAAGACCCAAAACTGCCGCGCCATACGCCCCGATTATTTGCGGGTCTTCCGGAAGCAGAACCGTTTCGCCGGTCTCTTCCTCTATCATCTGAACCACCATCCTGTTTTTTGCGACTCCACCGGACAGCATTAACGGGGGGCGAATCCCAATGGCGTAAATCATCCCCCCAATCCTTTTAACCATCGCCCGGTGTAATCCCTTGATCACGTGCGCGAGTTTGTGCCCCCGTGACAGTTGTGAAATCACCTCGCTTTCGGCAAACACGGCACAGGTGCTTGAAATGGGGACCTCGCCATCACTTTTGAGGGCAAGGTCCGCCATCTTTTCTATTGGAATCTTGAGCCTCCAGGCTGTGTTCTCCAGAAACCGTCCCGTCCCCGATGCGCACTTGTCATTCATCATGAAGTCAATGACCTTTCCGTTTTCTGATATGAGCATGACCTTGTTGTCCTGGCCTCCGATATCCACGGCGGTTCCACCCGTCTTGAAATATTCGTAAATTCCCCTGGCGTGGCATGAAATTTCCGTGATTTTCTCGTCCGCCCGCAACAGGTTGCTGCCATACCCCGTTGCCACGACCTTCGCGCTTGCCGTGTCGTAGCGCGTGCCGATTTCCCTCAGCAGGGCATCCACCTGTTCTTCAATTTTTGGGTCTGGTTCCTCCACAATACTGAAAACTATTTGCCTCTCTTCATCAAGGCCGACGATTTTCAGGGTCGTGGACCCCGCGTCGATTCCTAAAGATTTTAGAACTTTCATGCCTCCATCATCTCCACAAACGCCTTAAGTCTGGATACAGCCTGTTCGCCGGCAAACGCCCGGGGATCGTTGTGGTCGGCCTCCAGCAAGAGGGCCGGGATTCCCCGTTCATTCAGCAGCTTCAGCCGCTGATCCATCTGGCCTATCGAATAGGGTTTGCACGACCTGTCCGAGTGCAGAATGGCGCCGTTTAGGGAATATGCCTTAATCATGCTTTCCATGGTTCGGAGCTTGTGTCCCGTGCCCCTGTTCAAAATTGGATAGGTATAGGTTTTCGCCATGGATTCCACCGGCCTTTCCACGTCCATAAGAGGTGCCAGCTCTCCCCACGCGTTGGTGTAGGTGGAGGCAACCACCGCGACACCGTGTTCAGCCAGGGATTCCGACAGGAACCTGATTCGATACCATATGGGAAGGTTGTCCCACAGCACACGCTTCCGCTCATGTTTCACCGCGCCCACGCCATTTTCTACCCGTCTGTTGATCTCCGCCAGCATACGCGCGTAGAAATCGACGGTTTCCGGATCCCCCCTTTTTTCCACGATTGGGGCCATATGAATAAACTGGTCAAACACAGAAATGGGGGCGGGTTTTCGCCTGTTCGCCTTCAGACACTGAAGCCAGAGGTCGGCGGCGTCTTTGCTCGCCCGCACCACCTCTTTCAATCTTTTGAAATTCAGAGACCTGCCCGCGATCCCTTCTGAAACCTCTATGGAGGACTCAAGCTGCCTTTTTACGTACTTGATGTCGTGGTCGTTCGCCTCCTCATATACGAAAGGGGTGTCGATCACGATGAGGGGGACTTCGTAATAATCCGCCAGCACCCGGTACCAGTAGAGGACTGTCTGGCAGATATTCGTACAGCAGAGAAGCAAATCCGGCTTTGGCAGTTTCCCGACCGGTGTCTTTCCGGAGAGCGCCGTTCCGATATCAGTCCTTGCGTACGAGCAGATATCTATGGAATAGCCATCCCTTTCTGCCTCTTCCGAGATTTCCTGGGCGACCTTTCTCGCTCCGCAAAGTGCCCCGTGATTCTCCGGGTATAGGATATAATACCCCAGGGCCTTCAGGATTTCTATTGGCGCCCCGGAGGTGACCCAAGCCACAGGCTTTACCCCGTTGACATACCTGCCTTCCAGGTAGTGCTTTGCGATCATCTGTTGGGTGTATGCCCCAATTCTCAACGGCGGCGCCAGAATATCCTCTCTCCAACCCCTGGGAAGCCGGTAATGTCGGAGGCTTTTCCTGGTCTGCCGGCTGATGACGGCGGTGCCTATAATTTTGTAGAGTGTCAGGTATTTGATTTGATTTACGAGGCCCATCACGCCTCACCCTTCAGCATTTCGATGAATGCCCTCACCCTGGTAATGGCCTGCTGCGAAAGGGGCTGATTGATATCTGCCTCCAGTGTCAGGGTCTTTATCCCTTTATTCTGCAGCCGTTTTTTCAACATGGGGCGGTAGAAATCCTCCGGCTCGCAGAACTTCACGTTGTAAAAAATGACGCCCCTGGCACCGGTTGCCTCCGTGAGCCCTGTCAGGGAGACGGATATCTCGTCCACGCTCCCTCCTTTCGTGGAGTCCGGGGGACCCTGTACAATTCGCTCCGCCATTCTCTTGAACGGGTTTTCCGCAGCGCCTTTACCGTAAACCCGCCTCATACAGCAGGCCAGGTCATCAGCCACCACGAACCCGCCCGCTTCATCGATGACATCCAGAATCTCCATCGGCTCTGGAAGAAGCCCGGAGACGATAATCCCCACCCGCCCAGGGGGCCCGCTTTCGGGAGATTGCCGCGGCGCGATCTGAAGAAGCCGGGCATAGTCCCGAGGGGGCAGGTACTCCCGTGCCCTTATAATCGCGTAAAATTCCCGGCTTGACAGGGGTGTTTTCTTTCTGCCCGCGTAAAAATCTTTCACCAGGGCGTCTGTTTCCTCTTCAAGCAGGATCTCCTCCATCAACCTTTCACGGGCGGGCGCCCTCCCGGTCACGCGGGCAAGGCTTTTGTAAAGTTTTTCTATCTCATCCGACAAAAAACGCACGCTTTCTTCCGTGATTCCGCGAGGGATATACAGGGTCAAGACCTCCTGTCCCGGTTTCACGAAATCCTTGAAGATACTTCCAAGGCCCTGGAGGGAGTCACAACAGTGGGGGACCAGGATGAGTTTGACCTCCTTCAGCCCGCCTTCCAGATAAAAAGACAGCCCGCTTTGCACCACGCTGCAGATATAAGACTGCAGATGCGCGCTTCCCATTTTGGTATCGACCCCCGGGGGACCCCATACCTCCACCGGATGCACGTCGAACGCCCGGAAAAGCTCCCGTGGGTAGTGGATGGGGTAAATGGCGGCCACATCCTTCCCGGAGGATTTTTCTCTCTGGATGACCTCTTTTCGTGATGGAATTTTAATAGGTGGCATCTCTTTTTTTCTTCATATTTTCCACTTCTTCCGCTCTCAATGTCTTCCTGAGGATCTTCCCGATGGCGCTCTTCGGCAGCGACGTTCGGAATTCCACCTCGCTCGGAACCTTGTATGCCACCAGGCGCTCCCGGAAAAACGCCCTGATCTCGTCCTCCGTTGCTTCCTCCCCATCCTTCAGAACCACGTACACCTTGATTCTTTCTCCCTTGTACTCATCCGGCACCCCAACACTGACTCCCTCTTTCACCTTCGGGTGCTGGTAGAGAACCTCATCGATCTCACTGGGGAAGACGTTAAACCCGCCCACGATGATTAAATCCTTTTTCCGGTCCGTGAGGGTAAAATAGCCCTCTTCATCCATAAAGCCGATATCCCCTGTATAAAGCCATCCATCCCGGATAGCTTCCTGGGTTTCGTCCTTCCGGTTCAGGTAGCCCAGCATCATGGTCGGTGTCTTGAGGACGATTTCGCCGGTCTCGTTGGGAGTTAGGGTGGTCTTTCCATCCTCAAGCGACACAATCTTCGCGATGACGTCCGGAAATGGAAGGCCAATGCTGCCCACCTTATGCCGTCCCCGATAAGGGTTTGCCATGATGGCCGTCACCGCCTCCGTCAGGCCGTACCCCTCGATGACCTTACAACGCGCCTTGGCTTCGAAGTTTTTCTTGACCACCTCCGTCAAGGGAGCCGCGCCCACCCACACGGCCTTCAGGGATGTGAAATCATACCGCTCAATGCCGGGAAGGTTTGAAAGGGCGGTCAGGATGGTCGGCACCACGGCGGTCATGGTCGGCCGATATTTCTGGATGGTTTTTGCCATTTCTTCCGCGTTGAATCTGGGCAAGAGGACGATGCTCATCCCGCTGAGCACCGCGGCGTTCATACAGACATTCATCCCATAACCGTGAAACAGAGGCAATACGGCAAGAATCCTCTCCGTTTCAGTTAGGTGCCCCCAGGTTGCTATCTGGTGTGCGTTTGACACGACCGCGTAGTGGGACAGCATAATTCCCTTCGCCACGCCGGTCGTGCCACCGGAATAAATCAGGACACCGAGCCTTTGGGGGTCCACCGCCGCCTGCTCGAAATCTCCGACCTTCTTCAACAAATGTTTAAAATCCGTTATGCGGGTTTTAATTCCCTTAACCTGCCTGTTTTCCCTGAATCGCATGATCAGACTCAGCGGGAAGGGCAAAAAATCCGAAATGAAACTCACCACCGGATTATTTATCCTTAATTTTTCGGAGATTTTGAGCGCCTTCCGGGCAAACCGGGGAATGGTAATGAGCAGCTTCGATTCGCTGTCCGAGACCTGATAGGACAACTCGCCTTCCGTGTACAGGGGGTTCAGGGGAACAACCACGCAGCCCGCCTTGAGGACACCAAAATACGCGATGAGATAGCCAGGGAAATTGGGAAGCAGCAGGGCGACCCTGTCGCCATTCCCCACGCCCGCTGACAGAAGGGAAGTGGCAAAAGAATCCGATAATCTCTTTATCTCCCCGTAAGTGAGTCGCTTCCCGTAGAAAACCGTTAAGGCGTGGTCAGGGTTCCGCTCCGCTGAGGCATCCAGGATGGCTTGGATGGGGCATTCCGGATATTCTATCGAGGCAGGCGTTTCTTCATCGTAAGACGCGAGCCACCTCTTGTCTTCCATCTTGCCACCTCCTCGAAACTACCCGAACAGGCACCCCACACAAACGCGTGCTTCTTTCTTCAGCCTAACGTATGTCGCCAGCCGTTTCAGGCATACCTTCGGTCTGTCACCGGCAAAAACAACGCGTTACTGCCCACTGAGCATCTTCAGGGCCAGGACCCCAAACGCCTCCGTCATGGTGGGATGTGGATGGATGGCTTGGGCCACATCCCGGAGTGTCAGCCCGCCTGAAACAATGAGGGCCGCCTCTCCCACCAGCGAAGCGGCGTGCCTGGCACACAGGTCCACCCCAACGATCTTTCCGTTTCCCCTGTTTACCACAAACTTCAGGTAGCCCTGGGGCGCGTTTGCCACCTGCGCGGCGGCGTCAACCTTGTAGTCGTACACCCCCGTTATCACGTCAATCCCCTGCTGGGCCGCTTGCGTCTCCGTGAGCCCCGCAGTCGCGATCTCCGGTTCCGTAAACAGTACCCAGGAATTCTTGGAAAAGTCCACCGTCTGTTTATTTCCCATCATTATGTTCATGGCCGCGACGCGCGCTTCGTAGGCCGCGACGTGGGCGAATTTCGGCCCCGTGATGACATCCCCCGTGGCATAAATGCCCTTCGCCGTCGTCTCGAGAAACTCATTCACCGCGATGCCCTTCCGGTCCGCCTCGATCCCGGCCTTTTCCAGGTTCAGGCCCTCCACGTTGGGCACCTTGCCAATGGCGATCAGCACCTTTTCAAAGTCCCGCTGGCGCCTTTGCCCATCGGCATCCGTATAAACCACGTTGAAGCGTTCCTGTGCCTTGTTGATCTCCTCTACCCTGGATGACGTGTAAACCTCCACGCCGACGCGCTCCAGTTCCTTCAGGATGATGGCGACGGCTTGCGGGTCCACCACACTCGACAGGATACTGTCCAACAACTCAATGATGGTGCACTTCACGCCCAGTTTGCCGAACATCTGGGACAGCTCTACACCAATTGGTCCACCACCCACGATCAGCATCGATTCCGGAAGCGCTTCCTGGGAAAAAAGCACCTCGCTGGTCAAGGCGGCCTGGACACCATCCCCCTTCAGGGGAGGCACGAAGGAACGCGCGCCGGTCGCGATAATCGCGCGGTCAAAGGCGACGCGATCCCTTCGCCCCAACTCCTCTTCTTCAATCGCGATTTCCCGATCAGAGACAAACTCCGCGTGGCCGGCGGCAAAATCGAGGGTTGGCAGTCTGTTCACTACCTGCATGGCGCCTGCGGAACGTCTTTCAAGAATCACGCGCATGGCCTGCTGGATCCTGCCCCACGCCTCTTCCCGCTCATCCGGCGTCCACGACTCACGGTCCAGATGGGTATGACGGGCCGTGAACTCATCGGCCCAGTGCCGGATAATCTTTGACGGGATGCACCCCACGAACAGGCAGGCGCCTCCCAGTTTGCCGGACTTTTCCACCAGCAGAACGGATTTACCCTGCGAAGACAACTGGATGGCAGCCGGCGTACCCCCCGGGCCTCCTCCAATTACAACCACATCATACTTCGATTTCATGGATCTTCCTCCTTTTCATCTTCCTTGGCCCCAGGCGCCTACCCCACGCTTCCGATTATCACTCGCGATACCAGTTTCCTTTATTTTTTATTCCTATCCACCCCATCCGTCAAGGAAAAGTCGAAAAAACAGGCAAACAAGGAAACGTTTCCTTTTAAGCCACAATCGGGGGGCTATGTGAAAAAATTTTTCATGTCCTTTGTAATAATACTGGAAAAATCGCGTCATATTGAGTAGAATATTTTATATTCGGTAAAACAACATCCTGTCCTGGGAAAAGGCATATGGCGTGAAGGCAAGTGAACAAGAAAAGCAATTGATTAAAAATTGCCTCTCAGGCGATGAGTCAGCATGGAAAGAACTTTACAGGAGATACTATCGACTCGTAAAGTACATTGTAAGCTCTCCAAAGTGGGACTTTCCTCCGGCCTTACACAAAGATCTTATTCAGGAGGTTTTCCTCCGACTTGTTAAAGGCGGATTGGAGAAATTCCAGTCCCAAGGCACTCTCAGCTCTTATATCGGTCGAATCACAAAGAACGTCTGCATTACCGAGTTAAGGAAAAGATTGAAGGCGTGTCTGGTTGACTTGCCGAATCCAGATTCCCTGTTGAGCCCAAAGATCGATGGCCCGGAACACTCTTTTGAAAAGAAGCAGGTAGGGCTCTATCTCGCTCGTGCTTTCAAAAAACTGGACGACCGATGTCGGCAGTTTATCATTTCCTTTTATTCCGATGAAATGCCCTACCAAGACATCGCGAAGCGTTTTGGCACCACCGTTTCCAATGTAGGCGTGAGCCTCAAGAGATGCCTTAAAAAACTTCGCCAACTCTATTGTCAACTGACGGGTGGAACATCATGAGCGATTGCCATGAAATCCAGGACAAACTCTTCGACCTCATTTCCGGAAAAATTTCGGATGAGGAAGCCCGACGTGTGCGCGCGCACCTAAAGACATGCAAAACATGCCAGTCTGAGTATGAAAAACTAAATTGGATACACCAACACGTGAAGAATCATATTGATGAACTAAGCGCGGTTAATGTTGAGCAAGAGCCTTGCCCCAACCCCGAACTGTTGATCGATTTTTCAGAAGGCAATTTATCTCCGGATGGGACAAAACGAATCGAGCGCCATCTGCAAACATGCCCAGCTTGCAAAAAGGCCGTGGAGGCCCTGACCGAAATCGGGAAGGGTGAAGAGGGCACCATACCGGTTGAACCGGATGAAATAGAGCCGCCTCCACAATTCATTCGGGCCGTTCACGCCGCCTATCCCCGGTCGTCAGCAACCCGCGACGAAAAAGAAAAAAAACCTTTTTGGAAACTTTTATGGGCAGGTTTGGGCACCTTGGCGGTGGGAACGGCCGTGGTCATCCTGGTTTTGGGCCACGTTGCGCGAAAAGGTAAGGTCCTGTTTCTTCCCGGAGGAATTGTCTCAGAGACCCCCGTGCATGTTTATGGGGTTCAGGAAAAACGCCTGGGGTTCCTTATTCTTGTCGACCCGAACCTCAGGCTCTCAGAGACGACAAAACGGGAAATTCAGCGCATCGCAAATCAGCGTTTAACCCATTTGAAAGATTATCATCTCATCTCCCCAGATGTCATCCGGAAAATTTTGAACGGGAAGAAAACGGGGAAAAGCAAAGAAGCCGTTTCAACGCTTGTCCGATCTGGGGAAGCGGATGCCTGGCTGTTTCTTAAAATAAAAAGAAACAAAAAGAAAATACTGGTTGAGGCCTGGAGAATCGGCGCGAATGGATCCAAAGTTAAAGAAGCCAACCGCGAGGTTCTTTCGGAAAAAAATCTTCTTGAATCCGTGGAAGCGGTGCTTTCCGAGGTTATCTGAAGACCCCACCGCCGTTCTGGCATTTTTTATCACGAAAAATTTATCTGTAAGATTTCCCCCTTTCTGACGTCTTATTGGGTGGAAAGGCTGAAAAAGGTCCCCGGCAAGGGTCATTCCTTCCCTTTGTTCCGGGGATTTTTTTGGAAAGGCAACCCATAAAATGAAAATAAGGAGGGAAAATGAAATCAAGCGGCCCTGGATTCAATGGGGGAAAAAGAAACTTCATCGTGTTTTTCAGGAAAGTGGGGTTTTTGACGCTTAGCCTGTTACTTCACTGGCCTCTCTGGTTCGCGCTTTATTGTGTATCACGTTTTTTTCGCGTTTTTAACTACCTGTTTCTCGTTTATCCGGGCAGTGACACCGACCTGGATGGTTATTGTCCCCGCTGGCTGGCGAACAGTTTCCTTTTCCGGGAGAAACCGGTTATTGGCGGCATCATTTCCGGAAGCAGAAAAAAGAAGTCAGGAAGAGGCCTGGTCTTGGTGATTCCAAACAAGTCTTATGAATTTGGAATCAAGGAGAAGTCAGAGAAGATAACCAGACGGTTAATCCTCATTAAGAAAGCTCTCCGTGCCAAAAGCATTGCCTTTGCAGGACAAGCCCCGGGATTTATGGAAAAGGTTATAGAGTTACCCTCATCATTCGTTAAGGGGATCAAGGGAACGGTATTTTGTATCGCTGTAATCTTAGAAAAGATTTTAAAAATGGAACCGTTGCCACCCCAACCAAGGATAGTGATCGTTGGCGTAGGCAGGATTGGCGGAGCGCTTATGAAATACTTGTTTAACGAGGGTTTCAGGAATGTGAAAGGCATTGATATAAAGCCCAAAGGGAAAAAGATAGCGCTCGCCGAAAACGCCCCCGAGATTCTGGCAAAGGCCGATGTGGTGATCGTTCTGATGCCGAAAGGAAGTGGCTTTCTGCCATACAGCCAGTATCTCAAACCCGCGGCGGTCGTACTGGATGACACGCATCCTCAAATGAGGGAAAAACTGCCACAAACTGTTTACAAGGTAGCGGTGGAAATGCCGGGGGCGAGATTTTTCCCGAGGCTTCCGGGATACCGTGCGAACTGGATGCCCGGTTGCGCGGTTGAGGCAATCGTGGCCGCAAAATTCAAAAACGAGGAGGTGATCCGTTGGACGCAACATGAATTCAACGAAAAGGCAAAAGAGATTTTCAACCCCTTGATTATCAGAAAATAATCCACCTCAACCCCCACCCTTAAATACCATAAAAATTTACACCCTGACACCCGTGGAACGCTCGTAACAATCCAAAAATATAAGACAGATCAAAAGGCTTCACGCATTTTCCAAAACCGTCAACTTTAATCAGAAAGGAGGAATACCTTGAAAAAAATGGCAAGAAAAACCGTAAAGTTCCTGTTTCTTTTTTGTGTCGGAACCTTCCTGTGCGGCTGCGCTGCGGCGCCAATGGCCGTGATGCCACTGATGACCGTGGGAGATACGGCTTTTACCAGCTTTACCATTTTTAAATCCGTGCAGATAGAAACTGGCGCCTCGGTTACCGTCAGCTTCAAAGACAAAAAAGTGGGAAGCGATATTCAAAGCACGATGAACCGCTGCAAACAATTGGTTGTTTGGCCAGGCGATGATGCTGCGGTTTATGTGGCGGACAAATTACAGAAATCACATGAATTCAGAAAAATTCTGACGCCCTCACGCGTGTCAAAAATATTGGACAAGCTAAATCTTGAAGAATCGACAATTGAAATGACCGAAAAAGACATGTTGGAAAATTTCGAAAAAGTATGCAGGAAGACGCACGCGGATATCCTGGTTGCGCTGAAGTTCATGGGTATCAAAGAACATACGTCATCCTTCTCCTTTCATAAACCTTATACGGAAAGGCTGCGCGAAATCTATGTTTACGACCATCATCAACATAAGGTTGTTTACGACGGAATCGTCATGGTTAAAGTCGAAATCACGGAAAAAATGGTAAACGAAATGGAGGTATGGAAAATAACCGGTCAGACAATCGCGGAAAAAATCATCCAATTGAAGACCGGCAAGGCCGGTGAAAAACCCGGTGGAAAGGGAAACGCCCAGGGGAGCAATGCGGGAACCAAGAAAAATGAGCAATAAAACCACTTTTGCGGAAAAAGGGAACGCATGTGCCGCGGATATCAAGGTGGTTTTGAATAGGTTCAGGTGTGGGGGCAGAAAAGAACGGGGAGTGGTGAGAATAATGTCACAAGTCAGGGTTCAGTCGGTTGAAGACCTTCTTGGAGCGCTCAGGCATTGGAATCACCGGGTTCGCGCGGCGGCAGCGATCCTGGCGGGAGAGATGAAACTCAGAGAGGCGGTCGGCCCCCTCATGGAAAGGCTCCGGGACAAGGACTGGTGGGTCTGCTACTGGGCGATTCTGGCGTTGGCTGAAATCGGGGAGAGCCGGGCGATTCCTCTTCTGTTGGAGATGGCGTGGGACGGAGATGAATGGATCCGCCATGCGTCATATCAGGCGGTCAGAAAACTCAACGCGGCAGACAGCCTGTTGGCCCAAGCCGAAAAAAGAATCAAAGACACTTCGTCGGAAAAACGCCTCCACGTGGTGAGGGTTCTCAGTGAATTCGGGGATCCGAAAGGCAGTGATGTACTCGTACAGCTCCTTGACGACGCAGATCTCAACGTTGCCGGCCACGCCATCATCGCTCTCGGAAAAATCGGCACCCTTAATATTATTCCATCACTACTGAAATTTAGATCATCGGAGATTCTATCTCTGATAGTCGCTATTTCTGGGGCTGCTGAAAAGATTTTTCGCAAAACGCCCACGGAACAGTTGATTGACTACGCACGGGACTCGGACGCGCCTTTTATAGACAAATGTGTTTCGCGGTTGGGCCTCCGCGGGGACCCAATGGCCATAAAGCCGATCGTCGAGCTTATTGCCAAGCAGCCGGATCTTGCGGTTGAAGGGTATAGAGCGATTGGGCGTATCGGCACCTCCGCATCTGTCAATCACCTTGTGGCCGCCCTTGAAAATCCCCGGGACTGTGTTCGGCGAATCGCGGCAATGGCGCTCATGAGGATAGGAGATTCCTCGGCGGAGGTGCCGCTGATACGCGCGTTACGCCTGGAAGAAGAGCCATGGTGTCAGAAAGCGATTATCGAAGCGCTGGGGGTAATTGGGGGAAAGAAAGCGGAAAAGGTTTTACGGAAACAGGCGGAAAGAATGAATGTAGAGCAAAGTGAGTACCCTGCCGTTATCAAGCGAGCACTTCGGCAAATATTCCTCAAGGAATTTCTGAACCATCTCTACCTCAAAACCCCGATTCTGCGAATCAAACTGGAAACTACCGTCCGGAAAGCTCTCAATGTTGTGTCTGGGGACCGGGAATGGTTTTGCCAGTTTGCCAGTGATATTCTCAGGCAGATTGACGGGGATAAAGAGCTCCTAAGCCTTCTCCAAGCGGGGCTTGTGGCCCTTCTCCGTGATGGGACGCCTGAAATACGAGGCTGCGCGGCGGCGTTCCTGGGCATGACCCAAACCCCCTCCGCGGTCGCCCCGCTCCTGAAGGCCCTGAACATGGAAAAAGACATCAAGGCCCGGGCAACCATCATTGAAGCCCTGGGTGTCCTGAAACATACGGACGCGGTATTGCCATTGCTTACCGCCCTTCGGGATGAAGATCCCCGCATTCGTTTCGCCGCGGTATGCGCCCTGGGGGATATTGGCAGCTCCCTGGCGGTTGAACCTCTCATTGGAATCATCAGGGATACCATGGAAAAAGAGCCCCATGGGTCGGGAAAAGAGAATCCACGGGAATTTGAAAAATTCAACCTATCTGGAATATTCGAGGATTATTACATAAGCGGTAATCATTCGGATGGAATTCTTGTCGCGGGACTCTGGGCGTTGAAGCGGATCGCGCACCCAAGAACCGTGGATTTCCTTTTGGAAGTTTTGAATCGCGACGGAAAAGATATCGTCCGGAAAGCAGCCATAAAAGCGTTGGCAAAAACAAAAACGCCTAAGGCCATTCATACCCTTTTGAAAATCCTAAAAAACCCTTTGAGTGATTTGCGCGAAGACGCGATGTGGTTACTCGTGGAAATGAGAAACCCCTTTGGCATCAAGTTGACCGTCGATGTGTTTAGGCGCGACCGGGACTATTCCCTCAGAGAATCGGCCGCTTTGGCCCTGAAAATCTATGAACCCAAGGAAGCGATCCAACCCCTTATCGAATATGTCCGGCAAGAACCGGAAGGAACAATGGCAAAAGAGGCGATTGAAATTCTCGGAGAAATCGGGGATCCCACGGCGGCGGAAGCGCTCTTCGAAGCTGAAATGCGAGTAAAAGACCGCGACACTACCACACCAATGGAGGCTTTGGGGAAAATCGGGGATCACCGATATGTTGACGCGTTCTTGAGGCACTTCCCCCTTTACGAACGTAAAGGTCTTTTCGCGTTGAGCCAGGTAAAACACCCGAAGGCGCTCATCGGCTTTCGCAGGGCGTTAACGTATAAGGATAGTGAATATCGACTTACCGCCTCGCTCTATCTCCCCTTTCGGCACGAACCGGAAGTCATCGAAATTTTTACAGATGTCCTGAAAGACCCTTGTGAAGAGGTTCGAGCTTGCGCGGTTTTGAAGCTGAGTGGAACGCCGGACCTCGATAGACATGGGGCGCTCATGGAGGCCCTGAGGGATGAATACTGGAAAGTTCGCTTGTTTGCGGCGGAAGGTTTGGCCAGGTTGGGGGACCCGTTAGGGGACCTCGTCCTGCCGTTCCTGGAAGAGAGGTTTGAGGAAGAGTGGGACGATTTAGAGCGCAAATCTCGGGACATCCTCGCCACGGGTGTGGATTATTAAACACAGCCCAGGGTTCACATAAAAACGTATCTAAACAGCTGATTTCTACTTAAAAACTCCATCAAACGTCCTGAAATATCTTCAATAGACGGGGAAAGCCTTTCCCGCCTCATGCACCCCTCTCAATTTCTCAAAAGGAGGACCATGGATGAAAAGGCAGCAAACCGCCTCTGGCGGAAATCTAATGAAATTTTTATGGAAAGAATTCATTTTCGGGGGGCATCTGCAATCCCTCGGCGCCGTCAGCATCGTGTTTATCGCCTCGTATTTTCTGCTTCACAGGCTTTCTCTGATCGTCCTTGGGTTGGCCTATCTGCTGTTCTACCCCCTCTACCTCTACAACAGGTTCAAAGAGCTGGCGCATGACGAAACGGGAAACCGGGCGAGAACGGCGCATATCAAAAGATATGGAAGGCATGGATACAGTTTAATCTTCCTTGATTTGTCTCTCTTTGGGGCGCTGCTGATCCTCGCCTGGAACCTTCAGCTCGCGATCTTTGCCCTCGGCCTTCTGGGAGCCGGACTGCTGTATACCGATCTGTTCAAAGGGATCACCGCCCGGATCCCGCTCTTCAAGGATTTCTACGTGGCCCTGTTTTTCGCGTTGATTGTATTCCTTCCTCTCCTCTATTACGGAAAACCCGAGGGAGACGAGGCGGTGAAACTGCTTTTCTTCTCCCTCTTCGCGGGCCTGGAAGCCCTTTTAATGCAGAACACGCTGGATATCAAAGACGTCGAGGCGGACCGGCTTAGAGGCCTGAAAACACTTTCCGTCCTGATGGGCGAGAAACGGTCGATCAATCTGCTCGCCGCCCTGAATCTCGTAGCTTCTTTCGCCGCGATTGTATGGTTTCGAAAAACCATCTCGTTACAGCTTCTTTCACTCACCTTTTTTGAGTCCCTCGCATCCCTGGCCCTGATAAAACGGCGACGTTACGCGGGGTATATCCTTGAAAGCGCGAAGTTCCTGATCTGGCCCTTCTTTTGCCTAATCCCTTATCTTTGAATATCCGGTTTGCCTGCCGGATAGGGCCATCACGCTGCTTCCCTTTCATCAGAAAATTTTTTGTACAAACCAGATATTCTCGATACGACGCAACTCCGGCCTTGCTTCCCACAAGGCCTAAAAAAACAAAAGGAGGGTAAAAAATGAAAAAAAGACAAAAAGTGATGTGTTTCGTGCTGGCAGGTTTATTCCTGGTGTTTGCTGTCTTTTCCGGTTGCAGCAGCAAAAGCCTGACTCGAACCAAGGCGGCCAGACTGATAGCGAAAGCCAAGGGTTTCCCGCAACATGTTTACTTTACCATTCCCACCGGCCGGGTAAGGACAGGCTTCGTTGTCGGGTTTATCGATCAGCCAAGTAGGATGGACTATCTACAGGCCTGGGCCGCACTGGAGAGGATGGGATACATTACCGTAAAAATATTAGAACCCAAAGGGGCGCAAAACGGGAATCTCGTCGAACCGTATATCACGCTCGTGTACATTTCCATGACCCCCAAGGGGAAAAAGGCGTTCAAAAAGATTAAAAAAAGACTTTGGGGGATAGAATTATGTAGAGCGGTTTTGAAAGGTGTAACGGGCATCCTGCGGGAAAACAACTATACGGCGCTTGTGAAATACGAGTGGGCATTTGAGGGAATTCATCCCATCACGAAGGTGGTGCTCCGTGTCTCTCCATTAAGAGGGATAAGCTCTTCCGACCTCAAGGCTATCCACAAGGGAGAAGTACTTATGAAAAAATACGATGACGGATGGCGGGTTGTCGAGAATGAATGAAAATAAAATCCCTATGGAAAAACGACCAAAAATTTTCTAAAATGATGTTTTGGAAAAATCCAAGGGAAAATCAGGCAAGTTCCTTCAGCGAACCGGTTCATGGTCGGTTCGCTGAAGGCGGCTTTTCAGCGAAAGGAGAAAGATAATGGAAAATCAAATGAATTACATCTTGTCATTGACTAAACAGGGTGGTCCCGATCCCGAACAATACGAAGAACTGAATCAATGGTTTCATGATCTCAACACCCAGGTCATGGCTGGTGCCTTGACACGGGAACAAACAAGAGAGATATGGCAACGTTGCGGTGAACCCTTTTCGGTCAAAACAATGCAGGGACTGGCGTTGAACAAACCGTATGGGTACCCGGGAGACTTCGAGATTATTGATAAGATATACACAAAATGGCATTCCCCAAAACCATCCCTGATAAAGTGGGACAAGTTTTTCCATTGGCAAAAAGCACCGATTGCCGTCAGAAACAGGAAAGAATATTTCAAGTCGCTCTTAACACAAATCGACGAAGGACACCCCGACCCCTCGGTACTGAATGTGGCCAGCGGCCCCTGCCGCGATATCTTTGAATACATCCGGCAAAACCCATCGACCAACATACGCTTCGAATGTCTGGACATGGACAAAAGAGCCATCGCCTACGCGAAATCACTCTTACAGTCATTGCCAACCAAACCGGAAATCACCTTCTACTGCCAAAACGCCTTCCACTTTAGGATAGACAAAAAATACACCCTGGTATGGTCATCCGGACTGTTCGACTATCTCGACGAGGAACAGTTCACATTCTTACTGCGCTCGTTATGGGAAATGGTGGCGCCCGGCGGGGAACTCGTCATCGGAAATTTCTCGGAATTCAACCCATCCAGGGATTACATGGAATGTGGCGAATGGTTCCTGCATCACCGGACGGAATCGGAAATCCTGAAACTCACTGAACAGGCGGGGTGCGACCTGAATCATGCCACGATAGAGAGAGATCCAACGGGCGTCATCCTGCTTTTAAGCATTCGCAGGCCCTGAACATGGCATCGCTGGCGACCAATTGTCGGAGGCCACAACCCTGCTGCCGGGCAGTTGTCTCGGCAGCAGGGGTCCCCCGGAAGAATGGAAAGACGAAGCCCAAACGGGTCAATTAGCCACCGATGGAGGAAAAGAAAGGAGAAAAAACCATGAAATTGGCCGCAGGGGAGAAAAAGATAGGGGAGTTCTATCTCAAAAGGAAAAACGACGTGGAGAACATGTGTATCCTGACAGACCGCAGGCTCTTGATTATGTATAAAAACGCGGAGGAAAGCTATCCATTGAGCAAGATCACCGCCGTCAAACTCTTCTTCAAACGCTCATGGGTGTTAATCATTGCAGGAATCCTCTTCATCATTTCCGCCCTTGGAGCTTTCAGTAATGACAACATGGCGGGCACAATGTTACTGGTTTTGGGGGGAGGGCTCGCGGTTCTTGGATGGAGGGGAAAAACACACCTCGTCATCAGCCACATGAGCGGCGTAAATGCCTACAAAGTAAGGGGAAGAGGCCGAAATCTGTACAACTTCATGGAAGCGGTGAACAGTATGTTGTCTTAGCAGTGGTGTCCATCCAAAATTTTGGCGTAGGACTTAAAACGGTTTTTTACACACTTGACATTTAGTTTTTCGCGGGTGTATGGTCAGGGTACCTTTATTCAAAACCTTTCAGGAACCATCCCCCGATTTCTTGTGATTTGGGGGAAAACAAGGCGTAGCAAGAGAGATGGGCTATTCTCTCGTCAGTTGGAAATTCACGATACCCTTTGAAGGCTTCCCCGTCCCTTACACAGCCGCTATAAATCTACACGCGATAACAGGAAAGGAAAGACCATGAACGATTACGTCTTTTTCCTTGGCGGACATGACGCAGAGATGTGCGAGATCCGCAAGATTTTTGAAGAAAAGGGCATCCCATTTCACGACAAAAACCTGTCATGGGGCGCCAGGCTTTCCGAATACAAAGCAGAACTCGAAAAACTTCCCGATACCCAGATTCCCGTCTTCGTCGAACTGAAGCTGGATTGCGCGTATCCGGAGAGGGCGCTTATCATCGACCACCACGGGGAGGCGGCGGGCGAGGACAAACCAACCTCCCTCGAACAGGTGGCTGGCCTGTTGGGTGTGGAGCTGGACAGAAGGCAGCGGCTTATCGCCGCCAACGACCGGGGATACATCGACGCGATGCTCGAGCTGTGCGCCACCCAGGATGAAGTCAAAGCAATAAGAAAACTGGATCAAGACTGCCAGGGCGTTACGGAAAAGGACAGAGACCTCGCTGAGAAATCCATTGAAAAGAAATTGAAAAAAATTACCCCCTGCGCCGTGGTTATCGACGCGCTCACAAATCGGACCGCCCCGATCTTTGATGCCCTTTATGACCAATACGAGTACATTTTCATCCGCACGCCCGACCACAAATTTCACTACGCGGGAAGCGGCAAAGTAGTTGAGAAACTCAAAGAAAAATACGCGGAACTCAGCAAAACGTCCCCAGGCATCGAATTCTGGTATGGCGGCAATCTGCCGGAAAGGGGGTATTTCGGGGCGAACAAAATTATTGGAGACAAAGAGATAGAGATGCTTTTGGATAGGGATTCAAATCAGGAAACCACGCCAATGCATCGGGCCAAAATCGACAAATTCTGCACCATGTTTATCTATCCCTTCTATTTTCACCCGAAAGAGAAAAATTTTTTGTCAGCATCAGAATCATGGAAAAAGGAAACGTTCAAGCTCCCAAAAGAGGAAAACGAACTGAAAGATAATTGGGATCTTCAGCGAAACTATAGTGAATATATCTATTTTCATGAGTATATTCGTTCGTTCCTCTTCCCGTTCAGCTCGGATGAAAACGGGAAAAGAGAAAAGCGGGAAGAAGATGATGCCGTCTCATTCTATAGGTATGACTTTAAAGGAATCCCTATAACCACATTGCAGTTCTTTAGAAATCAGGGTGAAAAACCCTCGGAGGTGGCTGCGGTCATCAACGGGGTCTATGCGTTTATCTATCCGGGTGATGTCGGAATCCTTGTAGTTGAAACCAGCAATACAGCGGATCGCTGCCTGACAAAAGAAGAGAAAGCGCTTTTAAAAAAGTTTCCCATGGTCTCTACCGGATCGGATCTCCTCTATTTCAATCAAATGTTTCGGAGGCTTTACCCGGCCTATTTTGAGAAGGATGACCCGTATCAGCAGATAAAAAACAATGAATTCCCGGCATTGTTGACAATAAAGGAATATCAGAATGGTAAGAGTGTATCGGAGATTTCCTCACAGAAAGGGGAAGATGGCTTTCTTTCTGTTTACATGAAAAAAGAGGAAAACGGTGACAAGGCATATCCCGTTTTTCAAAATCATATTAAGCCCCTTTTGACAACCTTATTGGGCGAGGGTGTCGCCTATTATCCCATCCTGGACGATCGGATGCTGGTCTATTGCTACGTGGCCTTTCAAAAGTGTTTCGAAAACACATCCAAACATGATAAAGACATCTACTTTTCTCACCTTCTCTTTGTGGATAACCCGGGCAAAGATTACCGCTACGCGCGCGAATTCACAGAAAACCTGATTCGGGAGCATACCTATGAAAGATGGTCCCATTATGGAACGAAAATAGGGTTCTCCAGATATTCCGCGGCGTTTCTGTATTTTGGATATGAAGCTTTTTTATACCGTCCCTTTGTATCCATGAATTTTCAGATGTTTCTCCTTGCCACCTACTACCGGGCACGGCTTGTCAGGTTCGCGGACGAAATTGCCACGATCGCGAAAAAATGGCCAACCAGTTCAGAAAATAAAAAGCTTTTGGAAGCCCTGAAACGAGATTTGCGTGTATTGCACACGGAGTTTATGCGGTTCATGAATGTCCACTGGTTTGTTGAAGTTACCCATCAAGATCAGGGCATCGAGCTTTTCCACCTGATACGAAAGGCTTTTCAGCTCGATACAATGTACAGCCAGGTAAAAGAGGAAATCGAACGGGCCGATGACCTGGTTGAGGTGTTACATAACGAAAACGTGGAAAAGTTCAACACCACAGCCGGGCATATAGGGGTGCTTTTCGGGATTATTGCAATCCTGTCGGGTTATTTCGGGATGAACTTCGATCAGGTAATGAGCTGGGGCAAAAGCTCATGGCTCTTTGTTGCAATTTCCTTCGTGTGCGGTGTTTGTTTTGCTTGGTCAATTATCATTCTCTTTAGACTCATTTTTTCAAAGAGTCAGGAACACACCTAAAAATGGAGAATTCGATATGGCTCAGTATCTTTTCAGGGTAGAGGCGGTCAATCTGGCGACAACGATCTACGACACCTCCGACATCAGCACTATCCGGGGCGGGGGGTTCTATCTCTTAAACCGGGTTCACCAGCTCGCGGCAAGATCGGGTTATCAATTGATCACGGAAGGGGCAAGCACCGCGGTATTTAAAGTCGATACAAATAACCCGGAAAAAGAAAAACAGGGTCTCCTTGACTCACTCTATAATGGAGTCTCATCCATAAAAGAGATGATGTTTCTTGTGGAATATATTGAATATGGGAACAATTTTCAGGAAGCCCTGGCAAAGCTCATGGGAAAATTACGGCTTGCCCAGATGCGGTCTCCGTGTATTAGGGTCTTTGAAGATACCTTAAAGCCAAATGGCACCATGCGGTTCGATGAATTTAACAGGGTCTTGCCCGCGCATGTTCATGATAACTCAAAGGATAAAGACATATCCAATTTCACGTACCAACGAAGAGAGCAGGGCAAAACCCTTCGCCAAAAAATATATGCTGAGATGCTCAAAAACAGCTCAATCTCTTTTGCCGGGTATGATTTCACCGACAGCCTGGAAGAGCTGTCGTCGGACCCCGATCAGGGAAACCTGAGTGGGAAAATTGCCTATATCTACGTGGATGGCAATAAATTCGGCGCCCTTCAGAAGGAATTTTCGGAAGAGGATTTCCAGGATTACGACCAAAAGCTTCAGGGCTTCAAAAGAGACTTTCTATCATCCATTCTCGGCCTGCCGGCAAACGACCCCTCTTTTCTTGCCGGGGGAAAGGTGAGGCTGGAAACCCTACTCTGGGGAGGCGACGAGTTAAAACTCATTGTGCCCGCGTGGTTGGGGTGGAAAGTGGCGTCGCTTTTCTTTTCTCTTGCAAATGACCCAAAAATGGTGATGAGCAGAAAAGACCTGACCTACGCCATGGGGCTTGTCTTTGCCCATCATAACAACCCTATCAGAAACATCACCAGGATCGCCGAAGAACTGGTACACGCCGTGAAGGGTGGAATTTCAGATCCTTACAAGCGCGATTCCGGGGATCGGATGGGCTGCCTCGTGCTGGAATCCCTGGAGACCCTCCCCGCTTCCTATGAGACCTTCTGCCGGGACTATTACAAAACAGGACCAGACAAGGTTACCTTTTCCCCGGGCGACATGAAAGCGATGCAGGAATTCGCCGCTCTTCTGAAAGAAGGCTTTCCGCGCTCGCGCGTCTTTAAGATAGCCGCCGCATGGGCGAGGGGTAACGATACGTCCTATGCCGAACTGCTTGATGACGGGCTGGACGCCTATGAAGGAAACACCACGCAAAAGAACAACCTGATCAACGCCATACAAAATGTTACCCAAACGGATTTTATTAACGGAAAGACACAGAAAACACGCGCGCCGGGGGGATACCGCTGGCTCCAAATGGCGGAATTGTTTGATTACTTGACCTGAAAGGGGGTAAGAGATGTCGACACACAACCTCGTGCAATTGTCCGTCACGCTGCGCGTGATGGGGCCTGTCCTGACAGCGGGTTCCGCGTTTGCCACGTGGGGAATGGACGTGGCGTTCTACAGGAACTGGAAGGGAAAGTACGCCATCCCCGGCTCCCACGTGAGGGGGAAACTGAGGGAGGCAATGACCCTTCTCCCCGCGCCCCATAGGGGAACCCCCTGGAGTTTGGAAGAATGGTTTGGCAAAGAGAGCGGCATGGGCAGCGACCCGTATGCCCCAGCGCGAGGGAAGCTGAAGGTTATGGACTTCGTCCTGAAAAGGGCCCCAGAGAGGCAGGCCAACCAGCCCCTTACCAGGATCAGGATCCAGCACGAAAGGCTCTCCGTGGAAAAGGGCGCACTCTGGATGATGGAATCCCCCATAAAACCGAATGACACAAGCGAGTGGGAAGGAACGATCGAATTTTTCTGCGACCCTAATCTAACCGATGCGTGCGTTGAACAACTTAAAAGGGCCTTTACCCTTATCGCGAACATCGGTGCGGAAAAGACCTCTGGGTTTGGCCGATTAATCGGGATCTCATTTTCACTTACCCAAACTGACCTTCTTTCATTCGGCAAAACCTCTTCGTTTGATACTAACCCATCCGGTGATGGCCTGAAACTGGCGATCGCCCCTCAGGAACCACTCTTCATCGGGGGGATCAGGAGGACGGAGAACGTATTTGAAAGCGAACCCATCATCCCCGGCGCGGTGCTCAAAGGGGCGCTGGCCGCCGGCCTTAACCGGATTGCCGGAAATGGAAACCTGAACTCGCCTATCACCAGCGATAATTCGGCGGTCAAGGCATGCTTCCCAAATCTGGCGGCGCATTTTTCGGACCTGATTTTTCTCCACGCCATCCCCTCGCTGAAAGAACACACACGCTCCGAGGCCATCCCCCTCTCGGGGGCTGCCTATGGGGGGCGCTATCGGGAGGTTACCTTCCTCAAAGATGAAGAGATTTACGCGGATGGAACGACCCCGGTGGCCTTTCAAATAGACTGGAAGGGCCCTCCCGACAACCTGCCGGAGTCCTACCGCCTCCCACCCCTGGAGTATCATTCGACTACCAGGACAGCCATTGACCCCCTGACAAGAAAGGCCGAGGAAAGCAAACTTTACACCATGTGGATGATCAAGCCGATGGCCCGGTCCGAGGGCAGCCTGAGGCAGGTTTACTGGAATACGGAAGTGCGGATTCCCCCTCGTCTTGCACCTGAGGAACGCGCTGAGATCACCGAAGAGCTTGTTCGCGCCCTGCCGTTGGCCCTGCGCTATCTCGGCAAACGTCAGTGCCTCGTGCAGATATCAGCGATGCCGAAAATCAAGGATATGGCGCCCTATGTCCCGGACGAGTTCGCCATCGTTCTCCAGACCCCCGCCATAATCATCGATCCCGAGGTTATGGCCAAAGAGGCGAAAGAGATATTCAATGACAGTGCCCTGCTTCATAATCAATACCAGAAGTTTTGGGAAGAAATCCTCGGCCATGGCGTTGTGTTGAAGCGGTTCTTCGCGGCCCAGGAGCTGAGAGGCGGGTATGTGGGGATGCGCTATGGAAATGGGACCTACCGGCCCTTCTACCTGACCTCGGCGGGCAGCACCTTCGTGCTGGATGCCTCCGAGGCTGAGAAAAAGGAAGAGGTCAAACAAAGAGTCGCTCAATTCCTGGATGAAGGAATGCCGCTGCCGAAATGGGTCCATGAAGCCTTCGGTGAACCGCTGTGGCAACATTGCCCGTATCTGCGTGAAAACGGGTACGGTGAAATAAAAATCAAGACAAAGGAGCAGTAAAATGGTCAATGGGGAATTCAAGGGAGGGAGTCTTGTCAATCGGTATAAGATCACGGGAACACTCACGACCAGAAGCCCCCTGCACATCGGCGATGGCGGGATGATGAGCGACCCGAGCAGGCTTACCCTCGAGGACGACAACGGCGGGGAGGTTAAATTCACCACGGTCGTAACAGACGTCCGGGACCGCGCCTATATCCCGGGGAGCACACTCAAGGGGAATATGCGCGCATGGGCCACCCAGATATTCACGCCGTTGGACCTGGCATGCGTCAACGACGGAAAGCGGGCCGCGACCCTGAGAGATGCCATAAATGACAAGCGGTCCCCCGGACTTACCTTGGCCGAGCGCCTTTTCGGCAGCGCCGTCAACGAAGGGAAGCTCGAATTCTGGGACGCCCCCATGCTGAATCCTCCCCAAATCTCCCAAGATCAAAGGAAGGTGTATCTCGCTTATGACGGCACAAGGGGCACCATAATCCTGAAATCGGTCGCGATAGATCCCGCCACGGGGACGGCGGCGGAAAAAAAGCTGTATAACTATGAGGTGGTGCCCGAAGGGGCCAAATTCAAGCTCACCATCAGCGGTCAGAACCTCAGCGATGAAGAGCTCGGCATGCTGATTTTTACCCTTGAAGGCTTCAACTCGGAGATATATCCGGTAACCCTGGGCGCCATGAGAAGTATCGGCTTCGGAAGGTTCTCTTTTGACATGCAGGCCATCTATTGCCTGAACCAGGAAAACCTGACAGATTGGCTGGATAAGGCTATTCAATCGGGGCACGCGGGCTACGAGGGATTGAAGCAACTCTCGCAAGAGGAGCAGGGGGAGAAGATAAAGAACTTCAAGGAGAAATTCTCAAGCGCCATAAAAGCGGAGGAGAAATAGGATATGGACACACAATTCTCTACAATAAATGGGGTGGCATGGATGAGGTGGCAGGTGAAGACCGTCACCCCCCTTTGCATCAAGGCGGGAACCACCTCGGTGTGGAACCAGTCGACGCAGCCGAAGACCCGGCAGGTTAAAGCCACCTTCGATTTTTTCAACAAGACCTTAACCCAGCACACCATCGCGGATTTTTACTACGACGTATTTATCAATGATATCAACAGCGCGAGCAAACTTAGCGTTAGATATACCATTCCCCCCTCCAGCGTGCGCGGGGCGCTTCGGGGGTTTACCATCCGCGCCTTGGTCAAAAGGGAGTGGTGGAATGCCTTTCTTTATCCTGATGAATGTTCCGGGGAAAGCGATCTCAAGGCCTCCACGAACGATCCGGGATGGCAACTGGTCAGGAACCTGTTCGGGCTGGCCTGGGATATGGATGAGGATATCTCCAACCCCACAATTGCCGGCAGGCTGCGTGTGATGGTTGAGGGTCCCCCGGAGTTACCTGAAGAGGATATAAAGAGCCATCTGGAATCGGAAGGATTTAATATTCATCAAGTGCAATACCCCTCCCGGAACGGGCGCATGTGTTTTACCACGAGAAACCCCCTGGACCGGATTACCCAGGCGGCAAAGGCGGGGGGGCTGCACAGCTTCATGGAGCTCGCCCCGGGCAATTCCTTCACGATAAAGCTCTGTATTGTGAATCCGGAGCCCACGGACATCGGCCTTCTGGGCTTTTGGGAAGACGCCATCGACAGCGGAAGGCTCCGGCTGGGCGGACTGACCGCTGCGGGAAGGGGGCGACTGAAGATAACGGAGAAGGAGATCAATCTCTATCTCAGAGATTCTGGTAGGCCAAACGGATCTACTTATTTGAAAAAAGAGAATGGCGGCACAGCACGTAATGAAATACTCGCTGGACTCTTCACGCGCTGGACCATCTCCAATGAAGATTGGGGAAAAGCCAGGGAGGACTATCTCAACATATTGAAGGAACACTACAAGACCTTAAGCCAAAACAAGGAGGGCACCCATGGATCATTACATGAATCCCTTTGATTTCGTCCCCCTACCCCAGAATGGCCCGATTGCCATCTCTGATGATGTCCTGAACCAACCCAGGCTCGAGGGATATATTGAATATACCATCAAGGTCCTGACCCCGCTCCACATAACCGGGAAAACGACAAAGCCTAAGAATCAGAATCATTTTGACAAAAAATTCTTTTTCCGGCGGGCGGGGCAAAGGGTGATTCCCGGCGCCTCCCTCAGGGGGATGGTGTCCGCCTTCCTCGAGGCCCTCACCGGCAGCGACCTGCGGGCGTTCACAAGGGGAGACGAAAAGAATACTTCAGGGCGACCGGCCTATGGAAAATGGTTTGCGGGCCGAGGGCGGCAAGCCATTAAAGTTAATAGGCATGTGGGCTTCCTGATTGCTTCGGCCGACGATAAAAGTGTCGAAAACTTGAGAAAAGAGCAATTCTCTTTCAGGGGTAGGCATGGCTCTGTAAGTCCATTCAGGTATGAAAGGAACGCAACCCTCCCCAACGGCTTCGGCCAGAACAAGGCGGAGGACGCGGCGAGGTTCCTCTTTGGGCATGTAGAACAAAACGGGGCGGGCCGAAGCCGAAAAGGCAGGGTCTTCTTTGAGGATATTGTGGTGAATAATTCTGTTTTAACAGAATGTAAAAAGGCGTGGGACCTCAATTCCGACGCGGTCTTCGGCTCTCCCAACCCGCGGGCCAACACGGCCTGGTATTTCACACCAGGCGGGAGTAGACCAAGAAATGTCAGGGGGCATAACGTCTGGGAAATCCTGGCCGACAAGGTAAGGGGCCGAAAATTCTATTTCCACCAGGAGCCTGACCCATGTCATAAAGAGTACAGGAAATGGGAAAAGGGCTGGATGAGAGCAATGTGGGAATATGACGTGGAGGCAATAAAACCGGGGGCATCCATCCACGGCGGACGGGTGTATTTCACCGACATGCCCGAGGCGCTCCTGAAGCTGCTCGTCTATGGTTTGGTCCTCGAGGAGGACATGGCCCACAAGCTGGGGGCACTGAAACCCTTCGGTTTCGGAAGTGTGCGTTTCGCCGTCACCACCGTGAAAAAAAAGGACATGGGAGATCCTTTTGGCCCCCTCGGGGTTGATGAAAATATGAAAACGATCCGGAAGCAGGACCTGGATGAAAAGCTGATCTTCCCAGAGGCGTATGAAAAGCTGAAAAAAATCCTCCACTTCCCGGGTGAAAGCGAGAAAAGAAATTATCTGTTCATCTACCCGCCCTTTAATACGCGTGGTGCAAACTGCGACCAAAAGGGGTTTGCCTGCGTGGAAGAGGTGAGGAAAAATAGTCAGGGGAAAGAGATATTCCCAAACCCTGAGAAGCCAAAAAGTTACAAAAAAAAGACCCTCTTTTTTGATAAGTATCAGAAAACCTCCACGAATTACGGTGCGGTGATAGGGGAAAACCCGTGAGCGGCACCGGCACATCTTCAAACTTTTCACGCACGAAGGGGATAAGGCGGAAAGGCCAATCAGGTCAACAGGTTCCGCCGGGCTGGACGGGGATAGGAGCCCCCGGCGGGCGGCGGAGAGGGTTTGAAGATGGCAAAAAGGGGTAAGCACGGGCGGCATCTTCAAAAGAGACGGAAACGGCCCTTGAAACTGCCTGATATAAAAGGGGGGTTCGTGCGCCCCTCGAAAGAACGCGCGTGGTTTTTGTGAAGATGACCCCAGAGTGGGGGAACGAGCGAGGATCTTCAAACTTTTGGAAGGGGGAACTTATATTGGAATATCAGTTGGTTACGGTGATTTGTAGGATAAATTGGTTTGTGTGACGGCCCACTTGAGAGGGGATCTTCAAACTTTTGCGATAGAAGTGGCAAGGGCCTTGAATGATTCAAAAAATTGCGGTATAAAAATCTCATGGAGAAGGGTTAGGGAGATAACCCCCTGAAATGAGAACGGTAAGCCTGGCCTGTGAGGCAGGCTGGGCATTGAGACTTTTTTCCTAAAGATTTTAAAAGGGTGTCTAATACTGCCAGTAAGCCTGGCCTGTGAGGCAGGCTGGGCATTGAGACAAAAGACCCTTTTCCTTCTCTGTAAAATTACTATCACTGTGTAAGCCTGGCCTGTGAGGCAGGCTGGGCATTGAGACCGCTCACGGCCTTGTAGAGAAAATATGTTGGCGATTCCGTAAGCCTGGCCTGTGAGGCAGGCTGGGCATTGAGACAGAACGGGGAGGGTCGCATGTTTGTGGTCGTGGCCTACGACATCTCCGCCACGCGCCGGCGCAACCGGGTGGTAAAAATCCTCTCCCGGCACGGGGAAAGGGTTAATCTGTCCGTCTTTGAGTGCACACTCACGGATGCCCGGGCCTTCACGGCGCTCCGGCGTGAGATCGGGCAGGTGATCAATCCCCGGAGGGATCACGTTCGGTATTATCCCCTTTGCCGGGAATGCCAGCGAAAGATCAAAGCGCAGGGAAACAGCGGAGAAAAGAGGGAAGAGCCGGTTGTTTTCGTCTAACCGCCATGGATGTTCTGTTTGAACAGGTCTGTCGCCTGTCCACCCTTCAAAACGCCTGGAAGAGGGTTCGCGCCAAAAAGGCGGCGGGGGATATCGACGGCCTGAGCGTTCGTGATTTCGAGAGGGAACGGGACCGATTCCTTCGGGAACTCCTCGATGAGTTGAAAAACGGGACCTACGTCCCCGAGCCCTTCCGGCGGTGCGCCATCCCAAAAATGAATGGAACCCCAGAGAAGCGTGTTCTGTCTCTTCCGACGGTGCGGGATAAGATCGTCCAGCAGGCCGTCAGGCAGGTGATTGAACCCCTGTTTGAGAAGGTGTTCCTGCCCTGCAGTTACGCCTATCGCCCGGGGAAGGGGCCAAGAAAGGTTTTTATCCGGATGCACCACCTGCTATCCGACGAGAAATATCGGTGGGTGGCCCTCGCCGATTTTGACAATTTTTTCGATTCCCTCAACCAGGACATCCTGATCAATGAGGTTCATAAGGTCGTGGATGATGCGGATATCCTTCGCCTCATCCGCATGTGGAGCACCATCGGTTTCGTGGGGCCCAGCGGGGAATACGGGGATATGCCGGAAGGCATCGGGCAGGGCTCCATTATTTCCCCGCTTCTGTCGAATATCTATGCCCATCCGCTCGATGTTTACATGACGCGCAGGGGATATACCTACCTTCGATATTCCGACAACATGATCGTGCTCTCTTTCTCCCGGAAAGGGGCCCGTGAGGCGCTGGATGATCTGACATTTTACGCCCTTGAGACCCTGAAACTCATGCTGAACCCGGACAAGAGGCCCATTTGTTCCCTGGCGCGGGGATTCACGTTTCTCGGGATCTATTATCGCGATGAGATCAGGGCCATATCAACGGCAAAGATGGCAAAGATCAGGCGCAGGATTGACTGGATTCTTCGGCATCATACATCCAACCCGGCTCTTCTCATGACGAAATTGTGCGAGTCCCTCGCGGGGTTTCATCGCTATTACGAAGTTCTCGACCCCGAAGAACAGATGGTCCAAACCGATCTGTTTGTCGCGGAACGGATTATTCCCCTTCTGGCCGAATTCGTCAGGAAGGGAATTTATCATACCACACGGGAGTTGACGGATTACCTCTCTCCCCTGCCTTTCCTCTCCAGGGAATTCAGGGAGGGCCGCGAGGAGAGGGTAAAGGAGATTGTCACGCGGAGCCTGAAACAGGTCGTCACGGCAAAAAGCACGCCCAGCGAAAGCAGAAAGCATGTTTCTCCATCGGTTGAGGCCCCCGTTAAATCGGGGGATCGCGCGGTCTTGAGAAAAAAACGGAAGTATCTTCGGAAACAGGCCTTGTCATCGGAGATTGTGGTGACGACACCCGGTTCCTTCCTCGGGAAACGGGGAACCAGGGTTGTCGTAAGCTTTCAGGGGAAGGCCCTGCTGAAGAAACGAATGGAGACGGTCCAGGGAATCCTGGTCGCCGCCCACGGCATCACCCTGTCGTCCGACCTGGTCCGGGCGTGCGGGGAGAAGGGGATTCCATTCCTCTTTTGCGATGCCCTTGGGACCCCTTATGCCATGTTTTTGTCTCCGGAGTCCCCGGACACAAGCCTGCACTTGAGCCAGCTTGAGGCGGTGCGAAACGGGGTGGGCAATGAAATTGCAAAAAGAATCGTGGCCGGCAAGATAAAGAATCAGTTGAACCTCATGAAATTTTATGGGAGAAGCCGTAAGGACAACCATCTGTTCCAGCAAAAGCTCCGAGCGATGGAAGATGAAGTAGAAACGATGACGGATCGGATCAAGAGGATTTCCGACAACGACTCTGCCGCTTTTCGTTACGAACTGCTTTCCATCGAGGGAAGAGTCGCCTCGAGCTACTGGCGGCTTGCCAAAATTCTGTTCGGAAATGACATGGACTTCCCCGGCCGGGAGAGACGGGGGGCGAGCGATCTGATAAATTCCTGCCTCAATTATGGATATGGAATCCTTTATGGGAAAATCTGGCGGGCGCTTATCCTGGCAAGACTCAATCCCTATATCGGTTTTCTACACGCGTCACAGAAGAACAAGCCCGTGCTCGTCTATGATATGATCGAAGAGTTCAGGTCACAGGTGGTGGACCGCGCCATTTTCACCATGGTGACCCGCGACGAGCATCTCGCGCTGGATGAAAAACCCGGGTATCTGACGGATGGTTCAAGGAAAAAGGTTATACAGAATGTCCTGGAGCGTCTGAGTGCCCTGGTGCCCTATCGTAGGAGGCGCAAGGTATTGCTCGGCGAGGTGATTGTGCTCCAGTCGAGGCATCTGGCCCGCTGTCTCATGGGAAAGACACGCTACAAGCCGTTTGTGGGAAGATATTAGAAAGGCCAGAAACCAGAGGCGTGGTGCGGATGATTGGCACCCCGCCGTATCCCTTGATTTTTACCCTTTGGTGCGTTATGTGGATCTATGGAATCAGATGTGATATTTTATTAGAGAATCAGCAGATGATAAACTGTCAAAATAAGAACTGTTGTTGCTCTCTCACCCTGTTGAATTGGCGATAAACTTTTTGTTGGATGTTACGAAAATAACCGGACATTGATATGGAATCTGTATATGTTGAAACATCAATAATCAGCTATCTTGTCGCGCGACCAAGCAGTAATTTGATATCGGCGGCGCGGCAGAAGATTACATTCGATTGGTGGGAAAGCGAAAGGAAAAAGTACAATATCTTTATTTCAGAATTGGTATTAGCGGAATGCTCCCATGGGGATAATGAGGCAGTTAAACTTAGAATGGGTGTTGCCAAAAAAATCCCACTGCTAAAAATCACTAAAGCGTGTATCGAGCTGGCAAAGCTGTTTTTTACGAAGGCATCGCTACCTGAGAAGGCTCGAGACGATGCATTACATATTGCCGTGGCAACCCACTATCAAATGGATTTCCTGTTAACGTGGAATTGCAGGCACCTGGCAAATGCCCACTTTATACGAAAGGTGCAGAATATATCTTATGATGAAGGCCTGATAATTCCAACCATTTGTACGCCTCAGGAGATGAAAAATGAAGAGAAATGAGGAAACGGAAGTCGACGAAAAAGATGAGATTTTGCGGGAGTTGTGGAAGGTAAAAGATTATTACTCACTGTCTTGCCATTCGGACTTCGAAGTATTGGTTCGCAAGGTCAGAGAGGATGTAAAAGACTTCATCGGCTCAGATGCGGATGGCAAGCAAAACAAAATGGCGGCTCTTTCTTGAAAAGGATTTTTAAGGTGCAAGGGACCGCCGTTCGATTCGTTCCAAGACGGTTCGCAGGCGTTATAGAGATGTTTCCCCCTGAACCCCTCCCGGGAGGACGGGAATGGACGCGGATGATTGGCTCTCGGCCATCCGGTTTACAGACCTGAACGTCACGTATCGCGCCGTTGAGACCGGATATCTGGGGAACTTCCCCGCCCGGAAGTTCCGGGCTGTCTTCAAGGCGATCCTTCAAAGCCAGAGCCCATGCCTCGACCAGCGCCAGATGGCGTGCGCGGCGTGCGCCCACCGCGCGTCCTGCCTCTATCACGCGTTGCTTGTGGAGGATGCGCGAAGGGATTATCTCCCCTACCTCATCCACACCGCTCCCTCGCAGCGGGCGCGTGGGATGTTCCGACAAGGCGACACGCTTTCCTTCACCCTTCGGCTTCTTGGGTATGGCACGGAGAAAACGCAAGAGGTCCGGGACGCCTTTGTCTCAAAACCGCTTATCGCCTTCGATTCCGTGGATGAACAGAGCCCGCTCGCGATGACGCTGGAAGGCGTCGAGACGGCAAACGGCGGCAGGCCCTTCAGGCTCGAAGACCTTCTTGTGGAATATGTCCGGTCGGGCAAGATCCGGGCAACGCCGGTCACGAGGGTTGCCATCGATTTCCTCACCCCGTTTCATTTTACCTTTCAGAACCGGAAGGTCACACAGCCCGAGGATATGACGGTGGAGCTTTTTATGGAAGCCCTTCACCGGCGTCTCGCCGGGGTTTCGACCCAGCATTGCGGCTTCACGGGGACGGTCCCGGCGCTCGAAACGATTCTGGACGGGAATTCCGTCAGCCTCGAACGGCACGGGGACTTCAGGTTTGTGCATCGCGTAGCAACCAAGAAACACCCATCGGGTAAGAAAACGCAGGAACCCATCAAGGGATTCATGGGCGGCGTGGAGCTGAAGGGGGAGGTGGCCCTGCTTCTTCCCCTCCTCGTCCTTGGCGAGGCGCTCCACATCGGCCAGCACACCACCCAGGGAATGGGGCAGTATCACATTTCGAGGATCAAGCTGGGACAGGAATACGCTTGATATACTGTTCTATAAAATAAGTTTCCCCCGGTCCATTTTTTTATCATGCCCATTTGGCTTGCCGTGGTTTTAGCGCTCGCCTTCATTTCTCAAAATCTTATCGTTTTTTCTTTGAAAAGCTTGACTTGCATTCAACTTGTAAGTGCAACAGGAGTTGGTGAAGGGGGCAAGCTGTGATAGGAAACATAGCGAACCTTCTCCACCAAGTAAAAGGAGCGCTTATGAGGACCTATCATCAGCTTACCCAAGAGCAAAGATACCAGATTTACGCTT
>WGDA01000123.1 GCA_015493505.1 Pseudomonadota bacterium | reverse complement strand
TTCATACACCATATGGGTATCATATTCTTATGTTGAACGGGGTCAAAGATGCTGAACAATTACCGTTGAAAGAGGCGGCTCCTCAGATCTCGGAGAAATTTATGCAGAAAAAAAAGGAAAAGGAAAAGGCCCGCTGGATAAGTGAGCTGAGAAAAAAGGCACATATCGATATCTTTGAAAATATCCTGAAGAAAACCGTACTTAATTAAGAAAGGAGTAAATTTTATGTTCTGTCGTACCAAGAGCCTGAGTTTGATTCTGGTAGTCTTTTTTTCCTTTTGTTTGTCTGCTCAGGCGAGAATCGTGGATCGTATCGTTGCGTCTGTCAATGATCAGATTATTACCCTGTCAGACCTTAAACGGGAGGCAAAGGTGATTAAACTGGAGCACCCTGAAAAGTTCGGGAAATTGAACATCAACGACCCGCAGGCTCAAAGATTTTTCCTGCAGCAAATGATTTCGACTTTGCTGATAGAAAATGAGTTAAAAAGGATTGGAAGAGGGATTTCGGACCGGGAGGTCAATGCGGCTTATAACGCGATTAAAAAAAGAAATAAGATGACCGATACACAGTTTGCTAACTTTCTTAAAAAGAAGGGGTTAACAGTAGAGGAATACAAGAAGGCTTTAAAGGAAAGGCTCGAGAGAATACGGTTCTTTAATTTTGCTATTAAGAGCCACATTACAATCACGGATGATCAGGTGAAGGCTTACTATGAAAAACACAAAAATGAATTTGATGGTGGAGAAAAGGTTAGAATCGCTCAGATTTTTGTTCCGGCTCCCCCCGACCTGCCGAAGGAAAAACGTCTTCAACGCCAGAACCTCATTATGAGGATTGAAGCTGAACTGTACAAAGGCAAGCCATTCGCAACCGTTTTGAATGAATACAGTAACAATCCCCTGGTACAAGCGTCGGGAGACTTGGGATGGTTTCGGCGGAAGGACTTGATGAAGCCTATCGCGGAAGCCGCTTTCAAGTTGAAGAAGGGTGGCGTTTCGGAAGTCATCGAAACGAAATCGGGGTTTCATATTATCAAAGTTCTGGATATCGAAGTGGCAAAAAAGCATGATTTCAAGGATGTAAAGGATAGAATCGAGAGGATTCTTTATCAGCAGGAATCAGAAAAGCGTTTGGATGAGTGGTTAAAAAAGGCCAGGGAAAATGCAAATATACAGATCATGCTGTAACAAGAGAGTAGGGTTGTTTGAGTGACTTTTTCCGTAGTTGTGCCACCACACGCCGTGACCGAGAATAGTTGTCAGGCAGCCTGATGCTTTTTGTGGGGGTCCAAAACTTCCCGGATCATATTTAACAATTGTGTGGCATGGAAGGGTTTTTTCAGAAATCTTAGGTGGAATGTGTCGTTTTTCAGAAAGGAGGCACTTTCTCTATTTTCTGAATAAAGCCTTTCCGGATCGTACCATCCACTGATAAAGATGATGGGCGTTTTAGGGGAAACCCGGAGAATATCCATGGACATCTGGATTCCGTTTTTTCTGGGCATGCGGATATCCGTCACGACAAGGTCAGGGTTTGATGCCTTGAATGTTGCAAGTCCTTCCTCACCATCTTTTGCCCGGAATGTGTTATAACCGGCTGAATTCAATATTTCAGCCAGCATGTTTCGGAAAAGAGAATCATCTTCAACGATTAGGATCTTTTTTGACATATTGTCTCCGCGGTTAAAAAATATCTGCTGAAAAAATGTAAACTTTTGTATCTGGGTCTTTGTAGGCGTGGCGGGGAAGGCCGGCCTTGAGGCATGTTTGCTCCAGAAACTCTTCCCTGTTCCACCCATATTCCGTGGCAACTTGAGGGAGTAACAACCCCGAGTATGGCCCCTTCTGGATGTACAATCCGTGCGTTCCGATTTCGATTTCAGAGAAATCCTGAATCTCTTTGAAAGGCGTAAGAGCCGAGATTTCTATCTCGATCTCTGGCCACTCCTCTTTGGACAGAGGGGGAAACCGGGGGTCCTGAAAGGCGGCGGCAACCGCCATTTCCTGAACGGACGCCGCGAGAGGTTTGACGGGTTGGATAAGGCCGATACATCCTCGGAGGTTTCCGTGTTTCGTCAAGGTCACGAAGGCGCCACGGTATTCTTCAAGGGTTGGCGTCAGGGGCGGCAGGGGCGGGAGAGGTTTCTCCACCAGGGCGCTTTCAATGGCGTCCCGCGCGATGGTATGCAGGATCCTTTTTTCACCCTCTGTGAGACCAAGGTCCACACCGACCTTTTTTTCCGAGTCGGAGCCATTATCCCGGTAGAACACGGCGGAAAGATAGCCAACCACGGCCTGGTAGTCGCCGGAAACATCGCCGGACGTGGCGTAGGCAAGCACGCGCGATTTGTCGGCGCCCAGGGCGGCCGCGACCAGCATGGCGGTAATGATGGGGCCACCTCCGCATGCCTCAGCCTTTCCCGTACTCAATACGCGGTTCAACGCCTCCGGGTTGAAATGTTCCACCGCTTGGACGATGTGACGGTCAAGCGCCCGCGCCTCCTGCTCGGTGTGGTAACTGTCTCTTATACACA
>WGDA01000122.1 GCA_015493505.1 Pseudomonadota bacterium | reverse complement strand
TATCACCCGTTAATAAGATGACAACAATGTCCATCAACAAAAGCGCCAGGAATCATCAGCCTTGTCCAATATCCGGTGTCTTTGCACCAAGTTATTCCTCGACTTATACCTGGCGGAAGGGAGAAACTTGGCGACGGGCTCGAAGCCCAAGCCGCAATCCCCCTCTTCCACCATTCTCTAAATCCCTTACCCAAAAATGCAACCCCTTCTAACATGGTTTTAAACATGCAAGCCGCCAAGAACGCAAAGTTTTAAATTCACAACCCATTAAAACCCTTGAAACGCCATTCTTGATGAGATCCGTCCCAAAGTTGATGAGCAATCCCAATTTCATCTCCGTCAGCCTCAGATAGGTAAGCAACTGCTTCTTATGAACGCGCTGGATGGTTTCCACAGACTTGATTTCTATGATGACCTTGCCTTCTACAATCATATCCGCCCGAAAGCCTTCCTGAAATTTGATCCCATTGTATTCTATGGGAATGGGAACCTGACGTTCAACCTTTAAACCTCTCTCTCCTATTTCATGGGCCAAAAGAACTTCATAGACCGCCTCAAGAAGACCCGGCCCAAGTCGGCTATGGACTTTATAGGCCGCGTCAACAATGATCTTCGCTATTTCATTTTCATTCATATCAAGAAAAACTTTTCAGTAGTTTCCTTTGCGTTCTTGGCGGCTTTGCGTGATCTATAAAAAACCACATCCCAAAACTCCCCTCACGCCGAGTTCGCCAGAAACATGAACATCCTTTTTTTTCTGTTTTTTTTCTCTGCGTGCCTTGTGGCGTTAAATGAACCAAGGAAAACTTCGATCCCTTTTCATTTCTCACGCTAAGGCGCAAAGACGCCAAGGAAACACTATAAAAACAATTAATAAGTTATACCCTTTGCCTTTCGCCCTTTGCCATTAGCCTCTCCCTTTTCACCCTTCGACCTTCAACCTTCAGCCTTCTACCTATCTTACCCACACTCCGAATACCCGCAGGCGTGGCAGACCATGCAGCCACCCTCGTGTTCCACCGTGCCGCCGCACTCGGGGCATGCCCCGATCTTTCCGTTGGCGTGTTTGTCCTCTTCCGAGAGCTCTCCGTACACGTGCCTCTTGATGGCCTTGGCGATGGCGTCGGCGCAGGAGAGGATCCGGTTCTCCCCGAACCCGAACGGCTTGTGGCAACTGATGCCGATGAGCTGCTTGATGACGGGGTCGGCGGGAATTCCCGTCCGCCATGCGAGGGAGACAAGGCGGCCGATGGCCTCGGACTGACTCGCCGCGCAGCCCCCCGCCTTCCCCATGGTGTTGAAGAGCTCGAAAAGCCCCTTCTCGTCCTCGTTGATGGTCACATACAAGGCACCACACCCCGTGGTCATCTGATAGGTCCGCCCCGTCAGGACCGGCGGGCGTTCCCGCTTGATGCGACCGGCCTGGGGTTTTTCCTCTTTCTTTTCCTCCACCCCCCGGGTCAAAACCTGGCCCTCCCGGGAGCCATCGCGGTAGATGGTCACACCCTTGCAGCCCAGTTCGTAGGCAAGCAGATAGACCTGGCGAATGTCCTCCTCCGTGGCGTCGGCGGGGAAGTTGACAGTCTTGGAGACGGCGTTGTTGGTGAAGCGCTGAAACGCCGCCTGGATCCGGATATGGTCCTCCGGTGTGACGTCGTAGGCCGTCACGAAGACCCGGCGGATGTCCTCCGGGATGTCGGACATGGCCTGGATGGAGCCGGTCTTGAGGATCTCCTCATAGAGAGCGGCGGTGGCAATCCCCTCTTTTTCCATCCTTTCCCTGAAGATGGGGTTGATCTCCATCAGCCGGTCATTGTCCAGAACGTTCCGGGTGAAGCAGAGGGCGAACAGGGGCTCGATGCCGCTGGAGCAGCCCGCGATGATGCTGATGGTCCCCGTCGGGGCGATGGTGGTGCGGGTCGCGTTCCGGGGTGGCTCCTTGTCGCCGGCGTAGATGCTTTTCGCCACGTTGGGGAAGGGCCCCCGCTTCTTGGCCAGTTCCCGCGAGGCGGTCAGGGCCTCCGTGTCGATGAATGCCATGATCTCTTCCGCCTTGTTTAACGCCTCTTCCGAATTATAGGGAATTCCCAGCTTGATCAGGGTGTCGGCGAACCCCATCACTCCCAGGCCAATCTTCCGGTTCCCCAGGGTCATCTTCTCGATCTCCTTGAGGGGGTAGCGGTTCATGTCGATGACGTTGTCAAGGAAATGCACGCTCAGCCGCACGGTCTCCCGCAGCTTGTCCCAGTCCATCTCGCTGCCTGTGACCATCCGGCTCAGGTTGATGGACCCCAGGTTGCACGACTCGTAGGGAAGCAATGGTTGCTCGCCGCAGTTGTGGGCCACGAACCCATCGGCGTCGAAGGCGTTGATCCCCGGCACCCGGCAGTCATAGACTTCTTCCTCTCCGATGGGGGCGATTTTGGCGACCGTCGCGATAAATCGCTCGCGGTTTAACCGCCGCTTGTAGGTTGATAGATGACGTTTCAAGAGGGCGTTTTTTGTTTGGTGGTAAAATCCCACAAGGGTATCGAACTGAGCGAGGTCGTCTTTGGAAATCACCAACTCGTGTTGCGCCTTGGTCGGATAAAGCGCCGTGCCTCCCTTCCCGTCCGGCAGCCGTGTTCCTCCCTTCGGCCGGCGGTTTTCGTAGAGGCGGGAGGCGATGCCCAGCCGCAGCAGCATCCGCTGGACCGTAAGTAAAGTCCCCAGGTCCGACTGGGCGAGGCGGACACTGACCCCTTTTTTATGCGAGCCCTGCACCGACCCGTCCGCGTCGAAGATCCCCCGCAGGAACCCCTTGTAGAATTCGCTTGAGCCCAATTCTATACCGGATGTGGGAAATTTGTGCCCCACCTCCAGGTCGTAGGCGAAGGCGAGGTCCCGCAGGGTCGCGCTCTGCAGGCGGTATTCATTTCTCTCAGCCAGGTGCATCCATCCCTTGAAATCGGACCGGTTTGGAAGGGCCTTCGCGTACCGGAGTGTTTTTTCGAGGATTGTCCCGTTTCCGTTGGATCCGTTCCCCCACACCGAGAGGACCGCCTTGTCTTTCTTGAGTGTACCGTCGCCGATGAGCAGCCCGAGGAGATAGCCTTCCCCGTAGGTGCCGGAGCCGTCCCATTCCGGGTTTGCCGTGTGGTCGTTGAGGACGATCTTGTCCCCCGGTGCGAGCTCCCCGGCGGCGGCCCACGTGGTCTCCGTCATGGATCGGGTCAACCGGGTGACCTTGAGAAGGGGGTGGTTCGCTGTCAAACGGAGGCGGTACCCTTCCCGCGTCCGCAGCTCAAACAGTGGCCGTCTTCCCGTGGAGAAAAACCCTTCAGCGCACTGGAAATCCCTGCCGTTCACGCGGGCCGTGAAGGGGCGTCCGATTAAATTCTTGACCTGCCGGGGACCTTCGGCAGTCATGACCCAGGTGTCCGCCGAGACGCAGGGATTCGTGCTCTCGATCTGGCCCAGGGCCGGGGTCGGGTTGTCGGCGTTCATCCGGTCGAGGAAGATGATGCCCGGCTCGCCCCCCGCCCAGGCCTGGTGGACGATCTGGCCGAAGACCTCCGAGGCCAGAAGCTCCCGCACCTTCTCCTTCAAGCGGGGGTTGATGAGGGCGTAGGGCCTGTCATCCATCACCGCCCGCATGAAGTCCTCCGTGAGGCCCACGGAGAGGTTGAAGTTGTGCAGCTCCCCCCGCACGCCCTTCACCGTGATGAACTCCATGATATCGGGATGGTCCACGTTCAGGATGGCCATGTTGGCACCTCGGCGCGTGCCGCCCTGCTTGATGGTTTCGGTGGCTGCGTCATAGACCTTCATGAACGAGATGGGCCCGCTGGAGATGCCCTTGGTGGACAACACCATGTCGTTCTTCGGGCGCACGCGGGAGAAGGAAAACCCGGTGCCACCGCCACTCTTGTGAATCAGGGCCGCGTGTTTCAGGGTGGTGAAGATACTCTCCATGGAGTCCTCGATGGGCAGCACGAAGCAGGCGGAGAGCTGTCCCAACTCCCGCCCCGCGTTCATCAGGGTGGGAGAATTGGGAAGGAAGTCGAAGCTGGCCATGAGCCGGTAGAACCGCCGCGCGAGGGCCTCCACATCGGCGTTCTCGTCATACCGCGCGTCCGCCTGGGCGATGAACCGGGCCACCCGCCAGAACATCTCTCCGGGTGATTCGAGCGGGTTTCCTTCCACGTCTTTTTTCAGATATCGGCGGGTTAAGACCGTCAACGCGTTCTCGGTTACCTCGGGCTCGCTCAGGTCCTTTGGAATCCCGTCCTGACCATGGTTTTTCATTCTTCCACCCCTATATGTAGTATTCAAGGATTCTTTTAACACAATATCTTGTGTTGTCAAGGCTGATTTGGCCGATTAAAATCCTTTTCGCTTGGGGCCATTTGCCTTTCAAAACACACTTATTTGGGAGAAAAGCTTGTGTCGCGCGAGGTTGGAAAGGATCTGGAATGCGGCGGTATGATGAACAAGAAAAAAGCTTTTTAAAACCTGACGGCTTCGCAAAAAGTCCAATTTCTGTGTCGCGCTGCATCCCCTGCCGTGCCTGTCCAATGGAATCTGTTTTTGTCTTTTATTCCATCGGGATTAAATCTCGCGAAGCGAGGCGGCAAAGCCGATTTAACCCCAGTACCATCTTCTGGAGCTACGGGGCAAGCAGGGTGAATCATTGCAGCGACCTCTAAGGTCGCCTCATTCCTCAGGAATTGCGCTCCTTGAACTTGAAGCTTTTTACTTTGCCTTCTAATTCTGACTTTTTGCGAGAGCATCAAACCTGAAAAGCTTAAACCACTGGTCTCCACAAAACCAATCGTAGATTTGGCTGGCTTGCGTCTTGACACCTTGGGCGGCGTATCTTATGATAGAAATCAATTATACCTGGAAAGGAGGTGAGGCGACAAACAGCGTTCGCTTTCCATGATCATCTTCAAGAATGTCAACAAATGGTTCGGTTCCCTTCATGTCCTGAAGGACATCAACCTCCAAGTCAAACCCGGTGAAGTTGTCGTTGTCTGTGGGCCGTCCGGCTCCGGAAAATCAACTCTCATTCGCTGTATCAACCAGCTTGAGCCCATCCAGAAAGGTGAAATCATCGTGGATGGGATTCAGGTCAACAAACGCTCCACGAATTTGACCAAGCTGCGTAGCCAGATCGGTTTTGTGTTTCAGTCATTCAATCTCTATCCTCATCTGACTGTCCTTGAGAACGTGGTGCTTTCGCCCATCAAGGTCAAAAAGGTGCCCCGGAAGGAGGCGGAGGCGACCGCCAGACGCCTGTTGGAGCGCGTCGGTATCCCGGATAAGGCAGACGCATACCCATCCCAGCTTTCTGGGGGGCAGTGTCAGCGGGTCGCGATTGCACGGGGATTGGCAATGAATCCGAAGGTGATGCTTTTTGATGAACCGACCAGCGCGCTGGACCCGGAGATGATCAAGGAAGTGCTGGACGTGATGGTTGAATTGGCCAAGGAGGGGATGACCATGATTGTGGTCACACACGAAATGGGCTTCGCGCGCCAGGTCGCGCATCGGGTGATCTTTATGGACGCAGGACAAATTGTCGAATCAAACACCCCCGATGTGTTTTTCGAACACCCCAAACATGAGCGCACGAAGGAATTCTTGAGCAAAATCATCACCCATAATTAAAGGAGAAGTAATATGAAACGTTTTTTAAAGATGTTCATCATTTTGACTCTTATCCTTGGATTTACCTTGCCTGCCGCAGCGGATACATTGGACCAGATTGTTCATAGGGGGGTGTTACGTGTTGCTGTACAAACGCAGGGTCCTCCTTTTTCATTTATCGATAAAAATGGTAAACGGACGGGCAGCTCTGTGGAGCTTTGCCGCCTGATTGGTAAATATATGGGCGTCAAGGTCAAGTTTCTTGATTATGACTGGGATGGTCTGATCCCGGCGCTGCTGTCCAAAAAAGCTGATATGCTTGCCGCGGATATGACCGCCACACTGAAACGGGCTCTTGTGGTTTCCTTTACGGATCCTTTTTACTATACCAAGAGCATCATTTTTACGAAAAAAGGGAATGCCAGCAAGTTTAAGACGCTTGCAGACTGCAACAAGCCGGGGGTTCGAGTGGCTGTTTTACTGGGGTCGACCGGTGAAACAGATGCCAGGCGTGTTCTGCCCAAGGCAGACATCAAGGCTTATAAAGGAGGCGGCCCCATGCTGATAAATGCTGTCCTTGCCGGTAAGGCGGATGTGGGCGTGAATGATCTTTCTGCCGTTCGAGGTCAGATGGCGAGCTTCCCGAAAGGCTCAATTGCTATCCTACCTGAGGCATTAAGCGCTCAGCCTCTTTGCTTTGCCGTCCGGCCGAATGAGACTCACCTTCTCCGGTGGCTCAACCTCTTTTTCTTGTGGGTCAGGAATAATGGTCAGCTCAAACAGAACCTGGACTATTGGGTCAACTCCAACCGCTGGCAAAAAGATCACTAACCTTTGACGAGTAGGGGGGAGAATTGAATCTCCCCCCGTTTTTTTCTTCACGAAAAGGTGTCTCGTGCTTAGATACTTTAATTTCCGTGTCATCTGGCAGTATATGCCCCTTTTCCTGAAGGGGTTGTGGGCAACATGCTGGATTTCGGGAATCAGTATCTTTTTCGCCCTGATTCTCGGGATCATCGCCTGTGGTATGCGGCTGTCTGGCAGGCGTTTTCTGCAGAAGCTCGCGGGGATTTACATCGAGTCCATCCGTTCCACCCCCCTGCTGGCCCAGCTTTATTTTTTCTATTTTGGCTTGCCAAATCTGCACATCTATATCAACGAAGTGGAAACCGGAATTCTCGCCCTTGCACTGAACAGTGGCGCCTACATCGCGGAGATTATACGGGCGGGCATCATTTCCATCCCTTCCGGACAGACGGAAGCGGCAACCGCTTACGGGTTGTCTTATTTTCAGCGCATGCGTTACATCATACTCCCCCAGGCCATTGGGGTGACGATTCCGGCCCTTTTGGGGCAGTTTATCGTGCTGGTCAAGGACAGCTCTCTCGTCTCCCTGATTTCGGTGCTTGAATTAACCCGGGCCGCCCAGCGCCTGGCGTCTGAACGTTTCATGCCTGCCGAGGGGTTTTTCACAGCGGCTGCTTTTTATCTGCTGATTTATTACGTCTTGAAATACCTTTCCAACTGGTGGCAGAATCACCTCATTTTTATGGAAGGGAAATAGGCATGCTTGACATCTATTTCAAAGAACTGATGCACAGTCTTCCTCTGTTCTTTAAAGGAATGGGAATCACGGCTCTGGTTTCCGGCATCAGTTTGGTGGCGGGAACTTTGCTGGGTGTCATGTGTGGGATTCTCAGGGCGGTCAAACGGTTTGGTCTTTCTAAAATCATGGGATTTTATGCTGATTACATGCGAGGAATTCCCTTTCTCGTTCATATCTTTATTATTTATTTCATCTTACCAGAAACAGGCATTCAACTGAGCCCTTTTCCTGCTGCGGCCATCGCCCTGACCGTTTATGCGGGGGCTTATATCAGTGAAATCGTGGCTGCCGGAATTCTCTCGATTCCCAGAGGGCAGCGGGAAGCCGCGACGGCCTACGGACTCAACGCCTTTCAGAGAATGCGTTATGTTATTTTTCCGCAGGCGGTCCGGGTTATTTTACCTCCTCTGGTTGGGGAATATGTCCTGTTGGTCAAGGATTCTTCGATCGTGTCGGTCATCGGCCTGACCGATATTACGCGCGTGGGATGGCTGACCGTTCAGCGCATCCCAGAAGGATTGATAGTGTTCGGCCTGGTGGGTATTCTCTATTTTGTCATCTGTTATCCCCTGATTCACCTTTCACATTATCTGGAAGAAAAAATCAGCTACGAAACGCATTAAGAAAGGAGGGAGCGTTATGGGCACCTTTCCCCGGCTTGGCGCGTTGCTGGAAAAACGCTTCACGCTGGCACAACTCCCCACTCCTGTTGAGAGGCTGGATCGCCTGTCGGAGGAGCTTGGCGTCTCGCTTTACGTCAAACGGGACGATCTGACGGAGAGTGTGGCCTCAGGTAACAAGATTCGCAAGCTGGAATATCTGTTATATGACGCCCGCGAGAAGGGGTGTGACACACTGATTACGTGTGGCGGGGTTCAATCGAACCATTGCCGTGCCACGGCCGCCGTGGCGGCGCGAATGGGGTTTGCCTGCCACCTTATCCTCCGGGGGGAGAAGCCGGCGATTCCCAACGGAAACTATCTTGTAGACCGGATCCTGGGAGCGACCACCTCTTTTTATTCCCGGGAAGAATTTGAAAATCTCCACGAGATCGAGCGAAACACCGTTGCCACGCTGGAGCGGCAGGGACATAAGCCTTACCTCATTCCCATGGGTGGATCCAACGCCACGGGCAGCCTGGGGTATATTCGTATGGCCGAAGAGCTTGCGGGCCTGCCGGAACCTTTTGACTTCATCTATTGCGCTCTTGGCTCCGGCGGAACCTACGCGGGGATGATGATTGGCCTGAAGCACCACGGGGTTTCATCCAGGCTTCAGGGGGTTGCCGTGTGTGACGATGTGGCCTATTTCGAAGCGGAAGTGAAGCGGATTCTACAGGAGTTTGAGGCGTGGTACGGCGTGACATTCCCTGACGGTCTTTTTGATATGAATTTCGATGACCGGTTCGTGGGGATCGGTTACGCCCTGAACACGCCGGAAGAACTGAAAGAACTTATCCGTATCGCCCGACTGGAGGGCCTGATTCTTGATCCTGTCTATACCTTGAAGACCTTTTTAGGGATGACCCGGCAGATTCGGGAGGGAGTGGTTCCCAAAGGCGCCAGGGTGTTGTTTGTCCATACCGGCGGCCATTACGGGGTTTTCCCGAAAGGGGAGGAGATAGCCCCCCTACTGTGAAAGAGTCCGCGCGGGCAAATCCATGAGAAGCCGAGCCCTGGCTACACGGCCGGGGTTTTTTTTGCGGTTACCGGAGAAGTCGGGAAAGTGGTGCTACCCTTTTTTCCGCGAGAGCACCTCTAAAAGAATCAGCATGAGGATCGCGAAGAGGATAAGAATCGTTGACAGCGCCGGGAGAATCGGTTCGATGGAAAAGCGGATGCTGTCCCACATCTTTTTCGGAAGGGTAATGGCGTGAGAGCTGGAAAGAAAGATGGCCACAACGGTTTCATCGAAGGAAATCATGTACGCAAAAATGGCGCCGGTGATGGCCCCCCGTTTTATCAGGGGAAGGGTGACTTTGAAGAAGACCTTGGGCGGGCTCGCGCCGAGTGTGGCGGCCGCCTTTTCCAACGAGGGATCCAGACCCTTCAGGGTAGCGGAAACTGTGATGATGACGAAGGGGAGTGTCAGGATGGTATGCGCCATCACGAGGCCCGGAATCGTATCCACCAAATGGAATTTGGCGAAGAAAGAATAGAGGGCGACGGCTGTGATGATGAGCGGCACGATCATGGGCGAAATGAATAGGGCGTTTAAAAAACCTTTCGCGGGAATTTTGTAACGCATGGCGAGGGAAGTCAGGATACCCAGAACGGACGCGAAAAAAGACGCCATGACCGCGACCTCAAAGGAGACGCGGATGGCTCGCCACCAGGGGGCGCTGTGAAAGAATTTGACGTACTGTTCCACGGAAAATTCGGGTGGGGGGAACGAAAAGAATCGGGCGGGGCCGAAAGACATGGGGACGAGCACAAAGATAGGGGCAATCAGGTAGATGGAGACCAGCACTCCGAAGATGATTTCTATCAGGCGTATTTTTCTCTCATTGACGTCCATCAGACCCCCAGATTTTCAAGCTTTTCAAGCCCGACCGCCTTGTTGAAGATCGCGTAGAAGATGAGGGTCGCGATCAGCAGAATCATGGACAACCCCGCGGCGAAATGCCAGTTGAGAACGGTCTGAACCTGAAATGCGATCATGTTGGAAATCATCATTTCACGGGCCCCGCCCAGGAGGGCCGGGGTGATGAAGTATCCCAAGCTCATGATAAAGACCAGTAGAAAACCCGCGTAAACGCCCGGGAGGCTCAATGGAAAGGTGACCCACCAGAAGGCCTGCCACGGTCGGGCCCCCATGGTCTGAGCGGCTTGAGGTAGGTTGGGGTCGATACTTTTCAGCACGCTGAAGATGGGAAGGATCATGTATGGCAAAAGAATTTCGGTCATCCCCAGGACGACGGAAAAAAGATTGTGCAGCAGTTTGACATGGTGATGCGTCAGGCCGACCTTCATCAGGAAGGTGTCCACGATGCCGGAACGCTGGAGAATGATAATCCAGGAAAAATTCCTGACCAGCAGGCTGATGCACATGGAGAGGATGATGCAGACGATAAAGAGTTTGCTCAGCTTTTCCCCCGCGCGGCTGAGCACCAGCGCGAATGGGTATCCCACGAACAGGCACGCCGCCGTTACAATCAAACTGATCTTGACCGTAATCCACATGACGCGCATGTAAACCGGTCGCTGGAAAAAGGCGAGATAGTATTTGAGGGTGAAATGGGGGTCGAACAGACTGAGGTGAAAAATTCGGTAAATGGGAATGACAAACAGGATGATTAGAGCGGTGAGGGCGGGAATTAGAAGGAGCATCCCTTTGGCTGTGGGATGAAAGAGAATCGCCTTGAAAGATCGATGGTGCGTCCTGTTCATGCGTGTTTCCCGGGATGCTCCCCCGTTTGTGTCGTTAACTGATTTTCCAGGCCGCCCATTTCTCGTTCAGCTTGTTGAGCCTGGGCTGCCACCATTTGGAGTTGAAACTGAACTGTTTGGCCAGGTTGTCCGGATAGGTCGGGAGCTGTTTCTGCCGGGCCTTGTCGATGTAATTGTAGGCCAACTTGTTGGAGGGACCGTACGCGATGAGTTTGCCGCACTGATACGCCTGGCGTTTCGCGTTCAGGGCAAACTGGATGAACTGCATGGCCAGCTCTTTGCGGGGAGTCCCCTTGGGTACGGCCCACAGATCCCAGTCATACGCGGCGCCTTCCCACACGATTTCGAGAGGAACTCCCTTGGATTGGGCCACATTGACACGCCCGTTCCAGGCGGAACTCATGACCACCGCCCCGGAGGTAAGCTGCTGAATCGATTGTGCCCCGGATTCCCACCACGCGTCGATGTTGCCTTTGATCTGGCTCATCTTCTTGAACGCCCGGTCGATGTCGAGTGGGTACAGCTTGTCCTTGTTCACCCCATCAGCGATCAAGGCGAATTCCAGGTTGAAAGGCGCGTGGTCCTGCAGGGAGCGGGGCCCCGGAAAGTTTTTGACGTCCCAGAAATCTGCCCAGCTCTTTGGCGCCTTTTTCAACTGTTTCTTGTTGTAGGTCAGGGCCGTCGTAAAGGCGATATTCCCGATGCCATATTTGTGAATGGCCGGTTTGACAATGGTGTCCAGCTTCACAATGTTGGTATCGATCGGCTCCAGCAGGTTTTCCGTCATGGCGGTGTACATGATGCGGGATTCGATATCCACCACATCCCACTCCACGTTTCCGCTGGTGACCTGGGCCTTGATCTTCGCCAGGTCCGGCCCTGTCGCTTCGACAATCTTGACCCCTGTTGCCTTCATGAAGGGCTCAAAAAACGCCTTGCGTTGCGAGGCCTGGTAAGATCCTCCGTATGAGCAAATTACCAGCTTTTTGTTTGAGGCAGCCGTGGCTTTTCGGACAAAGATGTGTGGCCCGACGGCTGCCGCAGCCGTCACCATCGCTGTGTCTTTAAGAAATTCACGTCTTGTAACCTTTTTCTTACCCATAAAGCTCCTCCTTTCCCCTGATTAGAGTGGTTGACCCTCGGAATAGGTGCGACAGCTACGCCAGTGCACCCCGAGGGTCAGGGATTCTCCAATACCTACCTTTTGGGATGGATCGAAATTGGGTTGCTTGACGACAACCGAAGCCCCCTTTGCGATTTCCACCCTGATTTTCGAGCTCTCGCCGAAATAAATCACCTCCTTTACGACGCCTTTGAATATATTGTATTCCCTGGAGACCTCCTCCGCGGGTTGAACCACCCGGAACTTTTCCGGGCGGATGGCGACGGACACGGCGGGGCCCTTCGGTGAGTCGAAACATTTCAGGGCGGTAAAGGGCACCCCCCCGGGCAGTTGAAGGTCGAGACGGTCACCATTTATCTTTAGAAGTTCGGCCTGGAGGATGTTAGACTCGCCGATAAAATCAGCGACGTACAAAGTTTTTGGTTCTTCGTATAGTTCTTCCGGGCTCCCGACCTGTTCCAGATGGCCATCGCGCAGGACCGCGATCCGATCGGACATGGTCAGGGCTTCTTCCTGGTCGTGGGTTACATATATGGTAGTGAATCCCAAACGCTCCTGAATGTGCTTGATCTCGATCTGCATGTGTTGCCGCAGCTTTTTGTCGAGTGCCCCCAGCGGTTCGTCCATCAGGATGAGGCCGGGCTCGAACGAGAGGGCCCTCGCCAGCGCGATCCGTTGCTGCTGGCCTCCCGAGAGTTGAGACGGGTAGCGGTCACCGTGCCGCGGCAGTTCGACCATCTCCAGAGCCTGCCGGACCCTCTTTTCGATTTCCTGTTTGGAAACCTTGTGCATCTTCAGGGGAAAAGCGATATTTTCAAAGACCGTCATGTGGGGGAAGAGGGCGTAGTTCTGAAAGACCATCCCGATGTTCCGTTTGTGAGGAGGGATGAACGTGACATCCTGCCCGTTGAGAAGGATCTCCCCGGAGGTGGGCAGCGTTAGCCCCGCCACCATGGAGAGGGTGGTGGTCTTCCCGGACCCACTGGCACCCAGAAAAGTCATGAACTCTCCCTCGCGGATTTCGAGGGTCAGATGGTCTACGGCAACGACGCCGGGATATTCCTTGACCAGGTCGGTTAGCTGGACTGAGCCAGACATAGCGCCTCTCTTTTAGGGAATTCGTATTGGCAAATAATTGAAAACGGCCGCGAAGTTTTTGGGAAAAACCCAAACTCCTTCATGGTGTCCCCGGTCGCGTGAAAAAAATCGTGTGAATCGAAGTCCCCTCCATATATAGTCAAATTTAGCAAAACGGGACGTAATCTGTCAATAACGATGAAGCGAGGCTGCGAGAGCCAATTGCTTAGTCCCCAGATATAGAGGCAGCAAGGGAGAGGAAAGCAGGGGAAAAAAGTTTACCCCAAGCGTGGCATGTAACGATGGGACATTTGAGGGAGTTATGGGGGCAGAAAGGGGAAAAACACCCCAGAGAGGGAAGAAAG
>WGDA01000121.1 GCA_015493505.1 Pseudomonadota bacterium | reverse complement strand
AAACAAAGGTTGCCCATAAAAGGCTGAAAAGAAGGAAGCTGCTGAACTTAATCCTTTCCGCGAATGCCCCCGCGATCAACGCGGGAGTAATCACCGCAAACATACACTGAAAAATCATAAAAGAGAGCTGTGGAATGGTCGCGCCATAATCAGGGTTTGGCGCGATTCCCACTCCCCGCAGGCCAAACCGGCTGAGGTTTCCGATGATGCCTCCGATATCCGGGCCAAAGGAAAGGGTATACCCCCACAACACCCATTCAATCGAAACCATGGCAAGAAGGATAAAGCTGTGCATCAAGGTGCCAAGCACGTTTTTGGAGCGAACCATTCCCCCATAAAACAGGCCCAGCGCGGGTGTCATTAGCATGACAAACGCGGTCGCGGTTAGGACAAAAACGGTATCCGCTGGTCTCAGTCTATCCTCCCAGTATTTTTTATTCCTTCATTTACCCTTTTCATGGCAAACAGTGTGCCACTCAACTAAGTCCAGCATAACCTATATATATCAAGCAGATAGATAGCCCCACAGAATCATCGTGGGCAACAAATTCAAACATTTATGTAGGCTAATGAGGTTTATTCATACATTTATGTTGTTTTTATGAGAAACCCTTGGCTCTTTGAACAGGTGAATTGCCCAGTTTATTCTTTCGGAATGCCGAAGAAATTCCCGTACAAGATTGCAGCGTGGCGATGAAGGCGTTCCTCCACCTTCTGATAGGTCTTTAAAACATCCTCTTTCAGGTCATGATCGGCCAGCCATACGGCGAGTTTTTTATCGTTAATTTCCAGATGAAACTGGAGCGCCAGGCTATTTTCGATTCTAAAAGCCTGGTTATGACAGGTAGAAGACGTGGCCAGAAGGGTTCCGTCAGGCGGGATCTCAAAGGTATCGCCATGTAGTTGAAAAACCATAAACGTTTCGGGAAGTCCCGAGAAAAAAGGGTCTGAACGTCCGGCAGGAGTCACGGAGATTTCATACCATCCGGTCTCCTCCAATGGGGCCCTGGAAACGTGGGCGCCAGCCGCTTTCGCCATCATTTGCGCGCCAAGGCAAATCCCCAGCACGGGGACCCGCCTCTCAAAACACCGAGCAAGAAACTCCGTTTCATCCTTCAGAAAGGGATATGTCTCTTCCTCATAAACGTTCATGGGGCCACCCATGGAAACAATAGCGTCATGTTGCAGCGCGTTGTCCGGAAGGCGCTGCCCTTTATAAAATTCCACCAGATTGATATCCGCATGATGCCGTCTCAGGTATGACTCGATGGTTCCCGCGTCTTCCTGGGGGTCATGCATCAATATCAAAACCCGCATTGATGCTCCCTTCTCAAAAATTATTTCCCAGAAATTTATATACCGGGGGAGGCAAAATGTGAAGCGTTTTTCTGATCAACCAGCTCAAAGGGTTTGCGAAAATCGGGAGGTGTGATAAAAAAAGTGGGTCAGGTGAAGTGGATTGAAAACCGGCATCGACAAGGCAAAATGGGATGTTTTGAAAAGATGGGAATAACCTCTGACGCGAAAGGCCATCAATACAACTGATGAAAAAGCTTTCACTCGCCTGCCTCCAGTTATCTCCCGTAATCTTGAGTTCACTCCTGATTAGCGCCCATTTTCTTCGCCATGGCCGGATCATTCTGACAGGCATTGGCTTTGTTCCTCTCGCGGTACTCCTGATTCGCCACCCCATCTCAGCAAGAATCACGCAGGTCATTCTCCTGCTTGCCACAGGTATCTGGATCTGGACCCTGGTCACCCTCGTGCGACAACGGGTCGCTGCGGGCCTTCCCTATGCCGGAGTCATCTGGATCCTGGGTGGCGTCATTGTCTTTACCCTTACCTCCGCCTTTGTGTTCAGGTTCAGAACGCTTCGGGATTTCTATAAACTCGACAGTGGAAGATACCCCAACGAATAAATAACTTTTTAGGAGTAAGAAACATGAGCTTGGCGATAGGATGCGACATCGGAGGTTCTTATGTCAAAATCGGGACGATTGACGCGAAGGCGACCCTTCTGTCTCAGCAGACCATCCCCCTTCCCAAGGTGTCATCTCCCACGGATTTCACATCCTGGGTCTCGGATTTACTTCTGAAAATCTCAAACAATCACCCAGACAAGCACCTCGTGGGAACAGGCATTGGTATTCCAGGTCCACTCCTTTACCCCCAGGGGATTTTGCATGCCCCCCCCAATCTTCCCTTCAAAGGGGCGATTCCCATCCGGGAAATGATTCAGAAACCCCTTTCATTTCCCGTTTTCGTTGACAATGACGCGACCGTTCAGACACTGGGAGAGATGTGGCAGGGGGCGGGAAGAGGGACAAAGGATTTTCTTTATATCACCTTTGGAACCGGAATCGGGGGGGGAATCGTCCTGAATGGAATGATTTACCGGGGCGCTGATGGAATGGCGGGGGAGTTTGGACATCTCTCTGTCGCGTACCAGGGGAGGCCCTGCTTGTGCGGCTCAAGGGGGTGCCTCGAAACATATGCGTCC
>WGDA01000120.1 GCA_015493505.1 Pseudomonadota bacterium | reverse complement strand
TTCGCGCTGCATGTGTACCAGCGCCATGATGGGGACCAGGGACCCCACGTGCAGGCTGTCCGCCGTGGGGTCAAAGCCGATATATCCCGTGATAGGGCCCTCCGATTCCAGGGCCTTCAATCCCGGCTCGTCTGTTATCTGATACAGAAACCCCCGCGCTCTCAATGTCTCAACAAGACTCATTTCCGTGTCCACCTTTTGGCTGATTTTACGTGAAGGGGTTATAACATGTCGCTGAAACGGCATCAAGGGACGGGCGCGCGCCCGAAGATAGGGGTATAAAAAAGGGGCCGTGACTGAAACACGGCCCCGAGTCGGGTCTTTATGAGACGAGATACCGGCCCGCCTGAAGGACCCGGTCCGCGACCTTCCGCCGCAGGGCCACGCTGTTGACCGGCATGTAACGGGTGAGGCGCTTCAGGGCGGAAAGCTGTGTCCGAAGCACGTCTCCCTGCGCCACGGCCGCGAAGATGAGTTTCGCCCACCGTTCGATTCGCATCATGGCATCGATGACATAAACATTGGCAATGGCGCCCGGGATTTCAGGCATCTCCCCGTTGTTCCGTTTCATCATCTTTTTGACGCGCGCGAGCAGGCTGTCCATGGCGAAAATCTCGATGATGATGTCGCTGATCATGCCGATCAGCTCCTGCTGCTCACTCAGGTCATCCGGATGGGCCTGGTACACGGCGCCGGCGACCAGAAGGCCAATCTTTTTCGCGTTTTCCGTCAGGGATTCGAGCATCTCCATCCCCTCCTGGGGAGCCTGGCGGAGGCCGCTCGGCTTCAGCAGGTCACTGGCTGCCTGTTTCATGGCCTGAACGAGGGGAAGCTCTCCCTTGAGCGCGCGCCTTAGCAGCATGCGCAGGATCAGAAGGCGGTTGATTTCGTTGGTGCCTTCAAAGATCCGGTTGATGCGGGAATCGCGGTAGTACCGCTCTACCGGATAGTCCTTGATGTATCCGTAGCCACCGTGAATCTGAACGGCTTCGTCCACGACGTAGTCCAGCATTTCGGACCCGTAAACCTTATTGATGGAGCACTCGGTGGCGTATTCCTCGATCCCTCGGGCGGATTCAAAGCCAGCCTCCGGGGAGGTCATGTCGATATCCTTGAGGCGGTCTTCAATGAGTCCCGCGTTTCGGTATACCATGCTCTCCGCCACGAAGGTTCGGATGACCATCTCGCCGATTTTTTCCTTGATCAGGCCGAAATCGGCGATGGGGTGCCCGAACTGAACCCGTGATTTGGCGTACTGGATGGTGTCCGCCAGCGCCAGCTTCGCCGCGCCTACGCAGGCGCCCCCCAGTTTGTAACGCCCGATATTGAGGATATTGAACGCGACCACGTGCCCCTTTCCCGGCTTGAAGAGCAGGTTTTCCACCGGGACCTTGACGTTGTCCAGGATCAGGCTCCGGGTCGAGGTGCCCCGGATCCCCATCTTGTCTTCCTCTTCACCCAAGGAGAGACCTTCCGAGTCGCGGTCGATGATGAAACCGGTGAACTGCTCTCCATCGATCTTGGCGTATGTAATAAAGATGTCTGCGTAACCCGCGTTGGTGATGAACTGTTTTTCGCCGTTCAGGATATAGTACTTGCCGCCTTCCGACAGGGTGGCCGTCGTTTTGGCGTTCAGGGCGTCGGTCCCGGCCTCCGGTTCTGTCAGGGCATAGGAGCCAATCAACTCGCCGTTCGCCAGCCCGGGGAGGTAGCGTTTCTTCTGCTCATCGTTCCCGAAGTAAACGATGGGCAGGCTGCCGATCCCCGTGTGGTCCACGTTGGCGACCGCGAAGGGGCCGCCCAGGGGTACCTTTTCGGTGATGATAAGGGAGCTGATCTTGTCCAGCCCCATGCCGCCGTATTCCTCCGGAATGTCTCCCCCCATCAGGCCGACTTCCGCCGACTTTCTGAGGAGCTGGGGCATCAGCCCCTCTTTCTTGGCTTCCAGGTCGTCGATTACCGGGGCAACCTCGCCCAGCAGAAATTCCTCCGCCGCCTTTGCGACGAGTTTGTGCTCTTCCGTCATGTCCTCCGGCGTGAAGATATCGTCCGGGTCCGCTGTCTCTAAAAGGAAGCTTCCTCCCGCGTTCTTTTCCATGGTGTGATCCTCCTTGTCTTTAATCCGCTTCGTTTTCAAAGATTGCCGCCGCTCCCATGCCGCCGCCAATGCACATGGTCACCAGCCCCCAGCGTCCTTTTCGTTTTCTGATCTCGTGGAGAAGGGAAACGGTCAGTTTCGTGCCCGTGCAGCCAAGGGGGTGTCCCAGGGCGATGGCACCGCCATTGACGTTGACCTTTTCCGGGTCGAATCCAAGTGTCCGGATGCAGTAGAGGGATTGAGAGGCGAAGGCTTCGTTCAGCTCGATGAGGTCCAGGTCCTCGACCTTGAGGCCGGTTAGTTTCAGGACTTTGGGGACGGCCGCGGTGGGTCCGATCCCCATCAGTTCCGGTGGCACGCCTGCCGCGGCAAAGGCCCGGAAGGTCAGCAGGGGTTTGAGCCCCATGGCCTTGGCGCGTTCCCGGCTCATGACCACAACGGCCGCCGCTCCGTCACTGGTCTGGGAGGAGTTGCCCGCCGTGACACTGCCGCCTTTTTTGAAAACCGGCCGCAGCTTGGCCAGCCTTTCAATCGTGGTGTCCGGGCGGATGCCCTCATCCGTGTCGAAAACCTTTTCTTCGTAAAACGTGACGCCGCTTTTGTCCTTTTTGGGCACTCGGGCCATGACGGGAACGATTTCCTCCTTGAACCTTCCGGAGGTGACCGCCTTGACCGCCCGCATCTGGCTCTGATATCCGAAGGCGTCCTGGTCCTCGCGGGTAATGCCGAATTTCTCGGCCACGTTTTCCGCCGTGAGGCCCATGGAAATGTAGGCCTGGGGATAGGATTCCATCAGCTCGGGATTAGGCGCGGGGCGCACGCCGCCGATGGGGATATAGCTCATGAATTCAACCCCGCCGGCCACGACGATCTCGGCGAAGCCACACATGATTTTTTCGGCCGCGATGGCGATGGATTGCAGTCCCGAGGCGCAAAACCGGTTGACGGTCTGCCCCGGGACTGTTTCGGGGAATCCGGCCCGCTGTGTCAGAATTCTCCCCAGGTTCATGCCCTGCTCGACTTCCGGGAACGCGCATCCGATGATGACGTCGTCGATTTCCGCCGGGTCGAGCCCGGGCGTGCGTTTGACGACCTCTTTCAGCACCACGGCGCCGACTTCATCCGGGCGGGTGTACCGTAGGGTGCCTCGGGGCGCCTTCCCTACCGCTGTTCTTACCGCTGAAACAATGACTGCTTCTTTCATGGTGTTGTCCCCTTTGTTTCGTTTCATGGTCCTTTCTGACCGTTCGTTAGTTCCTTAACGGTTTGCCCTTTTGCAGCATGTATCGAATCCGGTCCTGTGTCTTCTCCTCGCCACAGAGACTGAGGAAGGTTTCGCGTTCAAGGTCCAGGATGTACTGCTCGGTAACGCGAGAGCCCGGAAGGGCCTCGCCGCCCGTGAGGACACGCGCCAGCTTCCTGCCGATATGGGCGTCGTAAGCCGAGATTTCCTTACCTTCCTCCATGTAGTAAATGCCCAGTTCCAGAAGGGCGCGCCCGTCATCCCCCAGGGCCACGATGTTTTCCGGGGGGCGCGGCGGGCGGTAACCCTGGGCGTCCATGGCAAGCACCATCTGTTTTGCCTGGTGAATCAGGGCGTCCCGGTTCATGCAGATGGTGTCTTCCCGGCGAAGGTAACGGTATTTTCTGGCTTCTTCAGCACTTGTGGCGACTCGGGCCATTCCGATGGTTTCGAACGCCTTGCGTACGAACGGAAAATAATCCCCGCTGAACCCTTCGGGAGGTGCTTCAAAGGCCCGGACGAGAGATTCCTTGCATCCCCCGCCCGCCGGGATCAGGCCGACGCCAACTTCCACCAGGCCCATATAGGTCTCCGCGTGGGCGACGATCCTGTCACTCGCCAGGCAGATCTCGCACCCGCCACCCAGCGCCAGGCCAGCCGGTGCCGCCACCACCGGGACCCCGGCGTACTTCAGTTTGAGAAAGGCGTCCTGAAACTGTTTGATGGCGAAGTCGATTTCTTCCCAGTTTTCGTCCTCGATCTCGAACAAGAGGAGCATGAGGTTGGCGCCCGCCGAAAAGTTTGAGGCATGGTTGGCGATGACCAGCCCGCGCATCTCGTTTTCAACCCGTTCGATGGTGTCGTCTATCATGGAGATGATGTCACCGCCGATGGCGTTCATTTTTGTGTGAAACTCGAGGCAGGCCACGTCGTCGCCGATATCCCACAGCGTCGCGCCGGGATTTTCCTTGATTTTCCGGCTCGAAGTTCCCTTTTCCGTGAGGAGCACAAGATAGTCGGGGCGCTCAAGTGGGCGATGGGCCTGTTTGACGGGGTCGAAGACATGGGAAACGTTCTCCTGGAGGGTGTAGAAGGACTTGGCCGGGGTTTGCAGGACTTCCTCGATGAGGCGGGGAATCTGACCGCCCTCTTTCCGGATATTGTTAGAGAGTTTCTCGACACCCAGGGCGTCCCACAGCTCGAAGGGCCCCTGTTTCCAGGAGAATCCCCATTTCATGGCGTTGTCGATGTCCTCGATGCAGTCGCTGATGTCCGGGACCTGGGAGGCCACATAAAGCAGGGTTCCCTGGAGCAGATCCGAGACGAACCGCGCAGGCGATGACGGGTCCGCCATGAGAATCTCGATTCTCCGAACCGGGTCCTCATACGGCTGCAGCTTGTCCAGGATGGGGAGGGAGACTTTCTTTTTGGGGCGGTAGGCCATCTCTTTCAGGTCGAGCACCTCAATCCCTTCTTTTGTCTTTTTGTAGAACCCCTGGCCCGTCTTGGCTCCAAGCCACCCCTTGTCCACCATGGCCTTTAGGGTGTCCGGCAGGGCAAAGATATCCCGCAGAGGGTCGTCGGGCGCCATTTCATACACGTTTCCCGCCACGTGGGCGATGATGTCCAGCCCCACCATGTCCGCGGTTCGGTAGGTCGCGGTCTTGGGATGGCCGATCAGTTTACCCGTCAGGGCGTCTACCTCCTCCACGGACAGCCCCCACTTTTCCATCAAGCGGAAGGTCAACAGGAAGGCAAAGATGCCGATGCGGTTGGCGATAAAATTGGGGGTATCCTTGGCGATGACGACACCCTTTCCGAGGACCCGTTCGCCAAAGTCCCGGGTGGCCTGAACAATTTCCGGTGCCGTCCATTTCGTGGGGATGATTTCCAACAGCCGCATGTACCTCGGGGGGTTGAAGAAGTGCGTGCCCAAAAAGCGGCGTTTCATCTCTTCCGGCATCTGTTCGCTGATTTTGTGAATGGGAATCCCCGAGGTGTTCGTGGTGATGATGGCGTTTTCATTGACATGCGGAGCGATCTTTTCCATCAGGGCCTGTTTGACGGGGAGAGACTCAAGAACCGCCTCGATGACAATGTCCGCGTCCTTCAGGCGTTCAAGGTCGTCTTCAAAGTTTCCCGGGACAAGACGGCTGGCCCATTCCGGCCGGAAGAGAGGGGAAGGTTTCATCTTTTTCAGCCGCTCCATGGCTCCGAGGGGAAACCGGTTTCGTACCTGGGGGGTGGTCAGGTCCCACCCCTTCTTCTTTTCCTCATCCGTCAGGGAATCGGGAACGATGTCGAGGAGCATGACCTCCAGGCCCGCGTTGACGAGGTGGGCCGCGATCTGACTTCCCATCACTCCCGCTCCCAAAACTGCCGCGCTCGCTATCCTTTTCATGGTAACCTCCTGTGCTTCTCGCAGCGTGTGTTCATGTTGCCGTTTCCGGGGAGTTACTCCCCGGATTCCTGCTGTTTCTGGTATTTTTTGATTTCCTCTTCCCGCAGGACCTTTCTCAGGACCTTCCCCACCAGGCTCTTCGGAAGTTCATCCCGGAATTCCACGAGCTTGGGCACCTTGTATTTGGCAAGCCTTTCACGGCAAAAGGCGATAATCTCTTCTTCCGTGGCTGTTTCCCCCGGCTTGAGGACGATAAAGGCCTTGACGGTCTCGCCGCGGTAGGGATCCGGAACCCCCACGGTGACCGCGTCCTGAACCTTTGGGTGGGTGAAGAGGACCTCGTCGATGTCTCTTGGGTAGATGTTGTATCCCCCCGCGATAATCATGTCCTTTTTCCGGTCCACGATATAGAAATACCCGTCTTCATCCATTCGGGCGATGTCGCCGGTTTTCAGCCAGCCATCCTCCGTGAGGACCTGCCTGGTTTCGTCGGGCATGTTCCAGTACCCCTTCATGACCTGGGGTCCCTTGACGCACAGCTCGCCCGCCTGGCCGACGGGGAGGTTTTCGCCCGTTTCCATGTCGGTGACCTTGCTGTCCGTGTCGGGGAAGGGGATCCCGATGCTTCCCTCTTTGATGGTCCCCTCCAGCGGGTTGGCGTGGGTCACGGGAGAGGCTTCCGTCAGGCCATAGCCCTCCACCAGCTTCGCGCCCGTGAGGGATTTGAACCGCTTCATGACCTCGAGGGGCAGGGGAGCCGCGCCGCTGATACAGTACTTGATGGAGGAGAGGTCAAACTTCTCGACCCCCTCCATCATGTTGACCGCCTGATACATGGTGGGGACTCCCGGGAAGATGGTGGGGCGTTCTTTATGGATGGTTTGGAGAATCTGTTTGATTTCGAACCGGGGGACGAGAATCATTTCGGCCGCGATGAGGATGGGCAGGTTCATGGCCGTGGTCATGCCGTAAACATGAAAAAACGGCAGGACGGCGAGAGCCTTTTCCCGCCCTTCCACGGCCTGGGGAATCCAGAGCCGCACCTGGTAGGCGTTGGCCACAAGGTTCCGGTGTGTCAGCATGACACCCTTCGCCACGCCCGTCGTTCCCCCCGTGTACTGAAAGAGGGCGACGTCCTCCGTGTCGACCGGTTCATCCGCGACGCGTTCCGAGGCCTCTTTCATGAGGTCCCGCCACCGGTAGATGCCTTCTGATTTCGGGATTTCTACCCACTGGTTCTCTTTTTTCGCCTTCAGCGGGTAAAGCAGCCTGAGAAAAAATGGCAGGTAGTCCTGTACCCCCGTGAAGATGATGCGTTTCAGGCGGGTCTGCTTCATGGTGTTTTTCGATTTTTCGTAGAAGAGGTCGAGGGTGATGAGTGTTTCCGCCCCCGCGTCGTTGAACTGGTGCACCATTTCGCGTTCGACGTACAGGGGATTGGTGTTGACCACGATGGCACCCAGGCGTAACGCCCCGAAATAGGTGATGACTGTTTGAGGGCAGTTGGGCAGCATGATGGCCACCCGGTCTCCCTTGCGAACCCCCAGGTGGAAGAGGATGTCGGCCATCTTCCGGGTCAGGGACTGCAGTTCACGGAACCGAATCTTTTTCCCGAAAAAACTCATGGCCACGCTGTCCGGGAAATGTTCCGTGGTCCGGTCCAAAAGGGAATAGAGAGGAATCTTTGGGTAATCAAAAGAATGTGGGACATTCTCTTGATAAAAGCGGTACCAGGGACGATCCATCATGCACCCTCCTTTTCAAGTTGGGTTGCTATTTTGGCACGTTCCCTCCCGCGGGCTTAAGAACAATGGTCAGTTGACCATTGCGAAGGGCGCGTGCCTCAACCTCGAAGGGATCTCCCACTTTCAGGTCTTTCAGATCCACATCCGGGATCCAGCCCATGACCCGCAGGCCATTACCCACCTCCACCACGCCGACGGGACATGGGGTCTGTGTAACCCTGGCAAAGGGCATTTTGGGAGGCGAGATGCCATAATGAGCAGGCGGGACGAAGATAGCCGTGAAAGTCAGAAGGGTTCCTTTCGTGGGGATTTCCACGTAAGCCATCTCTTCTTCCAGGCAGTCCGGGCACTCCGGCCGGGGCGGAAAGAAGGTGCGGCCGCATTTTTCGCACTGGGTACCAAAAACCTTGCCGCTTTCCAGAGCCTCGGCAAAGGTTTTTCCCACTTTGGTGTGCTTGATAAAAAGGGAGAAGTTTTTGAATTCCATCTCAATCTTTCCTGTATATGGTTACGCCGACCACCTGGCCGTTTCCGCCCACGTTGTGGGTAAGCCCCACCTCGGCGTTGGGGACTTGCCGGGTGCCGCATTCACCCCGGAGCTGTTTGGTGATTTCCACCGCCATGGCGACGCCGGTGGCGCCCACGGGATGTCCCTTGGATTTCAGCCCCCCGTCCACGTTGACGGGAATGGCACCGCCGATGTAGGTCTGACGGTCCTGGATGAAGGGTCCTCCTTCTCCCTTGGGGCAGAACCCAAGGTCTTCATAGGCACAGATCTCAGCAATGGTGAAGCAGTCGTGGACCGTTGCCACGTCGATCTCGTCAGGACTGATACCGGCGCGCTGATAGGCTTCCTTCGCCGCTACGACCGTTGCCTGAAGGGTGTGAATTTTCTCGCGGTCCCCGATACGCATGGTGTCCGTGGCGGTCCCGATGCCTTCGATCCAGACCGGCGTCTTCGCGAAGTCTTTCGCCCGGTCAGCGCTGGCGAGAATCACGGCCGCCGCCCCGTCCGTGATGAGGCTGCAGTCGTAGAGTTTTAAGGGGTAGGCCACCATGAAGGAATTGAGGGCCTGTTCCAGCGTGATTTCCTTGGGCATGTGCGCCAGGGGGTTCTGGCTGCCGTAGAAATGGTTTTTTACAGCCACCATCGCCAGGTGCTCTTCCGTGGTTCCGAAAGCCGCCATGTGCGCCCGGGCGATCATGGCGTAATAGCCCGGAAAACTCATCCCGAAAGGATATTCCCAGATGGCGTCACCGCCCTTTCCCATAATCTCCGTGGCGTGGGGGGTGCTGACCTCCGTCATCTTCTCCGCGCCCAGGACCAGCACCACGTCGGCCAGTCCGGACGCCACCGTCATCCATCCCACCCGCAGGGCCATGCTGCCGCTGGCGCACGCGCCTTCGACCCTGAAATTTGCCTTGGGATAGAATTCCAGGTAGTCATGCATTTGCGCGGAGGGCTGGAGCGCGAAAGAAAACTCATCTGCCGCCACGGCCGTGACCATGCTGTCCACGTCTTTCAGGGTGATGCCGGCGTCTTTCAGGGCGCCCGCCACCGCCTCGAAGGCGAGCTCTCGATGGGAGGCGTCTTCCCGCACCCCAAACTTGCCCTGGGCGGCTCCCACTATCGCCACTTTCCGTTTCACAAAAATCTCCTTATCAAAAGATGTGATATCCTTGCAGACGTGATGCCCTGCCTCAAAGGGCGGCGTTTCTCATCCGTCGAAACGCTTGAGTATCAGCGAGGCGTTTGTTCCTCCGAAACCAAAAGAGTTGCTGATGGCGTACTGAAGTTTCGCTTCCCGGGCGACATTTGGCACGTAGTCCAGGTCACATTCGGGGTCGGGGTGTTCGTAGTTGATGGTTGGGGGAATGATGCCCTCCCGAAGGGTGAGCATGGTAAAGATGGCTTCCACGGCCCCCGCCGCGCCCAGCAGGTGTCCAATCATGGACTTGTTGGAACTGATGGGGATTTTGTAGGCGTGGTCTTTGAAGACATTTTTGATGGCCTGGGTCTCGGCCAGGTCGTTCAGCGGGGTGGAAGTGCCATGAGCGTTGATATAGTCGATGTCTTCGGGGGAAATCCCGGCGTCACTCAGGGCGTTGGTCATGCAGCGGGTCGGCCCTTCTCCATTGGGGGATGGCGCGGCGATGTGGTAGGCGTCCGCGCTCTGTCCAAAACCAACCAGTTCGCCGTAAATTTCGGCGCCACGCTGCTTCGCGTGCTCCAGGGTCTCCAGGATGATAATCCCGCACCCCTCCGCGATGACAAACCCGGTCCTTTCCTTGTCGAAGGGCCGACTTGCCTTCTTCGGGTCATCCTTGAGATCCGCCAGGGCGCGCATGGCGTCGAAACCGCTGACGGATACAGGGGAGATGGCGGCCTCGGCCCCTCCCGTAATCATCACGTCCGCGTCTCCGTACTGGATGGTCCGGAGGGCGTAACCGATGGAGTGTGAGCCGGTGGCGCAAGCCGTGGAGATGCTGATGCTGGGGCCCTTCGCCCCCCAGCGAATCCCGATCTGACCGGATGCCATGTTGGAGATAAGCATGGGAATAAAGAAGGGGCTGACCTTTTTGGGGTTGTTCGTCTGAATCAGGCGTTTATGAAAACGTTCGAAGGTTTCCAGCCCGCCCAGTCCTGCTCCGACCAGCACGCCGATCCTCCCGGCGTTTTCTTCGGTGATTTCAAGGCCGGACATTTCCAAGGCCAGTTTGGCTGCCGCCATGGCGAACTGGGTAAACAGGTCCATCCGTTTGGCGTCTTTGGGATCGATGTAATCCCTGGGATTGAAGTCTTTTACCTCCCCGGCGATCTTTGATTTCATCGTCGAGGCGTCAAAGCGTGTGATATAATCGATGCCCGACTCGCCTTTAATGAGGCGCTCCCATGGTTCCCTGAAACCGATTCCCAGGGGGGTTACCAATCCATACCCTGTGATTACGACGCGTCTTTTCACGCCAATCCTCCCTTGAATTCCCCTCGGTGTCACCCGCGCGAGGTTTCCGTCACTTGTCTGACTTAGAGAGATGCCCCTCTCAGGACTGGTGGGCCTTGATGAACTCGATGGCGTCTCCAACAGTCTGGATCTTCTCGGCCTCCTCGTCGGAGATTTCGATGTCATATTCCTCTTCAAGCGCCATCACAAGTTCCACGATGTCAAGCGAATCCGCGCCGAGATCATCAATAAACTTCGCCTCCGGTGTCACTTCACTCGCGTCCACACCCAACTGATCCACGATAATTTCTTTTACCCTCTCTTCAACCGACATAGAACGTCCTCCTTTTACCTTGTTGTCATTTTACACGATAGTCTCTTATATATACAAACCGCCGCTAACATTCAATACATGCCCCGTAATATAAGATGCCGCGTCAGAGGCGAGAAAAAGCACGGCCTGAGCCACGTCTTCCACGGTGCCCAGCCGCCCCTGGGGGATGAGGGCGAGGATGCCGTCCCGGGCCCTTTGTTCCATCGCCTCGGTCATGTCCGTCTGAATATAGCCGGGGGCCACGGCGTTGACGGTGATGCCCTTTCGCGCCAGCTCCCGCGCGACCGCCTTGGTAAACCCGATGATGCCCGCCTTGGAGGCCGCGTAATTCGCCTGGCCCGGGTTTCCCATGAAGGCGATGACGGAAGAGATGTTGACAATCCGTCCGTACCGTTTCTTCAGCATGTAGCGCGCGACCGCCTTGGTGCAGTTGAAAACGCCCTTGAGGTTCGTTTCCATGACGCGGTCCCACTGGTCTTCCTTCATTCGCAAAAGGAGCTGATCGCTGGTGATGCCCGCGTTGTTGACCAGGATATCGATCCGTCCATACGCGTCGAAGACGGCCTTCGCCACCTCCTCAACCTCCTGAAGCTTCTCCACATGCAGGCGGAATCCCCGGCAGGCAGGCTCAAGGGACTGAAGGGCCTGCGCCGCCAGCGCCAGACGCTTTTCATCGCGTCCCGTGATGACACAGGTCGCTCCGTTTTGGGCCAGCACCGTCGCGATCCCCTGCCCGATACCCCGGCTGCCACCCGTGACGATAGCCACCTTTCCCTTCAGGTCACCCTTCATGATTCAAGGGCCTCCCTGAATTTGAGAATGTCCTCGTACGTCTGGAGCGGAACAGGCTTGAAGGACCGGTCAAATCGTTTGAAGAGCCCCGACAGCACTTTGCCGGGTCCCAGTTCCAGCACCCGCTCGACACCCAAGTCCCGCATGGTTGCCATGCTTTGCTCCCACAGCACCGGCGAGCTGACCTGCCGGACAAGCATCTCGGTGATTTCTTCTTCCGAGGTGTAGGGCGTTCCCGTGACGTTGGCGATGACGGGAACGGTCATTTTCCGCACGGTAACCTTTTCCAGAACCGTCTGCAGGCGTTCCCCCGCGGGCTTCATGAGGGTGGAATGAAAGGGCGCGCTGACAGCAAGAGGTACGACCTTTTTCGCGCCGGCCTCCCGCGCGAGCTGGCCCGCCCGCTCCACGGCCCCCGCGTGTCCGGAGACCACGACCTGGCCGGGGCTGTTGAAGTTTGCCGGATCGACCACCTCCCCCTCGGACGCCTGTTCACAGATTTCCACCACCTTTTCCCGGGGAAGGCCTAAAATAGCGGCCATGGCGCCGGTGCCCACGGGCACGGCTTCCTGCATGAATTTCCCACGCTGTTTCACCGCGTGAACGGCATCCCCGAAGGCAAGCGCTCCTGACGCCACCAGGGCGGAGAATTCCCCCAGGCTGTGGCCGGCCATGTAGGCTGGCTGAAGGGAGATGTTTTCACTGAACACCCGAAATGCCGCGATGCTGACCGTTAGGATGGCTGGCTGGGTGTTTTCCGTCAGCCTCAGGGTTTCCTCGGGGCCTTCAAAACACAAGGCCTTCATGTCCAGGCCGAGGACATCGCTGGCTTCTTCAAAAACAGCCCGGGCCGCGGCAGAATTTTCATACAGGCTCTTTCCCATTCCCACGGTTTGAGCCCCCTGGCCCGGGAAGACAAACGCCCACTGTGTCATGCGAGATCCCCTTGCTTACGCCCTTTTCTTCTTTGATTTTCTGGCGGCTTCCTTGATAAGGGCCGCCGCGATCTCGTTCCGCTGAATCTGGTTCGTGCCTTCGTAGATCTGCAGAATTTTCGCGTCCCGCATCATCTTCTCCAGGGGATAATCACGCATGTACCCGTATCCCCCCAGGATCTGAACGGCGTCGGTCGTCACACGCATGGCCATGTCGCTGGCGAAGGTTTTGGCCATGGCGGCGTACTGGGAAATCTCTTTCGGCTTGCTGTCGATATGGCGCGCCACGGAATAGACCAGCGCGCGGGCCGCCTCGATCTGAATCGCCATGTCAGCCATCATGTGCTGGATGACCTGGAAGGAAGAGATATGCCGCCCGAACTGGCTGCGCTCCCGCGTATAGGCCACGGCATAGTCGAGCGCTCCCTGGGCCAGGCCGACCCCCTGGGCACCAATCCCGGGGCGTGAGTGGTCGAAGGTCTTGAGAATAACGAAAAACCCCTGCCCTTCGCGGCCGATCACGTTCTCCTTCGGGACCCGGCAGTCGTTGAAGATCAGCTCACGCGTGGCGGAGGCCCGGATACCCAGCTTTTTCTCCTTTTTCCCGAAGCTGAAGCCTTCCATCCCCTTTTCCACGATGAACCCCGTGCATCCGCGAGGGCCCCTGGATTTGTCCGTCATGGCGAAAACAGAATAGATTTCCGCTTCCCCGCCATTGGTAATCCACTGTTTCGTGCCGTTCAGGATGTAATAGTCCCCGTCTTTCGTGGCCGTGGTGCTGAGGTTGGTGATGTCGCTCCCCGCCCCCGGCTCCGTCACGGCGAACGCTGCCAGCCGCTTGCCGCTGCCGATTTGTGTGAGATATTTTTTCTTCTGCTCTTCATTTCCGTAAAGCAGGATGGGATACGCGCCGAGGCCGCTTCCCGCATAGCTCACCGAGACCCCGATACAGGCCCAGCTCAATTCCTCGACAGCGATGCACTGCTCGAAGACGCCGCCACCCAGGCCACCGTACTCTTCTGGGAGACAGACGCCGAAGAGTCCCGCGTCCGCGCAGATCTTCATGAGATCCCACGGAAACTCTTCCTTTTCGTCCAGCTCGGCCCGAACAGGAAGAACCTTTTCTACCGCGATCCTCCGGGCCAGGTCTTTTATCATTTTTTGCTCTTCCGTCAAAAAATAATCCAGTGCCACGTTTTCCCCCTTGTTTTCAGTTTTTCTCTTTTGTCATTCGATTATCATAAACCGCGAAAGCCGTAAAGCGTGATTCCGGGTCAAAGCCCTTTCTTTCACGCCTGAGGTGTCGATTCCGTGCTGTGTCCGTTATTGAGGCGCTGAAGGTTTCGCTTCATCCGTCCCACCAGGTTTTGTGTGGCCAGCTCATGAGCGTGGACCACGGCGTTTTTGATGGCCTTGGGGGGAGAGCTGCCATGCGCGATCAGGCAGACCCCGTCCACACCGAGAAGGGGTGCCCCCCCATATTCCGAATAGTCGAAGGTTTGGGAAAGGTTGCGCAGCGCGCTGCGGAGAAACAGATAGCCGATCATCGCCTTGAAGTTCCCTTTCATGGCGTCTTTCATGAATTTGAAAATGGCCCGGCTCAACCCCTCCGTCAGCTTCAGGACGATGTTTCCGACAAAGCCGTCACAGACCACCACGTCCACTTCCCCGCTGAAGATGTCCCGGCCCTCCACGTATCCGATATAATTCAGGAAGGAGTTTTCGAGGAGCTGATGCGCCTCGCGGGTCAAGGCGTTCCCCTTGGAAGCCTCCTCGCCGTTACTGAGGAGCGCAACCCGCGGGAATGGAATGTGCAGCACTGTTCGGCAGAAGACCGTGCCGACGACGGCGAACTGACGCAGGTGATCCGCCCGGCAGTCCACATTGGCGCCAATGTCCAGAATCACCATGTTTCCCTTGAAGGTAGGGACGAGTGTCGCGATGGCGGGGCGGTCAATCCCGGGAATCTTCCGAAGCGTCAGCAGGGCGGATGCCATGATGGCCCCCGAATTTCCCGCACTGACGAAGGCGTCGGCCTTCCCCTCTTTCATGAGCTTGAGGCCTACGCGGAGAGAGGATTTCTTCTTTTTCCGGACCGCCACGGCCGGGGACTCGCCCATCCCGATCTCTTCCTCCGCGTGTACAAGGTCCACATTCGAAGGAATTCCCCCCAGCTTTTTGAACTCCTTCCGGATACGCGTTTCATCTCCCACCAGAATCAGGGGAATCCCGCTGAAAGAGGCCTGAATGGCGCCTTTGACCACCCATTCGGGGGCATGATCTCCCCCCATCGCGTCAACACATACCTTCATAACAGGAAAGGGGAGAAAGGGTTACCCTTCCTCCACCTCCATAATCTCCTTGCCCTTATAGGTGCCGCAGTGTGGACAGACATGGTGGGGAAGTTTGGGTTCAAGACATTGAGGACACACCGAAAGGGCAACACCCTTCCACGCGTGATGTGACCGGCGTTTGTCTCTTCTCGCTTTTGAGGTTCTTCTCTTTGGTACTGGCATGTTCTTATCCTTTCAGTTTCAGTTTTTTCAGGACGCCAAACGGGGAATAGGCGGGGGGGGCTTCACAGTGGCAGAGCCCTTCGTTTAGGTTCGCCCCACAAACGGGACACAGCCCCTTGCAGTTGGGAGAGCAGAGCGCCTGAGCCGGTATTCCCAGGAAAATCTGCTCGTACAGGACATTGTCCAGGTCCAACTCTTCCCCGTTATAGATGGAAACGTCCATGTCGTACGGTTTTAACTCCAGGTCCTCTTCCTGGCACGTTTGGTAAAAGGGGGAATAAATGGAGCGGAAATGCTGGGCTACCGGGTACCGGAAACGGGAGAGGCACCGGCCGCAGGTCAACCGCAGGTCTACCCGCACGTCTCCTTCAACGATAATCATGCCGTCCTGTTCCCACACCTTTACATTCCCCGTCACGTCCGTCAGCGCCTGAAAATCAGAATTCTTCAGGAGAGAAAAGTAGCGATTCGCTGTTTTTCCCTTGACCCTGAGGGCGTAGTCTTTCCCTTCCTCAGGAATCTCATGTGCTCTGATTTTCATTTATTTTTCCCCCTTGAGGCTGATGCGCTTTCCTATTACAAGCGGAATCGTTTGTCAATAGCCACTTATAGGGCCTTGCGAAAAACAGTGTCATCCATAAACGGTGGGAAAATTCATGTTCCCGGTCCTCCCGGTGAAAAATCAGAAATTGACCTTGTCCTTTCCCTTGAGGTTCAACATGCGCCTGGCTTCATCCGCTGTCGCCACCTCCCGGTTGAAGGCCCCGGCCAGTTCCACCGCCTTTCGAACGAGCTCCGCGTTGCTCTTGGCCAGGACGCCGCGTTTGATATAGATGTTGTCTTCCAGGCCGACACGCACGTGTCCCCCCATGTTGATGGCCATACTTGACAGGCTCAGGTGGGCGGCGCCGATACCGATGACGGACCACGTGTAGTTGTCCGGCCCGAAAAGTTTATCCGCCTTGTTCTTCAGGTACAGGAGGTCTTCCGGCGTTCCCCGGATGGCACCCAGGACCCCCATCACGAACTGGAGATGGACCGGCAGGGAGATGAGGCCTTCACGGATCAGGAAATCGAGATTATAAAGATGCCCCACGTCGTAGACTTCCAGCTCAGGCTTCGTCCCGTTTTCGCGAGTAGCCTGACACAGATATTCAAAGTCTTTGAAGGTATTTTTGAAGACGAAGTCCTTGCTCATTTCCAGGTATCCCTTTTCCCACTCAAAACGGAATTTCTTGATGCGCTTCAACGCCGGATGGAGAGAAAAGTTGATGGAACCCAGGTTGAAGGAGCACATTTCAGGTTTGAAGAGGGGAACGACCCGCGCGCGTTCTTCCACAGTCATCGAAATGCCACCACCCGTGGTCAGGCAGATAATCACGTCGCTGTGTTCCTTGATCCGGGTAACGATTTCCCGGAAATGCTCCGGGTCGGAAGACGGAAGCCCGTCCTCGGGCCGCCGGGCGTGGATGTGAACGATGGCGGCTCCCGCCTCGGCCGCCTCGATGGCGGAGTCGGCGATTTCCCTTGGCGTCAGGGGCAGGTAGGGCGTCTGGGAAGGAATGGTGACGGCGCCTGTGACGGCTGCGGTAATGATAAGCTTTTCCATAGGCTTCTCCTTGGGTAACGGTTATGCCTCGACGATAGCGACAGGGCGGACCCACCCCGCGCTCGCTGATTTTATCTTCACGGGAAAGCAGCAGACCGTAAACCCGTGTGTGACGGGGATTTCATTTAGGTGTGCCAGTTTTTCCATGTGGCAATATCCTGCATCAATTCCCGCGAAATGCGCTTCCCAGATGACCTTGCTGTTCCCCGTTTTCTTGAATTCTTCCGCCTGGAAAGGAAGCGGGCGGTCCCAGCTCCAGGCGTCGGTGCCCACCACCTTGACGCCCCGGTCGGTCAGCCACAGCGTTGACTCCCGGCTCATACCACATCCCCTGGTCAGGTATTCCGGTGTCCCCCAATACCGGTCCGCCCCGGTCATGATCAGGACGATATCCCCCTCCTTGATGGTATAGCCGATTTTCTTCTCCGCCTCCGCCATCTCTTTGGCCGTGATCAGGGAACCGTCTGGTTTGTGGCGGAAATCGAGGACGACGCCGTCGGAGAAACACCATTCCAGCGGAATTTCATCGATGGTCATGGCCCTCTGACCGCGGCTCATGGTGGGATGATAGTGATACGGGGCGTCCAGATGGGTTCCGGAATGCGTGCTGAGGGTGATGAATTCCACGGCCCACCCCAGCCCTTCGGGCAGGTCCTTTTCCGTGATGCCGGGGAAGAAGGTTTTCATGGATTCCGCGCCCGCCTGATGATCCATGGTTTCAATCTTGGGAATCATGATGGGCGGGTCGCTGGGAAGTCCGTCTTCAATGGCAATGCTCAGGTCGATGAAGTATTTGCGTCCCATGAGCGTATCTCCTTGTCGTGGAAGGAAAAGTTATTTCCATTTCATTTAATATCGTGCCCCCCCGTTCTGTCAAGAGGGAATCGCCTTGCTGTCTATGGCAAGGATCTTCCCAAATCCCTCAAGCCGGCTCCTTATCTGTTCCACAAGGATGTCAAAGATGGCTTCGATGGCCTCCTGGTGCTCCATGAGCTTGGTTAAAAAACGGGTGTAAGCCCAGATAGACG
>WGDA01000119.1 GCA_015493505.1 Pseudomonadota bacterium | reverse complement strand
ACTTACCTCTTCTTCGTCATCTTCTTCCATCTGATCGACAAGATACCAGAAGACGGCATCCCAGTCAAAACCGAAAAGGATAAACACGCCCCAGCGTGAATCCCCAAACCCGTACCCGGTATAAGATTGGGTGCCGAACCAGACGGGGAAGAAGGCGTCCCTGGCGATGGGAACCGGGTGGACGGCTATCTGGTCAAGAATCCTCAGGACCCATTTGAGGACCTCGTCCTTCATCTCCACATAGGTGGAACCAGGGAACTTCTCCTCGTCCATGATGAGGGCGTAGCCGTCGTTGTGAAGCACGTCACAGTAGGGTTTTTTATACCGAACCTCGGCCCCCGCCTTTTGGCGGCCGAGTTTCAGGTTTTTGATTTCCTTGGGAAGTTTCATCGTGCCCCCTCCTTATTTATCAATCAACCATCCGCGTGCCTTCTTCTCCCTTTATCATTTTCGCGCCGCATTTTGGGCAGGTTATACCGTCCCAAACCCGGACGTTTCGGCTGCCGCAGTGGAAACATTTAATCTCATCGACGGGGATGAAATCCGGCCAGGCGCCGCTTTCGCTGTTGGGGTCAACGATTTCCGTGGAAATGTCCATGACCGTTTTACAGTCATCGCACTGGTAGCTTTGCCTTTTCGCCATCATGATCCGGCTTTCGCCTCCAGCAACATACGCCTCGTATCCACAGGACGGGCAGGTATAATGGTAGGCTTCTCCCATGACGATTCCTCCTTTCCATAGTTATTTTGTTACGCGTGGGGGCTTCCACTCTCACTCCTTCCAAGGGCTGGGGTTCCCGTTCCAATCCCTCTCCACAAAAATGGCGTAAGCATTTTCAATTGATTTCTTTGTTAGCTCATCAACTATTATTGGTTTGTCAGTAAACCATACATAGTCACCACTAAATTTCCAAATAACATTCATGAAATGTGTGTAATTCTTGAACCTATTTGGATATTCATGTGTTTTAACCGTGTTCCCCTTTACATCAAAATTAATGTACACGCCGTCGTCCCTCTGGGCATAGCCCCAGAACCCATATTTCCCTTTTTCAACGCTTAAAATTTTCATTTTTTATACCCCTTCTTTTTCTCCTTCCGCCTTAATTTACCGCCATTTTGGAGCCTTTATCTAATAATCCCCCCCCCCACGATTTTATGGATACGCCTTTTTGCCCGCCATTAAAAATTCAATTCCTTCCTTTGCCAAACCTCTCATTTATTGTTTCCATTACGTGATTTATTACGTTATGTTTTTTTCTGTTTAATAATATTTTTATTTATTTTCCTCAAGTTCAACCTGTTTCAAGATATCGTCGATCGAGGCGTCACACCCGTTTTTCGTGATACCCGTTACCGCACGCATCCCGTTCAGCAGGCAGATAAGGTTTTCGATGTCGCTTCCAATCCCCCGCAGCCTTTCCCGCAAGGCGCCGATGGGGGAAACTTCTTCCACTTCGCCCTCCGCCCCAAACACTTCGCCCCCCTCCGTCATGGGGATATCCACGAGGAAAAAGGGCTTCAACAGGTCGGCGGCGATAAGGTGGTTGACCACCCGGTCGGTCAGTTCCCCCACGCACCATTGCCGCTGTTGATACGGCGTCAACCCCTTACAGGAACCAAAATTGTCCCGGATTTCCATGCACTCGCCGAGGGCGCCGTCTGGAGCCATGTGGAATTTGTGTGCCAGGACGGTAAGAACGAAAGAATAGGTCGCCTTTTCTTTATGGGTTGCCTCCCCATCGTTTTTATCCACCAATTTGAGGTGAAAACTGTTCATGCTGACGGACATGGTGACGGCGAACTGGTTCGAGCCAACTCTTTTTATCTGATCAACAAAAGCCGTGGCTTCCATAGCTGTTTACCTCCTTTTTCCATGCTGGAAACATTATACCCCCCCTTAATGGGTTTATTAACTAAATTTTTTTATTTTTTCTTTTATGGGTGAACGTGGGGGCCTATTTTTTAAGTTTCTTCTAAGGAATCCTGTCAGTCCTGTCTATTCTGTCAAATAATCATTTGATTTAGGTTACTTGGCGTGAGAAATGAAAGAGGATCCTGCCTGCGGAGATCAGGCGTGAACCAGCCCAACGGAACAAACCAGATAAACGAGATAAACGGAACCACCCCCCCTTACGCTTCCCTCCGGAGGTCTTTCTTAAGCTCTTCCTCTACAAACTGGATGTGGCGCCGGATGGCATTTTTTGCCCGTTCCTGATCATGGTCACGGATTGCCTCAAAAATCTCGACATGCTGATTCAAAAGGAGCCTCCGGTTTTTCTCATTGTCAAAAAGCTTTTCCCGGGAGACTTTCTGACAGTTCCACAAAAGATGGTACCACGTGGCCATCAGGTGGGAGAGGATGGTGTTGTGGGTGGCATGAGCGATGGCGAGGTGAAAATCGGCATCCGCCTTATCCCCCAGATCCCCTTTTCTGAAATCGTCTTTCATCTGTTCAATAACGCGCTCCAGGGCCTGGATATCCTGTTGGGTCGCCTTCTCCGTGGCGCGCTGCACCGCCCAGGATTCCAGGACCTGCCGAATCTCCAGAAGCTCGAAGACCTTTTCAATATTCCCCTCCAGAACCAGGCTGATGGGGTCCTGCAGGGTGTTCTTCGTGATCGGCAGCACAAGGGTCTTGCGACGATCCTGAACCTTGACAAACCCCATGGCCTGAAGGACCTTGAGCGCCTCCCGCAAGGGAAGGCGGCTGACTCCCAGCTCCCGCGCCATCTCCCTTTCAGAAGGGAGCCGGTCTCCCGGCTTCAGAATTCCCCGCTCCACCAGGTCAATAAACTGCTGGACAATTTCGTCAGAGATTTTCCTCGATGGAATTTTTTTGAACATGTAGTCTTCTCCTCGTCTCGTTATTTTTTAACATAACACATTTTTAATTATACACAAGAGAATAACTGGTAATACTATTATACCAATTATTCCGACTGGCCCACTCATATTGGATTTATCCCTTCATTTTACGTCCTTTTAAGGTCATCGGCGCCCTTGACAAGGTTTTGATGATTTGATATCTGGTAATACCAGTTTTGGCAAATAGGGTTTGTTTTTTCACCTTTTCCGGAAAGGAACCGTGAAATGACCTTTCAATTTGAATATGGCGACTCGCATGTGATCTCCGACACCCCCCACGGGACCATCGTGGGAAAGATCGAAGCCCGTCACGTCCCCCCCCTGGACGATCTGGATAACACGCTTCGTACCGCCTTGCGAAACCCCAGCGGCTCCCCGCCCCTGCGAGACATCGTAAAGGCCTCGGACCGTGTGACCATTCTGGCGGGTGATATGACCCGTCTCTGGGTCGGAACGTCAAAATTCCTACCCGTCCTCATCGACGCGCTTCGCGAAATTGGGGTTTCACCCGACCGGATCACAATTCTCCTGGGTACCGGGGACCACCGCCCCCACACGGATGACGAAAAACGCCTGATCGTGGGTGACGAAATCTTCTCTCGATACCAAGTGGTGGATCACCGCGCGCGAGAAAAAGACGACCTCGTTTTCCTCGGGTATACCTCGCGGCAAACCCCTGTCTGGGTCAACCGCCATGTCATGGAAGCCGACAAGGTCATCCTGACCGGCGGAATTGTTTATCATTTCCTGGCTGGGTTCGGGGGTGGCCCCAAAGCGCTTTCCATCGGCACCTCCGGGTATGAAACCATTCAGAACAATCACAAGATCGCCCTCGGCTCCGCCACGGAAGGGTTGGATCCGCAAGTCTGTTCCGGGATCACCTGGGGGAACCCCCTCTTTGAGGACCTGGTCGAAATCATGAAAGCCGCGAAGGCGCACTTTCTTATCAACACCGTCATCAACCGGGAAAAGGAAATCGCCGCCCTCGTGGCGGGCGACCCGCTTCAGGCGCATCAGGAGGGGATTAAAAGGGTTCAGGATTTTTACGGAATTGAAACCGATGTGATGGGTGACATGGTCATCGCCAGCGCGATGGGCTATCCGGAAGACATCAATTTTTACCAGGTCTATAAAACCCTTGACAATGTCACGCGCGTGGCCAAACCTGGGGGTGTCATTGTTCTTTTCGCCGAGTGCCGCGAAGGGATGGGGAATGAGGATTTCGCCCATATCCTGACCGCGTTTCCCGACAATGCCGCCCGTTACAGCTATCTTGAATCGCACTGTACCATCGGAGGGCTGATGGGGTTTGGCATCGCGCTCTGGGCGCAGCGGTACCGGATCGTGCTATATTCTTCCATGGACCCAAAGCTTGTTGAAAAGACCGGCGTCATCCCCGCCTTCTCCCCAAAGGACGCGCTCGAAAAGGGGGCTGAGCTTGCGGGGGATGATCCGGAGATTGTTCTCATGCCCCATGGGTCCGTCACCTTTCCCATCACGAAACCCCATGAGGAGTGACAGAATGGAATATGAACCCTTTACTGAAGAAGACCTTCTTTTTCTCAAAAAGCTTCTTGGCGACGAGCGGGTCTCGACCGGCGCTTCCAACCTGGAAATCCATTCTCACGACGAGTCCTTTCATGCCGGATACTATCCGGACGTGGTGGTCTGGCCTGTGACCACGGAGGAAGTCAGCGCCATTGTCGCCTACGCGAACGAACACAGGATTCCCGTCACCCCCTGGGGCGTAGGGACGAGCCTGGAAGGCAACCCCCTACCCGTTCACCGGGGAATCGTCCTCGACTTCGACCAGATGGATAAAATCCTCGCCATCCGCGCCGAAGACTTCCAGGTGGATGTCCAGGCGGGCGTCAAATACCAGGACATGAATAAGGTTCTCAGCCGCCGCGGCCTTTTTTTCGCGCCCGACCCCGGGGCCAACGCAACCATCGGTGGGATGATCGGAAACAACGCCAGCGGGGTTCGAACCGTCAAGTATGGTGGCACCCGGGACAACGTGGCCAAGCTGACGGTCGTCCTGGCGAACGGAGAGGTCATCCATCCCGGAAACCTGGCCCAAAAGAGTTCTTCCGGGTATGACCTGGTCCACCTCATCATCGGCTCGGAAGGGACCCTCGGCATCGTGACGGAGGCCTCATTGCGCCTTGCCGGCATACCGGAGCGATTCAGCGCCGCCGTCGCCACCTTCCCCACCATTAAACAGGCGACCCAGACCGTCTATGACATCATGGGGTCCGGGCTGGGCCCCGCGGCACTGGAGCTTCTGGATGTTTCTACCGTGAAGGTAATCAACATCGAGGCTGGCGCCGGGCTTGAAGAGGCCCCGACCCTTTTCATGGAATTCACCGGAACCAGCGATATTGCCCTTGGCGAAGATGTCAAACTGGCGGAGGCCATCTGCCAGGAGAATGGGAGCACGGAGTTTCAGGCAGGTGTGGGGAGAGAGGCGAGAAACCGCCTGTGGGAAAACCGGCACAAGGCCTATGAATATATCAAACGGAACAACCCCGGGTTGGATTTCATGATTCTCGACACAGCGGTTCCCCTCTCGAGGTACACGGAGATGGTTACCTTTGCCGTGGACACCATCCGTAAATACGGAATCAAGGGATACGCCTTCGGACACGCGGGAGACGGGAACCTGCACCTTGTCGTCGCGGGAAACTTTCAGGACAAAGAGTTCTGCAAAAGGCGGGATGACGCCAATTTTGAGATTGTCTCCCACGCCATCTCCATGGGAGGCACCGCCACGGGCGAACATGGTGTGGGTATCGGCAAAAAGAAATTCATGCCGCTGGAGCATGGGAAAAGCCTCGAGCTCATGCGGCAGATTAAAAAGATGATGGATCCCAACGGAATTCTGAACCCGGGCAAGATGGT
>WGDA01000118.1 GCA_015493505.1 Pseudomonadota bacterium | reverse complement strand
TACTGCATTCAGAAAGCCATTGTTCTCGCCGCCCTGGCGCGGGTCTGTGGCATCCCATCAAGGCTTCGCCTGGCAGATATCCGCAACCATCTCGTGCCGCCAAACCTTGCCAGAATGATGGAGACGGACATCTTCTATTTTCATGGCTATGATGAGCTTTATCTCCAGGGACGGTGGGTCAAGGTGACACCGACCTTCGACACGCGCATGTGCGAGCGCCTGGAGTTGATCCCGGTCGAATTCGATGGGATTCATCCCGCCCTCTTCCATCCCCGCACGTGTGATGGACGCCTGCACGTGGAATACATCCGGCAGCGGGGGCATTTCGCCGATTTTCCGTATGATGAGGTCATGAAAGGTTTTCACGAGCTTTATGGGAAAGAGATGATGGCGCGCTGGGAAGAAGCCAGCCGGAATTCCCGCCTGAAATATACCGAAGGAGATCCAGCATGAAGAAAAAACTGACCTTCACCATTCCCATCCGTTTCAGAGACCTGGACGCCATGGGGCATGTCAACAACGCCACCTTCCTGACCTACTTCGAGGAGGGAAGAAAGGAATTCTTCGTGCAGGTACTGAAAAGTATCTCTCCCAAGGATTTCCCCTTTATTCTTGCCGAGGTCACCTGCCGATACCTTCGGCCCATCGAGCTGATCGACCAGGCGGTGCGCGAAGCTGTGTGGATTACCAGAATCGGGGGCAAAAGCTTCACGTTCGCGTACGAAATCACGCGGGCCAACGACCCCGAATGGGTTTTCAGCACGGGAGAATCCGTCCAGGTGTATTATGATTACGAAAGGGGGACCAGCCTTGAGATTCCGGAGACATTCAGACAGTTAGCGGCGCCTTATACCCATGTGGCCTCCCCCTAAGCGCCCCTTCAGCCTTGAAAAGAGGCCACCTGCCGCCGCGCCTCCTGAAAACCGGCAAGAAGGCGCTGCCTGGGAACCCCCGTGTCGATAAAGTCCCAGGGCAGGATCTCATCCGTCCCCAGGGGGCGGTAAACGAAAAAATCAGGGTTCAGGGGTGACTCTTTAAAACTTTTGGGCCAATTGCCGCCGTTTTCAAACACCCGCTTCAGAAGGGCGCCCACCCGACGGTCCCCCCGCGATAAAACTGCCTGGACATAGGTCCACTTGGGAAGGTCTGAAATGGCATGCACGTTGGGCTCTTTGGAGAGGGCCTTCTTCAGCCACGTAAGCCGTTTCTTGATTTCCGAAAGATCCATGAGCGAAAACCACTGAAAGGGTGTCCCGGGTTTTGGCACAAAGGGGCTGATGGTGACGGTAATCCTCCCAAGCCGTTTGTTTGCCCGGCGATAGGCCAAAATCGTGTGCCTGATCTTTCGGATCAGGGAAAGAATCTCATGAATGTCTTCCATGGACTCGCCAGGAAGGCCGATCATGAAATAAAGCTTGATGTTCAGAATATCGCGGCGGGCGAGGATATCGACCGCCTGGAGAATCTGCGCCTCTGTAATATCCTTTTTAATCAGGTCCCTGAGTCGCTGGGACCCGGCCTCGGGAGCCATGGTGACCGTCTTCTGCCCTGATTCCTTCAGGATGTCTCCCAGCGCCTCTGTAATCCGGTCGATCCTTAAAGACGAGAAGGAAAGCCGGTATCCCATGTCCACAATCTCCCGGCAAAGTGGCAGGAGATCCGGGTGATCCGACACCCCCGTTCCCAGCAACCCAATGGTCTTTTGCGCGGGGGAGGTCTCTTTCAAAAAGGTCAGAAGCGCGTTCAGCGACCGGTTCCGGAAAGGGAGGCAGAGATACCCCGCGGCGCAGAACCGGCATCCCCTTGGACACCCCCGGTTAATTTCGATGACCGCCATGTCCGCGAATTCACTGGCGCCCTCCGGAAAGGGATAAAAGGTCATAAAATGGTCGAGTTCTTTCTCAACCTGCTTTCGAACAACCGTCGGCGCTGGAGGCTCAGCCTGGCGGTCCACGATGACCCCACGTAACGGGTCATGCGTGACTTCGTAAAATCGGGGGACATAAACTCCACCGACCTTTGTGAGGGGCGTCAAATTCCTCCTCCGGATGGTGTCAGCATGTGCCATGTAGGCATCCAGGAAGGAATTGATAAGGGTTTCTCCCTCGCCAATCAAAAAGGCGTCGATGAATGAAGCGATAGGCTCCGGATTGATAAAGGTGGTCATGCCCCCCGTGATAACGAGGGGGTGTTCAGGCGTCCGCTTTGAGGCTTCAAGGGGAATCCCTGAACGGGAAAGAACGGTTAGAATATTGATGAAATCATTTTCAAAAGGGATGGAAAAGGCAAGGATATCAAAGGCGCTCAGGGAGGTGTGGGGGCGCCGGCGGGGAGGAGGGGCCCCGCCGGCGCCATTTTCGGGGGATTCTAAAAAGACCCGTTCACAGGCGACATCCGATCGGTCGCTCAGGCGCTGGTATAGAGTCTGAAACCCCAGATTCGCCATCCCAACGGAGGGACGATTGGGATAGATAAGCGCTATGGATACCTTGCCTTTCCATGATTTCCCTTTCGACGGCATGCTCCCTAATCGGCCTGTTTTCTCAGGAAGGCGGGCACGTCGTATTCATCGTGGTTCAAATCGTCAATGACACCCACCTTGGTATAGGTGATATCGTCGAACTCGGGCAGCTTGCGCGATTTGAATACCACCTTTCTCTCCTCTTTTTCAAAGGTGTCGTCGATGAGCCTTCGCGTGAGGGGCGTCACTTTTTCAAGGTAATCGGATGACGCCATGGCATCCTCGCTGCCAAAGCCCGTGGCAATCACGGTCACCCGGACACTGTCCCCCAGAGACTCGTCAACGACCGCGCCGAAGATGATATTGGCGTCTTCGTGGGCGGCGTTCCGGACCAGCGAAGAGGCCTCGTGAATCTCATTCAGGGTCATGGAGCGGTTCCCGGAGATATTAATCAGGATTCCCTTTGCCCCGTCAATGGTGAGGTCCTCAAGCAACGGATTGGAGATGGCCATCTGCGCCGCGTTGCTTGCCCGGTTCTCACCCGACGCGATCCCCGTTCCCATCAGTGCCATTCCCATTTCAGACATGATGGTCCGGACATCGGCAAAATCGAGGTTGATGAGTCCCCGCACCAGGATGAGATCGGAAATCCCCTTGGCGGCCTGCAGCAGGATATCATCCGCGACCTTGAACGCGTCCATAAAGGAGATGTTTTTCCCCGTCACGGAGAGGAGGCGCTGATTGGGGATGGCGATCAACGTGTCGGCGATCCGCTTGAGCAGGCCGATGCCGGCCTCCGCCTGTTCCATGCGCCGCTTTCCCTCGAACTCAAAGGGCTTTGTAACGATAGCCACGGTCAGGGCGCCGATTTCCTTGGCTACCTTTGCGATGATCGGCGCGCCACCCGTACCGGTGCCGCCCCCCATTCCGGCCGTGACGAAGACCATATCCGCCCCCATGAGGGCGCTCTTGATGGTATCCACGTCCTCAAGGGCCGCCTCCTCGCCAACCTTGGGGTTGGCGCCTGCACCCAATCCCTTGGTCAACTTCGCTCCCAACTGAATCTTCACAGGCGCCTTGGAGGCGCTCAACGCCTGCGCGTCCGTGTTCGCCGCGATAAAATCGACGCCTTTGAGCTTGGCCTCAATCATGTTGTCGATGGCGTTGCAGCCCCCGCCACCGATGCCGATAATTTTTACCCTCGCCGAAAAGCTTCTTTCTTCTTCAAAATCTATCATAATTCCCTCCTTTTAATGGTAATGGCCCTTGGAAAAGGCTTCTGTAACCGGCCTCCCGTGCCCTCCTCCCCGGGCGGAAAGCCGGCGCGCCTTGAACCCAAAGCCCTTCCCGCGAACCTGTTTTGCCATTTTTTTGAATCTTTTTTTGCCTGTTCATGTTAAAAATACTCTCCCAGCCACTCCTTCATGCGCGTCAGCACCTTTTTGAAGATGTTGGAATCCTGCGCCTTGAAGCGGGTCTGATGGAGGTTTTTGCTGCCATATAGGGCCAGGCCGACGGATGTGGCATACAGCGGAGAAGAAACGAGGTCCGTCAGCCCCCCGATCCAGCGGGGGATACCCAGGCGAATGGGCATGCCAAAGACCCGTTCCGCCAGCTCCACGGTTCCTTCCATGGTGCTCCCACCGCCGGTCAGAACGATCCCGGCACCAAGCAGGTCGGCAAGCCCTGAGTCGTTGAGGTTCTGGTTGACCAGTTCAAAAATCTCTTCCATGCGGGGCTCGATGATCTCCGCCAGGGTCCTCCTCGAAAGGATGCGGGGTTTCCGTCCCCCCACGCTGGGAACTTCGATGGTCTCATCCTTGCGGACCTTTGAGGCGAGAGCGCACCCATATTTTCTCTTCAGGCGCTCCGCTTCCTGCTTGGGGGTCCTCAGGCCGATGGAGATATCATGGGTCACGTGATTCCCCGCGAGGGCAATCACAGAGGTGTGTTGAATGGTTCCCCCCACAAAGAGCGCCAGGTCCGTCGTGCCTCCCCCGATGTCGAGCAGCGCCACGCCGATCTCCCGTTCGTCACGGTCCAGAACGGCCTCGCTGGCGCCCAGTTGCTCCAGGATGATGTCGTTCACGTCCAGCCCCGCCTTGTTGGCGCATTTGACGATATTCTGGGCCGAGGTCACCGCCCCGGTAATGATATGAACCTTTCCCTCGAGACGGACTCCGGCCATTCCCACGGGGTCCCGGATGCCCGTCTGATCATCCACGATAAACTCCTGGGGGATGACGTGAATCACCTCACGGTCCAGGGGAATGGCTATGGCGCTGGCCGTTTCAATTACGCGCTGCACATCCCGGGGCGTAATCTCCTGGGACTTTACGGCGATAATACCGTGGCTGTTCATCCCTTTGATATGCCCCCCCGCCACGCCAGCATAGACGGAGGTAATTTCACACCCCGCCATGAGCTCCGCCTCTTCCACCGCCTTCTTTATGGACTCGACCGTGGCGTCGATATTGATGACCACCCCTTTTCGCAGGCCCTGGGAGGGGGCGGTTCCCAGGCCGATAACGTTCAGCTGGCCATCGACAACATCTCCCACAATGGCGCAGATCTTGGTCGTTCCGATATCGAGGCCCACCACAAGGTTGTCAAGTTTTTTCACGCTTTTCCTCCGGAAGATGATTTACCAGGCCTGGATGGCGCATATTTGACGACCACACGGTCAGGGTAACGGCAATCGACCCCCTTGGTCACGATTTCACGCTGCCTCAGGTAATGATACGTCACCAGAAAACGATGAAGCCTCTGCTTGAGATCGCGCAGCCCCAGCTTGACCGGAATGGCGTCATTCAGGGTAATGAGGGTAATCCCCTTGGAAAGGTCCAAATGGATCTCGGAGATAATCTGGCTGGTTTTTTCCGTTATCAGGGGGACGGCCTCGTTGATGAGGGGTTGATAGGCGGAAAGCTGTGAAAGCTTCCTGGGGCCCGTAATAATCGGGAAATCACATCCCACGTCCTTGTTCATTCTGGCGAAGACGGCCCCATCCCGGCCCACATAATACAGCTTGTCTATCATAATCAGGGCGACAGGAACCCGCTCGACGATATGGATGGCAAGGGTGGACGGAAGGCTGCGGTGAATCGTGGCGTCCTTGATCCAGGGATGCGCCATCAACTTCCCGTAAAGGGCCCTGATTTTCAGGTTCAGGAGGTTCTCCGGTTTGTCAAGCCCCAGGTAATACATCAGGTCCCCTTTCGAAAGAATGTGGTTTCCGGAAATGGTCACGGTCTTGATCTGAAACACATGGGAGACCTTGAGATGGCGGTAGAAACGGTTCCCCGCGTAAATCATCAGGCTCACGAAAAGCATGCAGAGGAAGACCCACGTCAGCCGCTGGAGCAGACGAAAGGTTGCCCGAAAGCGTGAGGGTTTGTTTTCCTTTTCCCTGTTCTTATCCATCACCTGTCCCTGTATGGGCTGATCTTCAGCGACGCCGCATCCAGGATCGCCCCGACAAGATCACCAAAGGATAGCCCCGCCGTCTTCGCCGCCTTGGGCACCAGGCTCGTTGGAGTCATTCCGGGAATCGTGTTCACTTCCAGCAGCATGGGCCCTACCTCATCCGACAAAATCAAGTCTACCCGCGCGCACCCGGCACACCCCAGGGTTTCATAGGCCTGAAGGGATAGTGCCTTCACCCGCACCGTCACGTCCGCGTCCAGAGCGGCCGGGACGTGGTAGAGGGTTTTCCCCGGTGTATATTTCGCCTGAAAATCGTAAAATCCCTCTTTGGGTTCAATATGAATCAGGGGAAGCGGCTCACCGTTTAAGATGGAAGCAGTGATCTCCCTTCCCTCGATGAAATCCTCCACGAGAATGGTCTGGTCATAACGAAAGGCCTCCTCCATGGCAGGCAGCCACATCTCTTCGGCGCGAACGATGTTGATACCGAGGGTTGAACCCTCCATCACCGGCTTGACCACAAGCGGGAGGGGCCCGGGGGGTGCCTCCATCGGGCTTTGCAGCACGTGAAACCCGGGGGTCGGAAGCCCCGCCTCGCGGAAGAGCCGTTTGGACACTACCTTATCCATGGCCATGGCGCTTGCCTCGACGCCCGAGCCGGTATAGGGAATATGGAGAATCTCGAGGAGTCCCTGGATCGTGCCATCTTCACCCCACCGCCCATGAAGGGCAATAAAGGCCACATCAATGTTTTCCTTAACGAGTTGAAGGGCAATTTCCCTGGAAACATCCATGGGAATCACCGTGTAACCTCTTTCCTCCAACGCGCTGGCGATGGCGCCGCCAGTTTTGAGAGAGATTTCCCGCTCCCTGGACTGCCCCCCCATCAGGACGGCCACTCTTGCCCCTTTAAATCGCTCAGTTGCCGGCAATGACGACCTCCAGTTTCAGCGCCACGCCTGTCTTTTCCCGAACCGTTTCACGCGCCAACTCAATCAGCGCCAATACGTCTCCGGCCGTGGCATTTCCCAGGTTAACAATCACATTGGCGTGCTCGGGTGAAATCTGCGCTCCGCCCGACCGGGCCCCTTTAAGCCCGCACGCGTCGATGAGCCGGCCGGCAGAGGTCCCCGGCGGGTTCCTGAAGATGGACCCCGCGTTGGGATACCGGCGCCAGGTCTGTGCGCGTCGCTTCTTCTGGTACGCCCGCGTCTTTTCACGAATCACCTCCGGCGCCGCCACCGACAAGCGAAAAACGCCCTCCAGCACGACACTCCCCCGGGGAAGGCACATATCCCGATACGTGGGACGAAGCGCGCGTGCCCGAATCTTTTGATCGGAACCATCGGAACGGAGAAGGGTCACCGATGAGAGCGCCTCAGCGATACTGAACCCGGGAATGCCCGCGTTCATACGAACCGCACCCCCCACCGTCGCCGGGATCCCCGTCAGAGGTTCCAGGCCCGACAGCCCCGCGTGGAGGGCAAAGGCCAGTAAATCCGACAACACGACCCCAGCCCCCGCCTTTACATAGCCTGCCTTCGCTGTTTTCCGCGTCACCCTGATGGTTTCAAAGACCCCCTTCAGCTGGATCACCAGGCCGGGAAACCCCTCATCCGGGACAATGAGATTGGCACCCTTCCCCAAAATCAAAAACGGAACACCCGCGCGTGTGACGACCTGCAAGGCATCCCTCAACTCCTCAACGTCCGTCACGGTCAATGCGCCACGCGCTCGCCCCCCGACACGCAGGGTGGTGAGAGGCGCCAGAGGCAAATCCCGGAGCAGGGCGTCACCAAAACGTTTTTGCAGTTGTGCCATCCAGTCTACCTTCATCACTTTTCCCGGAGGAGCCCGTACAACTGGTCCCCCGTTTTCCAGATATCCCCGGCACCCAGCGTGATGACCATGTCACCGGGCTGGATCACGGAAGCCAGCGCGGGCGCGATGGCCTCCTTGTCCGGTATATAGGTCACATCCTTGTGGCCGTGCCGGAGGAATCCCTCATAGAGCATTTTCGCGTGCACCCCTTCGATCGGGGCCTCGCCCGCTGGATAGATATCAGTCACGATGAGTTTGTCCGCCTGGTAAAAACATCGGCAGAAATCCTCTGCCAGGTCCCGCACGCGCGTGTAGCGGTGAGGCTGAAACACGGCGATCACCCGGCGTTGCCAGCCACTTTTCGCCGCGCGCAGGGTAGCCTCGATCTCTCGCGGGTGGTGGCCGTAATCATCGATGATGAGGATGTCGTCAACCTGATGTCGGAGCTGGAATCGGCGCTGAACCCCCTCAAACGCCTGAAGGGCTGCTTTCGCCGTTTCGAGGGGAATCCCCAGCTCACTGGCCGTGGCCAGGGCCGCCAGGGCGTTCAGGGCGTTGTGCTCACCTGGCATGTGCACCCGCACCTCCCCTTCGGAAACCTGCCTAACAATCAGCTCGAAAACGGTTTCAAACCCCTCCTGGCGAATGGCGGTAGCCTGAAAATCGGCCTGGGTGGAAACGCCATAGGTCACCAGCCGTTTCTGGATTTTCGGCAACACGCGCTGAATCTCCGGGTGGTCGAGGCAAACAATCGCGGCACCGTAAAACGGCACCTTGTTCGCGAAGGAGACAAATGCCTCCCGGAGGTTTTCCATGGTCTTGAAATGTTCCATGTGTTCGGCATCGATGTTGGTGATGATGGCCAGCACGGGATTCAGCTTCAGAAAGGAGCCGTCACTCTCATCGGCCTCCGCCACCAGGTACTCCCCTTCGCCCAGTCGGGCGTTGCTGCCGATGCTGTTCAGTTTGCCCCCGATGACAATGGTGGGATCCAGCCCTCCCCGGCTCAGCACGGTGGCTATCAGCGAGGTGGTCGTGGTCTTCCCGTGACTTCCGGCCACGGCAATCCCCTGTTTCATCCGCATCAATTCCGCCAGCATCTCCGCCCTTGGGATCACGGGGATCTGAAGGTTTTTCGCCGCCTGAATTTCAGGGTTGTCCGGTTTCACGGCCGAAGACATGACCACGACATGGGCGCCCTTCACGTGATCCGGGTGGTGCCCGTACCGGATGACGCACCCCATCCCGGCCAGACGGCGGGTAGTATCCGATTCCCGAAGGTCGGACCCGGAAACCTCATATCCCTGGTTTCGCAACAGTTCGGCGATCCCACTCATGCCGATCCCGCCGATCCCCACGAAATGAATCTTATAAAACTTCCTGTGAATCACGCGGCACCTCCCGGGGAACGCGCCAGATCAAGCAACCGGGCAGCTATCACGTCGGCCGCTTCCGGGTGCCCCAGTGTCTTCATTTTCCCCGCCATCTCACGGATTTTCGATGGGTTCGACAGGATTTCCGCCAGCAACCGACTGAATTTATCTGGGTCAATCTCGGCCTCCTGCATGAGGTAGGCGGCGCCCCTCGAGGCAAAGACCCGGGCGTTTTTCGTCTGGTGATCGTTGGCGGCGTAGGGGAACGGGATGAGAATGGCCGGAACTCCGCACGCCGCGATCTCCGACAGGGTGGTCGCGCCTGCCCGAGCGACCAGGAAATCCGCCCAGGCGTACGCCGAAGACATGTCGTCGATGAATGCTGACACGCGGACTCTTTCCCCATACGCCTCAAAAACGCGCCGCGCATGGGGAAAATCTGTCTCACCTGTTTGCAGGTGAACTTCCAGATCCGGATAGGCATCCAGAAGCCCGGGAAGGCAAGCCATACAAAGCTCGTTGATAAAATGCGCGCCGAGGCTTCCGCCCAGGACCAGGAGGTGGCGCCCCCCCGGTTCTGCCACACGGTCACGCCCGCCGCACACCCCCTCCCGAACGGGGTTTCCTGTCAAAAGGGTCTTTTTGCGGGGGAAATATCTCGCAGTTTCATCAAAAGAGATGAAAATACGATGCGCGATGGGAGCCAGCAGCCGGTTGGTAAGCCCCGGTATGGCGTTCTGTTCCTGGATGACCCGGC
>WGDA01000117.1 GCA_015493505.1 Pseudomonadota bacterium | reverse complement strand
GCCTGTATACATGGGCCAATCCTCCTGAGCTCTTTTGAGGATTATGACCCAAATCAAAGTTTCAAGTCGATAACAACTATTTATCGCTTATTCCCTCATTATCTCAAACACTTATATCTAAATCCCGCAACTTTTTCCGGACAGTAGTGAGTTTTAATATATCATTTTTCCTTTGCAAAAACAATTGGATAGTTGCCTCTAACGTTTAGCGTTGCCCCTTACATTGAAAGAAAACGGAGGAAGGGATTGCCCCTCAAACTCAGCAAAGAATTACGAAAACTTCCGCCGCCGAGGCTTCACTAAAAATCTATCCAGAACTCGTCTTCCTGACAATAGATGTACTTCGCAGTTAATGAAAGGTCAAAGGGGGCATGCGAAACCTTACGCGCAACGCGGTTTTCTATGACAAACCCTTCCCAACTCCTCCCGGATGTCCAAGCTATCCCATAATCTTTTTGATGAGTGATTTCACCGCCCCTTCGTAGCGCTGGACGATCATAACCGGCGTGCGAGCGTAGCGGGCAACTTTTTCAGGAATTTCACCGAAAAGCACATTCGAAAATATCCCTTCCCGGGAAGCCCCCAGGACGATCAAATCGTAATCCGTCGCCACTTTGATCAACGTGGTCGCCACTTTTTTGCCTTCGAGAAGGCGCCCGGCCGCCTTGCCCTCAAGATGTGTGTGCTGGATGGTTTCCTGAATCGTTTGACGGGCCCTTTCGCGCGCCTCTTCATCTGCTTGAGGCTCCACGACGTAGCAGCAGGTCACATCAACGCCTTCCGCGTCCTGAAGAATCCCCACGAATTCCGCAGCAAGGGACGCATGTGGCCCGCCGGCTGTTGTCATCAGAATACGCCGCATGGGGCGGTCGCCCATCAACTTGACGGTTATGAGATCACAGGGGACATACCGCACGACTTTATCGGTGACTTCCCCCATAATTCTGTCGCGCGTGGTGGTATACCCCTTCCAGCCCATGAGAACGAGCGTCGCTTTTTCCGTCCTCGCCGCGTGGAGAATCCCGTCCCATACCTGATGCGCGATCCGTATCGCCGACCTGGTTTTGACCCCATGTTCGTTGCCGTATTCAATCGCCTTTTTCAAGAGGGGCGTCTTGTGATGGACAAAGCGGATACCTTCGTAAAGGGGAAGGTTAATCGAAACATCGATGACTCCCAGCACAACAATCTCGCCGCCCTTCGCCCTGGCGATGGGAACCGCCAGTTTCATCAGGGGGATAACATGATCGGGGTTGTGCAGGGGAATCAGAATCCGATACGAATAGGCACTCGGGTTTTTTGCCTGCTGAATTTCGAGCACCTGAGGCATCTCTGAAGCCGTAACTTTTTCAAAGTACATGAAGTAGATAAAAAGCCCGACGATGATCCAGATTATGGCAATATACCAAGCCCGGGGGTCAAACTTGAACTGGTAGACAGTCAGAAACATGTTAAGGACGATGGCGGCAATGGGCGTCAAGGGATAAAACGGTACGCGAAAACCGCCCTTCAGTTCCGGAAACTTCCGGCGCAGCGCGATGAGTGAAAAATTGACCAGGGTAAAGGTTAGCAGAAACATGACGCTGGCCGCCGACCCGATGACCTGTATCGGGAAGAGCAGCGCCATGACCAAGATAATCACGCCGGTTACCGCGATGGCGATATGCGGGGTACGCCGTTTGGGGTGGATCGCACTGAGGGATGCTGGCAGCATCTTGTCCCGGCTCATGGAAAAAGCCACCCGCGAGGACGCCAGGATGGTCGCGTTCAGCGCGGACACGGTAGAGAGCAGTCCCCCGAAGATAATCAGGACCACACCGATCGAGGGCATGAAGCTCTCCGCCGCCTTGGCAATCGCCGTTTCCTTGTACTGGCCCAGAAACTGCCAGGATTTTCCCGTCTGAGGTTGAATGGCCCCGATGCAGACCAGCAGGACCATGAGATAAATGAAGACGGTGACGGAGAGGGAGATCAATGTGGCCCGAGGGATGGTTTTTTCAGGGTCTTTGATTTCCTCGGCAACGGTCGCGATCAGGTCATAGCCTTCAAAGGCGATAAAGGTCAATCCCATGGCGATGACCATTCCTCCGGCGCCGCGCGGGAAGAAGGGCTTGAAACTCGCCGCCGCTTCGGTGGGAATCTGGAATATCCGTTTCAGTCCATACGCGATGAATATCCCGAGAATAATAATTTTGGCCATGGTGATGACATTCTCGACGTTGCCGGTAACCGCCGTTCCACGCATATTGATGAGGATGAAAACAATCCCCACGAAAGCGGTCATCGCCAGCGCCGGAGCCTGGTGACCGGCAAGATGGAATACCAGTTGGGCAACGGGGGGGAAGTATCTCTGAATAAATTCCCAGAAATACCCCCCGAACCCCAGCGCGTAGAGCGCGCACGCGATGATGTAACAAAACCACAGCATCCAGCCCGACGCGAATCCCGCTGGGCCCGGGAACGCCTTGGTGATAAAGGCATAGCCACCGCCTGATTTGGGATAGACCGAAGCCAGTTCAGCGTAGGCCAGGGCTGTCAGAAGGGTAACCACGCCATTGAGGGCAAACGACAGCAGCGCCGCGGGCCCCGCTTCCCCGGCAGCGATACCCGTGAGCACAAAAATACCGGCGCCAATCATGGCGCCGATGCCGATCATCGTGGCGTCAAAGAGGCCAAGGTCACGGGCGAATGTGACCTCCGTTTTGTGGGGGGAAGCTTCCGATGATGGTTCCATGCCCTGGTTCCTTTTCTAAAATTTATTCACCTTACAGGATATTGGGGCATAGAATCAAGACACGGGCCCATTTTCGTTCGGCTGCTTCATCAGATTATCCCTGCCCTGCCGCGCCACAGCCAAAATGCCCACGAAGAAACACGGCATATTTTCAGGCATATCACTACAAGATGGCTATCAGAACGAAAATATAGCCGCCGGCTTATCACGCGCATTTTGCGTGGAGGGATGAAGCACCCGGTCTCACTTCGCTTATCAAAAGTCGAAAGGGAAGACGTCATCCGGGTCGTAAGGATCGGGGGAGGCCTCGATAATCCGGGCATATTCCAGGGCCCTGAAACGGTGCGCCAGCCCGGGGAGGAGGGTCAGCTTGAAACCGGGATACAAGGTCAGTGTTTCCCGCTGGCCCGTGTCGAGATCATAAAGCTGGGCTTCCACGACGCCGGAGATAATGTAGAAGATTTCAAGCTTTTTCCGGTGGTAGTGCGCGCCGCGATAAACGGGCGGATCAGACGCCATCAGGTCAAGAAACACGAGGTGAGAAAATGTCTGCCGCCCGTCGATAATCTGGACCAGGCTCCCCCGCTCGTCTTTCACGGTTCCCTCGTTGTCCGTGTCGAAGGGGCCGGTAATATCCTTGATCCGGAATTTGTCCGATAGCGCCATGTCAGCCTCCAAAGGCGTCCGGGACCCACTCGATGTGAGGGGACGCGCCGTTCGACAGGGTAATCCCGACCACATCGAAACGCGCCGGCACGTCTCCCAGCCTCTTTTCAACGATATAGGTTTGCGCCATGCGCCGAAGACGCCGCTGTTTGTCGGGTGTTACCGCTTCGAGAGGGGAGCCGAAAACCCCCTGAGAGCGGGTTTTGACCTCCACGAACACCCACGTGCGCTTTTCACGGGCGATCAGGTCGATTTCCCCCCAGCGGGTTCGGTAATTCTGTTCGATGATTTTCAAGCCCTTTTTCCGGAGAAAGGCACGCGCCATCTCTTCCCCCCGGGGGCCCGTTCGCGTTTCCTGGCTTTTTCCTCGGGAGCGTTTCACGTGACGAGGACTCCGCGGAACGAGCGCCGGTGAATGGGAGTGGGGCCCAGGCGTTTCAGCGCCTCCCGGTGCTGTTTTGTGCCATACCCCATGTTCCGGTCAAACCCGTATTCCGGATACCTTTCGTGATACGCCCGCATCAGGCGGTCCCGGGTCACCTTGGCTATGATGGAGGCCGCCGCCACGGAAAGGCAGCGCCGGTCTCCCCCCACAAGGGGGTGCTGCGGAACCGGGATGGGGATCTCGTCGATTCCATCCACCACGCAGAACTCAGGCTTCACGGGAAGAGCCTCCACGGCCTGTTTCATGGCAAGCAGCGTGGCCTTGCGGATATTGAGGGCGTCGATGCGATCGGGACCCACGATTCCGACGCCGACCGCCACCGCCTGAGCGTGGATTTCATCGAACAGGGTTTCCCGCGCCTTCGCGGAAAGGCGTTTTGAGTCATGAATCCCCGCGGGAAAGGCATTCAGGTCCAGGATGACGGCCGCCGCGACCACTGGGCCCGCCAGGGGGCCGCGCCCCGCTTCATCGATTCCTGCGATGGTTTTAAATCCGTAGGCCCGGGCCAGGGCCTGTTCGATGTGGGGAGTGAGGACTGAAGAAAAGTCAGCGCCCTTCCCTCCCGCAACCAAAAAAGGAAACAGGGAGGGAGAGGGCGCCTTCATGGTGTGTTAGTACCTTCTTTCCTTGATTCTCGCGGCCTTTCCGCGGAGCTTTCTCAGGTAGTAGAGCTTGGCCCTGCGGACGGCGCCACGCCGGACCACTTTGATGCCGGCGATTCGGGGGCTGTGCAGCGGGAAAATTCTCTCCACACCAATGCCGTAGGAGATCTTTCTGACGGTGAAGGTGCTGCGGTTGTTTCCCCGGCGGATGCGGATAACCACGCCTTCAAAGTCCTGAATTCTCTCTTTTTCCCCCTCGATAATCCGAACGGAAACGCGGACCGTGTCACCGGGCCGGAATTCCGGGATATCGGTTTTCATCTGTTCCTTTTCTATCAGGTCGAGCGTATTCATGGGTTCCTCCTGAAACCTGTTTTTCTTATTCCTCTCCAATCAGCCGGTCGCAGATGATCGCCGCGGCTGATCGAACTGAAAGGTGATTATATCCACAGGAACGAATGGGTGTCAAGGTCCACCCGCACTTTTCGATGAGGGAATCATGCAGCCCCCATCCCGTCCCAAAAAGGAGGACGTAGCAGTCTTGAGACTGGCGGATCATGCCGGAAAGCCGGGGGATGGAAACGCTGCCGGGAAAGTCCCTGGCGGACGTGGCAATCAGGTGGACCGTGTTGCCCGTCTGTTGGCGAATCTTTTCCCTCATCTCTTCCACGGTGTCAGATAGTGAGAGTACCCGAAGCGCGTCCTTGCGGTTTGGGTTGTAGACCGCGCCGTACCCTTTCGTCCAGTGATCGACCATGCGGGCGAACAGGGCCTTCTGGGAATCCAGGGGAGTCACAATCCAGACCCCGCCCATGCCATAGGTGCGCGCGATGCGGGAGAAGTCATGAATATCGATGGTGGTCAGCGCCGACGCGATGGTGTCTCCCTCCTTGTTGTAAACCGGGTAGTGCACCAGGGCGAGAAACACACGCCGGCTGAAGGTCTCCGGGGACGCGGCAGAGGTCACGATTCTTCCCCCTGTGTCTGGAGATACCGCCGGTAGAGGCCCGGATTGCGTTCCCGCGTGCGCTTAAGGGCCATCTCCTTCCGCCACTGTTGAATCTTCGCGTGGTGCCCGGAGAGCAGGATTTCGGGAACCGGCAAGTTCCGGAAAACGGGGGGACGGGTATATTGAGGGTATTCCAGAAGCCCTTCGCTGAAAGATTCCTCTCCGACGGATGCCTCGTTGCCCAGAACTCCGGGAATCAGGCGTGCGACGGCGTCGATGACGACGAAAGCGGGAAGTTCCCCGCCCGTCAGAACGTAATCACCAATGGAGAGTTCTTCATCCACAAAATAGCGGATTCGCTCGTCGATACCTTCATATCTTCCGCAGACCAGGATGAGGTGGAACTCCTGGCTCAGGGCCTGGGCCCTTGCCTGGGTGAACCGGTCTCCCTGGGGGGTCATCAGGATGACCCGCCCTTCCCGGCCTTCCCGCGCGTGTTCAATGGCCTTGACCACCGGCTCCGGCTTCATCACCATGCCCGGGCCTCCTCCATAAGGGGCGTCGTCGGTCGTCCGCCGCCTGTCTGTCGTAAAATCACGGATGTTGATAGCCCGGATGTGTAAAATCCCCGCGTCGATGCCCCGCTTGAGAATCCCCCATCCTGTAATGAGTTCCACCATCTCCGGAAAGACGGTCAGCACGTCAATGTACATCGAAGAACTCCAGCGCCCCTGGCTTCAGGACGATACGGCCTTCTGTCGGCAGAATCTCTTCGAGCCAGTGGTAGGCAAAGGGGATCAGAATATTTTTCCCCGAAATTTCAATCTCCAGGATATCCGTGGCGCCCGTCTCGATGACACCTGTGATACGGCCGGGATCTGGGACATCGGGAGAAATCACCTCCATGCCAATTAGGTCGTTCCAGTAAAACTCGTCGGGCTCCGTCGCAGGAAAGGACTCCCGCGGGCAGAAAACCAGCCGCCCTGACAGGGACAGGGCGGCAGTCCGCGTGTGAATCCCTTCCACTTCGAGGGCGAGAACTCCCTTGAGAGGGATTGAGGAAAGAACCCTCAGGCTCCGGTATCTCCCGGTGGGCTCCTGAAGGTAGATTTCTGAATAGGGAAATGCCTTAAGGCGCGAAAAGTAGAGAAGCTTGACCCGTCCGCGGATCCCATGGGCTCCGACAATCTTTCCGATAGGGATGAATTCCCTCCCTTTTTCTTCCCTTGGCATTTCCCTTCATCATCAAGGCTTACTCAATGATCTCCAAGACGGAGTGTTTGTTAATTTTGGTGGAGGCGGCACTCAGGATAGTCCTGATTGCCCTGGCAGTCCGCCCCTGTTTGCCGATGACTTTCCCGAGATCCTCTTTCGCCACAACGAGTTCGATAACCGAGGTCTTCTCGCCCTCGATTTCCGAAACCTTCACCGCATCTGGATTGTCGACCAGCGCCTTTGCAATGTATTCCACCAACTCTTTCATCGCCATTTTACTACCTCCACAAATGAAAGGATTTTATTCCTTTTCCGTGTCAGCCGCCACGTCACGCGATCCCTTTTTCTCTTTTTCAATGAGATCCATAACAGTTTTGGACGCCCGCGCCCCCTGGCTGAACCAGTACTCGATGCGCTCCATGTTCAGGCGCACCATGGGCGGGTCCTGCCGGGGGTCATAAAGGCCCAAGCGCTCAAGGGACCGGCCCTCCTTTGGGAAACGGGAATCCGCCGCCACCACGCGGTAAAAGGGTTTTTTCTTCGCGCCAAATCGGGCCAGTCGGATACTTACTGCCATGTTGTTTTCACCTCCTTTTCAGTGTGGCTGTTGTCAGAACTGCCATTCTTTACATGCCATATACTTTTTTATGCCTCAAACGGGAAAGGGGAAAGACCCCTTCCCGAAATTTTTTCTTTTCCCCATCTTGCTGAAACGTTTCATCATCTTTTTCGCCTGCACGTACCTCTTTATCAAATTATTCACATCTTGAACAGTGGTACCGCTTCCCCGGGCGATGCGCTTCCGCCGGCTTCCGTTGATGATGGCGTGGTTGAGCCGCTCCTTCCGGGTCATAGAGTTGATGATGGCCTCCACCTTGACCAGTTCCTTCTCATCGAGCTGAAGGTTCTGCTTTCCCTTGAGCTTCTGCATCCCGGGAATCATGGACATGATGCTCTCCAGGGAGCCCATCTTGCGTATCTGCTGAAGCTGATCACGAAAATCCTCGAGGGTAAAGCTGTTTTTCTTGAGTTTCTTCTCGAATTTTTCGACCTGTTTCTGGTCGAAGGCCTCCTGGGCCTTTTCCACGAGAGTGAGAACGTCCCCCATGCCGAGGATACGTGAAGCCATCCGGTCCGGATGAAACGGTTCGAAATCTTCGATTTTCTCGCCGATTCCCACGAATTTGATGGGGCGGTCGATCACCGCCTTGATGGAAAGCGCGGCACCGCCACGGGCGTCACCGTCTAACTTCGTCAGAATCACGCCTCCCAGGTCGAGGCGTTCGTTGAAGGCTTCAGCCACCTTGACGGCTTCCTGCCCCGTCATGGCGTCCACCACAAGGAGGATGTCCGAGGGGTTCACCGCCTCCTTAATCTTCTGCAGTTCGGCCATCAGTGGCTCATCCACCTGAAGACGTCCCGCCGTATCGATGAGGACTACATCGCACCCGGCGCGCGTGGCCTCCTGAATCGCCTTCTCGGCGATACGGACGGGGTTATCCGAAGTCTTCGACGGATAGCAGGGGGCATGGATCTGTTTCGCCAACGCCGTGAGCTGATCGATGGCGGCCGGGCGCTGAACGTCGGCGGGGACCAGATAAGGACGGTGCTTCCCACCCTGCTTCAGCATGTGCGCCAGCTTCGCGATCGTGGTGGTCTTTCCGGAGCCCTGCAAGCCTACCAGCAGCACGGGATAAGGGGGCACTCCCGTTAGGCGCAATTGCGTGTGGCGGGTGCCCAGCAGTTCCACCAGTTCGTCGTGGACAATCTTGACAATCTGCTGGCCCGGCGTGATGCTGGACAGCACCTCCACACCAATGGCCTTCTCCTGAACAGTGGCGACAAAGGATTTGACGACTTTGTAATGAACATCGGCCTCAAGGAGTGAAAGCCGAATCTGGCGCATGGCTTCCCGAACATTCTCTTCGGTAATCTTGCCCTGGCCTTTCAGCTTTTTAAAAACGGTATTCAGCCGTTCCGTAAGGGTATCAAACATTCTCTTTCCTCTCTCCTCTTCAGGAACTTATTTTATACGTTAAAAAAGGCAATGAGTCAATAAATCCCGAGCCAAACGTAAAAGTAACGCTATTTTCTCTTGACAAATATGACGCGTCAATTATATTTATAAGAAAATAAAGTTAAAGGTGCCTAACAAATGGCTGAAATCAAGCGCGACAGCCCGGAAATTCCCCTACCCTTCGCCCCGTTTGGGAAGGACGTCATCGTAACGCGCCTGGCCGGCGGGGAAGGAATGAAACGCCGCCTCATGGATATGGCGATCTACCCGGGTGTTCGCGTCAAGCTGGTTTCATCCTTCGGCCGGGGCAGGGTGGTGGTTCAGGTTGGAGAAGCCCGGTTCGCACTGGGCCGGGGCATCGCCTACCGGATCATGGTGAGTGAGAATGGAAACGGATAATCTGAAACCCCTCAGCGAGCTGCTCCCCGGCGAGAAGGGCGTCATACGAAAAATGCGTACGAAAGGGGCTATTCGACGCCGTCTCATGGACATGGGATTCGTGGGAGGCGCGACGGTGGAATTTGAAAAAACCGCCCCGCTTGGGGACCCCATGGAGATCCTCGTCAAGGGGTGCCACGTAAGCATTCGGAAGGAAGAAGCGAGAAACGTATTAATCGAAGTCACTCCTTCTTAAACATGATGGGAAAAAAGCATTACACCCTCTGTATCGCCGGAAACCCGAATTCCGGGAAGACAACCCTGTTCAACGCCCTGACGGGCGCCAAGCAGCACGTGGGCAACTGGCCGGGTGTTACGGTCGAGAAAAAAGAGGGCACCGTTGAGTTCGAGGATTTCACCTTCACGCTCATCGACCTGCCTGGGATTTACAGCCTGACCGCGTATTCTCTTGAAGAGGTCGTTTCCCGGGATTTCATCCTGAGGGAACGCCCGGACCTGGTGATTAACATTGTTGATGCTACGAACCTGGAGCGGAACCTCTATCTGACAACGCAGTTGCTGGAACTGGGCGTCCCCATGATCCTCGCTCTCAACATGATGGATGAGGCGGAAAAGAAGGGCTTCAGGATAAAAGTCCCCCAGCTCGAAAAGCTCTTGGGGATACCGGCCGTTCCCATGGTCGCCTCCAGGGGAATCGGCACACAGGACCTCCTGAACACGGTCAAGAAATTTCTAAACGGTGAAATTCAGATCTCTCCCCGTCGTCCCACCTACAGGCGCGAGATAGAAAACGCTGTCAAAGACCTGGAGGCGGCGCTGCGGACTCACCTGCCCGGCGAATTCCAAAAGAAATATCCCCCCCGCTGGCTCGCCCTGAAGCTCCTGGAACAGGACGAGGAGATTATTGGCAAAATCAAAAGGAATGCCACCGACAGCGACGCCATCCTCCGGCGGGTGGACGCGGAGATTGAAAAAATCACCTCGATTCTGGGGGACGATCCGGAAACCCTCATCGCGGATCAACGGTACGGGTTCGCGAGCGGGGCCTTCAAGGAAACCGTCCGGATGCTTCTGAAGGACAGGATAAACCTGACTGACCAGATCGACCGGGTCCTGACCAGCCGTATCCTGGGGATTCCCTTTTTCCTCCTGATTATCTGGGGGTCTTTTCAGCTCACGTTCACGCTGGGGAACATCCCCATGAACTGGATTTCGGACGGTTTCAACTTTCTCGGCACTCTCTTTTCCCACTGGATTACCATCCCCTGGCTGAAATCCCTGGTGGTGGACGGGATTATCGGCGGTGTGGGCAGCGTCCTGGTTTTCCTGCCCAACATCCTTATCCTCTTTCTGATTATCGCCCTCCTGGAAGACACGGGCTACATGGCACGCGCCGCCTTCATTTCCGACCGGGTCATGCACTTCTTCGGGCTTCACGGAAAGTCCTTCATCCCCATGGTCATCGGCTTCGGGTGCAACGTTCCCGCCGTCATGGCAACCAGGGTGCTGGAAAACAACAAAGACCGGGTGATCACCATTTTGGTGCTGACCCTCATGTCGTGCAGTGCGCGGTTGCCCATCTACGTGCTGTTCGCCGGGGCGTTTTTTCCCAAGCACGCGGGGAACGTGGTCTTCTCCATCTACCTGCTGGGCATCGTCCTCGCCATTGTGATGGCCCGAATCTTCCGGGTGGTCCTCTTCCCGGGAGAGTCCGCCCCCTTTGTCATGGAGCTGCCGCCTTACCGCCTCCCCACCTTCAAGGGATTGATGATACACATGTGGGACCGGGGCGCCATGTATGTCCAGAAGGCGGGCACCGTGATTCTCGCCGGATCCATGCTCATCTGGTTCCTGAGCAGCTATCCCGCCCACCCAAGGCTGTCCGCGGATTACGCCAGGCTTTTCCACCAGGAAACGGCCCGGCACGAGCGGGTCCTGGCGCAAATCGCGCGGGAGGCACACGTGCCTGCCGGTCAATTAACCACGTATCCACCCTTTCGGCAATATGATGAGGCCTACGAGGCGTTTCACCGGAGGAGCCAGGAGCTTCTGAAAAAACAGTGCGCCCTGACGTCCGCCGCCTCGGTGCTGAAACACACCCTCGAGGGGATTCAGTCCCATTATCCCAACACCCTTCCCATTTACCAGGCCTATCGGCAGGAGATGACCCGCTACCAGGAAGCCATGGGGCGGCTGCGCGCCCGGCTCGCGGCGGAGAAGGCATCCAAGAGCTACGCAGGCCGCCTGGGGAAGTTTGTCGCGCCCGTTCTCCATCCCCTTGGCTTTGACTGGAGGAACACGATCGCCCTCATCTCAGGTCTCGTGGCGAAGGAGATTGTGGTGGGAACCATGGGGGTCATCTATAAGGTCGGGGATGCCAAGAACGAGGGGGAAAAGCTGATGGAAAGCCTGCGGAAGAACATGACCCCCCTGACGGCTTATGTTTTCATGGTGTTTTCCCTGATCTACCTTCCCTGTATCGCCACGATCGGCGTTATCCGGCGGGAACTCAACAGTTGGAAGTGGACGCTGTTCAGCGCCAGCTACACAACCGTCCTGGCCTGGATTGTAAGTTTCATTATTTATCAGGGGGGGCGACTTCTGAGGCTCGGGTGACCGGGTCAGTGCCGCTTTTTTTTGTGGGGCTCCTCGCAAGCCTCGGAACGTTCCCCGTGTTCCCTGAAATAGTAGTAATTCTTCAACCAGGAAGGCTCGCCCTTCGGGCAGGTCTGCACGAAGCGGATAAAGCTGAGAAAGGCGTCCCGTGTCTCCGGGCTCATGGAATGCTCCATACCGCAGGCATCCGCTTCCGCCGTTTCACTGGGGATCTTGAGGACACGGTGCATGAAATCGAAGAGAATCTGATGCCGTTCCGCGATGTCCCTGCCGAGCCTTTCCCCTTCCGGCGTGAGAAGGATATTGCCATACCGCTCGTGTGTCACCAGGCCCATTCCCACAAGTTTTTTCAGGATGCCCGAGATGCTGGGATATGTTACCCCCAGTTTTTCGGCGATCTCCTTGACACGCGCGCCTCTCCCGTCGCGGGTGATTTCGAAAATCGCCTCGATATAGTCTTCTATGCTTGGAGTAACCTTTGGCATGTCGTTTTTCCGGGTAATTTTTCGTTATCCCCTTATTTACAGTTAATCCCCGGATTTGTCAAAACGCGGAACGGTTCTTTCGTTGACCTCCGCCGTCGAAAGCGTTAAAAATCAGCCATGGACCCCCAGCGAATCATTCGAATCGACGCCTCCGCCGGATCGGGAAAAACCTATCAGCTTTCCATGCGTTATCTCCGGCTTGTTCAGGAGATTTTCACCTCACCTGCGGGAAGGGGAGAGGGCGTCACGCGCGACGCGTGCCGGAACCCGGAGGGATGTGACGCCCGGCCCAACGACATCTCCGCTATTCTCGCCATCACGTTCACCAACAAGGCCGCCATGGAGATGAAAGAGCGGATTCTGCTCCTTCTGAAAAAGGCCCTCCTCATCAACGAGCCACCATCCGACCTCACGATCTCGCCCGAGCAGGCGAAGCAAATTCTGTTTCACATCATCAGAAACTTTTCTGATTTCAACGTCATGACCATCGACGCCTTCATGAACAACATCCTCAGGGCGTTCGCCGTTGAAACGGGGCGCCTCCCCGACTACGAACTTCGTTTCAACACAGAGGAAATCTACAACCTGGCGCTCGACCGCCTCATGGAGAGGGATGAGGCGCAGACCCTGTTTTCAGGCTTTCTCGACCACCTGCTCACCGTCGAAAGGGCCGCGGGATTCAACCCGGAGAGCATGATACGGAACGCCCTGCACGAAATCAGAAGGCAGCGCTTCCACCCTGAAACCCTGCCGCCGGATTCCGGTTCCCACTTCGACGAGAAGGCGGCGTGGGAGGCGCTGCGGGCGGAGATAGCGGCCTTTTACAGGGAGCTTTGGAAGATCCAGGATTCCCACGACTGTTTCAAGAAAGGCTCGTTCAAGCCGGAGGATCACTTGGAAAAACTCGAGGAAAAGGAGTTTCCGCCATGGATGCGAGATGGACGACCCCTGAATTCACTCCTGAAAAAGAACCGCTTCTGTCCGGATCTGGAGGCCCTGTCGGAACGGCTGGAGGGAATCCGTGAAGGCCTTTCCCGGTATTACACGGACCTGGAGGTTCACAAATTTCAGCGTGTCCTCGAGGTGTTCCGGCTGACGCGCGAAGAGGAAACGCGCATCTACCGCGAACTCAACCAGTTCGACGGCTCGAGGCTTCCGGACAGGGTCCAGGGACTGCTGGGCGCGTATCCGGGGGGCGGGGTGCCCGCCGCCTTCTGCCGCCTGGGGGAACGCTACGTTCACCATCTCATCGATGAGTTTCAGGACACCTCCCGGAGCCAGTGGAAGGGGATGGTTCCCCTGATCGAAAACAGCCTGTCCGAGGGCGGCAGCTTTTTCTACGTGGGGGACACCAAACAGGCTATCTACGGCTGGCGGGGAGGAGATTACGCCCTCATGAAGGAAGCCTGCAAAGTCATGCCGGAGACCTGGGGGAAAGAATGTAAACCTACCTCCCTGGAGACAAACTGGCGCTCCCGCAGGGAGCTGGTCGATTTTTACAACGCCCTTTTTCGCCACACGGACTTTGAACCAGCCTTGTCCACCCTCCTCGACGACCCGGCGTACCTCACCGAATTACAGAGCGTTTATGAAAACAGCAAACAGGATGCCCGACCCGGAATGGAAGGCGGGTACATCGAAGCCCGTTTTTTTCAGGGAACAAAAGACCTGCCGGACCCGCAGCGGCCTGTCCGCGAGGCCTTCTTTCAGGCCCTGGAGCGGGCGCGGGCGCTGTATCCCGACCGGGAAATCCTGATTCTGGCAAGAAAGAACGACGAGATTGAAACCCTCGCCGGGTGGCTTTTTGAACACCCGGACACCATCCCCTTCGTGACGGAGCAGTCCCTCAAACTCTTCGCCCTTTCGCCCGTCAAATCGATCCTGAACCTGCTCTCTTCCCTCGCGCTTCCCGGCCGGCACCCGTACCTCCACGCGGTCATCCAGGACGGCCTTTTTGGACACCTGCCGCCGGGAACCGTCACGGAGATCCTTGCCGGCTATGATAAAAAGGCGCCTTTCGACGTTTATGTGCGGGAAAGGTTCCCGGAGATAGACGCGGCGTTTTTCTCCCCCCTGAGAAAACGGGCGGTTCAGTTGAGCCCGTACGAGCTCACCCGTGAAATTCTGGCGCGCTTTGAAATCCCCCGCGCGTTTCCGGGGTCACGTCCCCTGACCGACCGCCTGCTCGAACAGATCCTCATCCAGGAGCAGAAAGGCGTGGCGGACCTGGCAAAGTTGCTTGAAATCTTTTACGAAACAACCGAGGAGACCCACCTCACGCTTCCTGAAACGCCGGATGTCCTGCGCCTCATGACCATCCACAAGGCGAAGGGGCTGGAGGCGGATGTGGTGATTTTGCCCTTTCTGAACTGGCCCATGAAGCCGCAGGATTACCACGAAATTTTCGAAGTGGCGGAAAACCGGTACGCCTATCTGTCCAGGAGACTTTGTGATTACAACGAACGGGCTGAGCTTAGGAGACGGGAAATCTACAAGAAACACTTTGTTGAGAGCTTCAACCTGATGTACGTGGCCCTTACCCGGGCGCGCGAGGCGCTCTTTCTCATGGTGCCGCCGGGCGGGCGGGGAATGAACGTGGGAACCATCTTCCGCCGGCTCGCGGAATTTCACGAATATCTCGGCCCGAACGAAGAGGGGTTCACAATGGGAACCCTTAAACGGCACGGCGCCAAAACTGAAGAGAGGCCGGAACGTGAGGGCGGCACCGAGGACGTCAGACGGCAGGCGCCCCAACCGGCCGCGGACGCTGTCCGGGCCCACCTGCGTCTCGCGACGGAGAGCGGAGACGACCAGTGGATGGACGCCCGGGCACGCCGGCTGGGGAACATCGCGCACGCGGCACTCGCCACGGTGCGGGTGCTTCCCGCCGATGCCACCCCTGAAACGGAGGCCCGGCGGGCCCTTAAACGGGCGGTTCGGCGAATGGGGCTGATCATCGGGAAGAAGGAGCACTCCCTCCTGGAGAGGCTCCTTGCCATGACCTTGCGGGACCTCGATGAGTTCTTCACGGATGTGGACGCCGCGTGGACGGAAAAGGAGTTCATCTCCCGGGAGGGGAAGATCGTCAGGGTCGACCGGCTCGTTCTGAAGGATGGGGCATATACCGTCGTTGAGTTCAAAACGGGGAAACGGGAAGAGGCGCACAGGGCCCAGGTGGCCTATTACCTTCAGGTTGTGAAATCCCTCGGGGTGATGGAACCCTGCCATGGTGTCCTCTATTACCTCGAAACGGGGGAACAGTTTCATGTCTGAGCTTTACGCGGTGGACGTGGCAGTTGACTTCATCGACGCGGTGGCGTCCCATGCGGAAGAGCGTTTGCGCGATGAGGGCCATCTGACCGTTCTCTTCCCCAACCGCCGGGCGGTTCGGTTCTTTGAGCGGCGTCTCGCGTCTCCCCTCCTGCTGCGCGTCACGGCGGCCGCCCTGGAAGACTTCGCGAAAGAGGCCGTATACGCCCATGCTGACCCGCCTCCGCATTATCAGTTGGACATCGATCGCTACTTCATGATCTACGATATCTTGCGAGCTCATCCCACTCTCTATCAGCGGCTGGGAGGGTCCATGGAACACGTGTTCCCGTGGTGCGCGCACCTGTCAAATCTGTTTGACGAATTTGACCAGCACCTCATCGCGTCGGTTACCCCGCTGCAGTACATGGAATCCGTGATCCCGGAAGCGAGGGAGATCCTCGCCAACCTGAACGTGCTTTATCGGGATTACCGGCAGGTGATGCGGGAGCGGAATCTCACCTTTTACGGGGATATCTTTCGTCGGCTGAATGGGTTGAAGGAAGAACTGTCCGGCCCTTTTGTCCTGGCAGGCTTCGCCCTGCTGACCGGCTCGCAGAAGTCCTTCTTTCTCCACCTGTTTCGCGAACATGACACATCCGTTTTCTTTCATACGGACCTCAAAAAACGCCATCCCGTCGCTAACCCTTACCGCCTGTACGCGGACTGGATGCGTGGCGCCCTCTGGGGAGTCAAACCGAAAGTGATTCTCGGAGAAGGCAGCGTCCCCGAAGCCCCAGAGATAACCTTTCACGAATCCTTCGACACCCACGCGGAGATCAGCCAGGTAATGGCCGAGATGGCGGAGGACATGACAGGGGAAGCCAAAGACGCCTCCCCTCTCGATACGGGGATCATCCTGCCCGAAAGTTCGGCGCTCTTCCCGCTTCTGTATGGCCTGAGCGCCTTTGACCGCCCCATGAACGTGACCCTCGGGTTCCCCTTTGAGAAGAGCGTGTTCTCCCGCCTGCTCGACACATTCATCGATCTTTCCCTGACCCGTCACGAACGGCGGGGTTTTCACCACGCCCCCCTCCTCAGGCTCCTTTCTCACCCCTTCGTCCAGGCCATCCGGGTGGGGAAAACCCTCTTCGAGGCCTCCGCGAACCGGCTTCGGGACATAATCGTTTCCAGGAACCTGACCTTTGTCCGGTTTGAGGACCTCAAGCCGGCGGGTGACTTTTCCGAAAACGATGTGGAAAACTGCCGGCGGGTGGACGGCGATATCCTCCGCCCGTTCGTCACGGCAACGACCCTGAGGCAGGTGGGGAATGTCCTGAAACGTCTCATCCTGGGCTTTCGGGAGGCCCTGTCGGCTGACCCCGCTTACGCCCTCGAACGGCAGATGGCGCGGAGCTTTCTGGACCAGGTCCTCCCCAACCTGACGCACTCTCAATCAGCCGACCGGACCTTCAACTCGCCCAAAATCCTCTGCCGAGCGCTGAAATCCCTGGTCACTCCGATCCATCTCCCGTTTGAAGGAGACCCCCTGAAGGGGGTCCAGGTGATGGGTGTGCTCGAGTCACGCCTGTTGAATTTCAGGCGCCTTTTCATTCTGGACGTGAATGAGGGCATTCTGCCCAAAAGTTCCAAAATCGACCCTCTCCTGCCAACGTCCCTGCACCCTCTCGTCGGCCTGCCGGCGATGAAAAAACGGGAGGCTCTGTTTCAGTATTATTTTTTCCGGCTGGTTGATGGCGCCCGCCAGGCCCATATCTTTTACCAAAACGGCATTACCGGAGATGACAAGAGAATCCGGAGCCGCTTTGTGGAGCAGCTTCTCCTGGAGAGGGAGATGGAAACGAATCCGGCTGACAACGGCGTGGAAGCGTTGGAAGCCAATC
>WGDA01000116.1 GCA_015493505.1 Pseudomonadota bacterium | reverse complement strand
GGGAACCGCAGAGGGAACACCCTTCAGCAGGCAACGGCTCAATGAGATGATCTCGCTGGCTGAAAAGGGAATCCGGAAGCTGATAACCCTTCAGAAGCAGGTGCTGGAATTTGACAAGAATTCCTGATCTCCTCGTCGCGTCAAACAACGCTGGAAAAATAAGGGAAATCTCGGCCGCCTTTCGCGCTTTCGCCGAAAGGGCTCTCTCTCTGAAAGACGCCGGCATCCATATCTCCCCTGAAGAGAACGGGGTCTCTTACCTCGAAAACGCCCTGATCAAGGCGCGCGCGGCGGCGGAGCACTGGCCCGGCTGGATCCTCGCGGACGATTCCGGCCTGGAGGTGGATGCCCTTGAGGGGCGTCCGGGTATACATTCCTCCCGGTTCGCGGGGGAGAATGCCACGGACGCGGAAAACAATGCAAAACTCCTGGCCACGCTGGCGGGAATCCCGGAATCGAAACGAACCGCCCGTTTCCGGTGTGTCGCCGTGCTCTACCATGGCCAGACGAAACGCCTCCTGACGGCTGAGGGAACCTGCGAGGGCATCATCGCCCTCTCGCCGAGAGGCGAAAACGGGTTCGGGTTCGATCCCCTGTTTTTCCTGCCCTCCCTTGGGCGAACCATGGCCGAGCTCACTTTTGAAGAAAAGATGCGGATTAGCCACCGCGCCGTGGCCCTGTCGAAGCTCAAAGAAAAATTCCTGGAATCCTCTCTCTAAATCACCCCTGCCAGACATAGGGGTAATATTCCCTTCCAGGCTCACGTGGGGGATTTTCCCTTTTTAAGCTAATTTTAAAACAGAAATGGTGCCGAGTCGCGGAATCGAACCACGGACACGGGGATTTTCAGTCCCCTGCTCTACCGACTGAGCTAACTCGGCACCTGATTGCTGTATAAAACAAAACGTGCCAAACGTCAAGAGAAAATTTCCGAAACAACCGGGGGCTCACCCATTTTCTTGATAAACCTTTTCCCGCGAGCGGAGTCTAACGTTATAAAAACAAAGGAGTGAAAGATGATGAAACAGACACACGCAAAACGAGACACCGCCCTTTTGGCCGGACTTTTTGCCGTCTTTTTTCTCTTCAGCACCACCGCCACCTGGGCAAGACCCCGCCCCAACCGCCGTCGCATTCTGGAAAAGATCGAAACTATCAAGATGTGGAAGATGATGGACGCCCTGAATCTGGACAGCCAGACCGCGCTGAAGGTGTTTCCCATCGTGCGCGAAATCGACAAAAAACGGCTCGGGCTGCGTGAGAAACAGCGCGTCATACTCGAAAAGATTGAAACCCTCACCAAAAACGGGAAGGTCAATGACAAGAAACTGAACGCCCTGGCTCAACAGCTCTTCAGCCTGAATGAACAAATCAGCCAGCTTCCAAAGGAAGAGTATCAGAAACTCAAGCCCTACCTGTCGCAAACCCAACTGGCGAAACTCCTCATCTTTCAAAAAAATTTCAGAAGGGAGCTGATCCGGCGCTGGATGCTGGAACGGCACGGATTTCAAAAAAGGACAAAAAAACGGCCTCGGGGCCCCATGAACCAGCCCCCGCAAGGCTGACCTGAAGGTTTCAATGTTCCTCCTTCCCCCCGGCCGGGCAATCACCGGCCGGGGGTTTTACCTCCCATTCTTGACGGGAAAGAATCTGAAAGCGTATAGTATCGTCCACCGTGAGAACCATGACCATCCAGCCGCCACATGCCACGGAAATCCAAGCCGGCAGACTCAAGCGCCTGTACCGCCTTACCAGGATCTGTGAACTCTGCCCGCGCCGCTGCCGGGCGCGCCGTTTCCAGGGAGAAACGGGCATCTGCGAGGCCGGCAAGCTCCCTGAAGTTTCCAGCCACACACTGCATTTCGGCGAAGAGCCCCCCATCTCCGGGACACGCGGTTCCGGAACCATCTTTTTTACCCACTGCAATCTTCGGTGCGTCTTCTGCCAGAACTACCCCATCAGCCATCTGGGGCACGGCGCCCCCGTCACGGTGAAGACACTATCGGAGATGATGCTTCCCCTTCAGGCACGCGGCGCGCACAACATCAACCTCGTAACTCCGACCCACTACACGGCCCAGATTGCCCATGCTATCGTTCTCGCCCGTCGGAAAGGCCTGACGATCCCCATTGTTTACAACACATCCGGATATGAGCGGGTGGAAACGCTGAAGCTCTTGGAAGGAATCGTAGATATCTACATGCCGGACATCAAGTTTGCCACACGTGAAACGGGGAAGCGCTACGCCCGCGCATCCGACTATTTTACCGTGACCCGTTTGGCCCTCCTGGAAATGCACCGGCAGGTAGGCGACCTGAAACTTGATGAAGAGGGGATTGCCCGTCGGGGGCTCCTGATCCGGCACCTGGTTCTCCCGGGGCGTGTCTCCGAAACCCGGGAAATCCTCAGGTTCATCGCGGAAGAGATTTCTCCCCGCACCTATGTCAGCCTGATGAGCCAATACTTCCCCGCCTACCGGGCGTCAGAATTTCCCGATCTGTCCCGGCGGCTAAGGAGAGAAGAGTATGAAACCGCGAAGGGCTTCCTGCGGGAATTTCACCTTGATTTCGGCTGGACCCAGGAGATGAACTGAAGTCCCGGATCCACCCGCGCGCTTTCTGTTAGGAGCTTCTCCAGAGAAAGGACGCGCCATTTTCCGGTCAGGATCTCCTTCTCCTTCAGCCGCAGGAAAGCCTTGAGAAGTCTGACACCGAATTTCTCGTTTCCATTCCCATGAACCAGAATGATGGATCCGTTTCGCACCCGCTCTCCCTTGGCAAGCCAGGCGTCCGCCCCTACAGCGACATATCCCATGCCAGAAAGCTGACGCATCCGGGAAAAGTTGAAAATGAGACCCGGAAAGCGAAAGAAGGGAGAATTAAAAATCTTCGCTGCCCGCATCCGGTTCGCCTGAACCTCGACCTCTTTCGTGAAATCCACCTTCGGGTTGACCAGAAAGTTTCCTCTCACCGGATGGGTATCGGAGTGGTTGATCCAGGTGATGGCCAGTTTCCCCTCCTTGTTCCACCGGACAAGCTGGGCAAGCGCCTTCGGATACCTTTCCATCCACCGCCCGCTGATGGCGATTCCTACAGGGAGAGGCTTTCCCAGTTTTCGCCCCAAGGCGACCAGGGCTTCATACAGGCCCCGGTTCCACGGTTTCGTGGAGGGGCACAGGTCCGTGGTAATGGCGAACCCCGGAGGGGAAATCCGCCGGCTGCCGTGGTTGAAAACCCCCGGTCCCTCAAGAATTCGTTTGACGACATCCCGGAATAAGGGATCTCGATTCACGTTCGCGGCCCGGGTTAGCGCGGGGCAGGCCATCACAAGAAGCAGAACCACCCATCCAGCAAGGGCATGCCCCCGGCACCTGATTCTTTCAGCCCTGTTCATCTCCATTGACAAGTTTCCCCCTTCGTATATTATTCACCACAGAATCCGCTTGAAAGCAAGGAGGCGCCTGTGAAGGAAACAGAAGAACAAGAGGTCCTGGAAGAAATCAGGGAAATCATTGAGGCCCACACATCTGATCCCTACGAAATCTTCCACGTAAAAAAGGCCAGTGAAGTCATCGAGTCAAAGGGCGAAATGATAGACGGGTACGAAACGGCCCTGACGGAAGGCGTCTCAATCAGGATTCACAGTGACCGGAAAATGGGGTTTGGTTTCACCACCCGTCTCGACACGGACAGCATCCGTGCAATGGTCCAGAAAGCGATAGAGGCGCTGAAGGTCTCCATCGAAGACCCGGCGTATGGGTTCCTGGATCCTTCCGTCCCCTACCCGAGTCTGGCGCTTCACGATCCCGCCCTTCTCACCCTGACAGCGGAAGAAAAAAGGGACCTGGTCATCACCGTGGAACGTGCGGCCAGGGACTACGACGCGCGGATTAAACAGGTACGAAACGCGCAATTCATCATCCGGGAAGCCTCTGTCAGACTGTTCAACTCGCTGGGGCTGGACCGTGCCTTCCAGGCGACTGTCGCCTCAGCAAATATCATGCTGACGGCGGAAGACGCGGGAGGCGCGGAATACGGTTGGGAGTCCGTCAGCAGCCACTTCCTCGCCGACATTTCCCCTGAAGAAATCGGGCGGCGCGCCGCGGCAAAGGCCGTGAATCGCTTGGGAGGCAGGGCCGTGCCCAGCGGGACCTACCCGGCCATCCTTGACCAGGAAGTCGTGGCGGAAATTATCGGACTGCTTTCCTCTTCCTTCACGGGCGAGAACGTGTACAAGAGAAAATCCGCGCTCACGGATAAGGTGGGCCAGGCGGCCTTTTCCAGGCACCTGAGCCTGTATGACGGCCTCCTCTTCGAAGAGGGCCTGGCGGCCGCCCCCTTCGATGGTGAGGGGGAACCGGGAAGAAAAACCCCTCTCATTGAGCAAGGCATTGTGGCGGGATTTCTTTATGACCACTACTACGGCCGGAAGGCCGGCCAGCCCAGCACCGCAAACAGCGTGCGCGCCGGGGTCTCCGCACCGCCCACCTGTGGCACCACCAATCTGTATGTGGTGCCGGGGGATTCTTCGTTCGATGATATGGTGGCGGGAATCTCGAAGGGGTTTCTCGTCCAGGAGCTGATGGGGGTACACACGGCCAACCCCATTACGGGTGAATTTTCCCTGGGGGCGTCCGGGCAGTGGATTGAAAATGGCGCGCTGGCCTTTCCCGTCAGAGGTGTGGCAGTCTCGGGAAACCTCTTTGAGGTGCTGAACCGCGTGGAGGAAGTCAGCCGGGAATTGCGATGGTTTGGCACCATCGGAACCCCCTACCTGCTCATTGGCGCGCTATCCGTGGCGGGAAGTTAGACACGTCACCGCTCGAATAATCTCTCCAACTCCTTCAAAGTTATGAAATGAACAAACGTGCGGCCATGCGGGCAGCTCAGGGGCACCGCCTCCGCACGAACCTGATCCAGAAGGCTGTAGGCCTCCGGAACGGACACCCTGTCCTGCCCCCGGCTCGCGCTGTGGCAGGCGATGGTAGCCAGAAATTTATCCGCCCTTTCCGACAGGCCCTCCAACGTGGGGGTTTCTGAAAACTCGCGCAGCAGCTCCCGAATCAGCTTTTCAACCTCTTCCTGTCTGACCCACCGCGGCAGGGACACCACCCTCACCGTCCCCTCGCCAAAGGGCTCCAGAACGATCCCCATCCGTTTGAGGTAAGGGGCCACGGTTTCAAGGAGGTCAATCTCTCCCCGGTCCAGGGTCAGGATAACCGGAAAGAGACATCGCTGGCTGGGCACCTGATCCCGGTACGCGCGCTTCAGGCGCTCGAATATCAGGCGTTCATGGGCCGCATGCTTATCCACGATGAAAAGCCCTTCCGCGCTGGCGCAAATGATATAGGTATTGGCCACGACCCCCAGCACCTGGTACACGTCCGGAATGACGGAATCTCTCTTTGGCGTGCCGGCTGGTGGCGCTGAAAATTCACGGTCCGGCATGTAGGCGGGTGGGGGTGACGCGGCAACGGTAGGCGCGCCGGAGAACAAGTCATCCCCGCCACCAACTTTCAGAGATGCCTCTCGATCAAAATTCCCCTCCTTGTGTTCATTCTGAAACTTGCCGTCCGACTTCACGTCCAGGGCCCTGCGCACGGGGTTGGGTGCCACGGACAGGCACGACGCCACGGTGTTCTGAATCCAGCCAAGCACCTCGGTCTCATGGGAAAGGCGTACTTCAAATTTCGAGGGATGCACGTTCACGTCCACCAGAGTTGGGGGCATTTCCAGGCATAGAACCCCGTCCGGAACAAACCCCTTGGGCGCGACCGAATGATAGGCGCTGAACACGGCCCGGAGGATGCGGCGATCGGTTATCCACCGCCGATTCAGGAAGAAAAAGATCCCCCGCCCCCGCGTCCGGGCAAAGGGTGGCCTGGCAATCAGGCCCCACAGGCGGGCACCCTGATAGTGCGCGTTCACCGACGCCATGGGTTGCTGGTCAATATCCCCCCAAAGATTTGACATTCGCTCCCCGATTTCAGAAACGGGAGGAAGATTCAAAACCCGTCGCTTGTCCTGAATGACCTCAAACTGGACACCCAGGTTGATCAGGCTGAGGGCGTACAGGGTTCGGAACAGGTGGAACCCCTCCGTTTTGTCCGATTTCATGAACCGTCGGCGCGCCGGAGTGTTGAAAAAGATGTCCCGGACACGGACCACGGTTCCCGCCGCCATCCCGCACGCCTTCACATCGCGAATTGCCCCTCCCTCCAGGGTAATCTCCGTGCCCGCCTCATCCTCACGGCGCCGGGTACGAATCATCATGCGCGAAACGGCGGCGATGCTGGGGAGCGCCTCCCCTCGAAACCCCAGGGTCGTAACCTGGAAGATGTCCCGCTCATTCTGAATCTTGCTCGTGGCGTGCCGCTCGATGCAAAGGAGGGCGTCTGAACGGGACATACCAATCCCGTCGTCGGCCACCTCCAGAAGGCGTTTTCCCATCTTCTCTATCCGAAGGATAATCCGATGCGCCTCCGCGTCCAGGGCATTTTCCACCAGCTCCTTCATGGCGGAGGCGGGGCGTTGCACCACTTCGCCCGCCGCGATTTTATGGATAACAGACTCGTCCAGAAGATGTATGCGCCCCATGACGTGCTCAAGGTATCAGGGGGAGAAGGAAGTGTAAAGAGTAAAAAAAGAAGGTGATAAGTGATGCGTAATCTGTAAGGGGTGAAAAACTGGCCCGTGTAATAAAACATAAAATGCCCAACTTGACCTTTTTCTACCCTTCTAACTCCAGGTCTTTTTTAAATAGCAGAATTTTTATCGATCAAATATATTTCCATAATACCAGAATAATCGTTGACAAAGATCCCGCCCCCTGCTATAAGTGTTACCATGGAACTTGATAAGGCAGCAAAATGCCTGGCTGAGCTTGGGAATCCATCACGGCTCTCCGCCTTTCGCCTGTTGGTAAAGGCGGGGCCGGAAGGGCTTCCCGTCAAAGAAATCCGGGCTTATCTGGAGATTCCACAGTCAACGCTTTCACACCATCTTGCCCATCTGATATCCGCCGGCCTGATCAGCC
>WGDA01000115.1 GCA_015493505.1 Pseudomonadota bacterium | reverse complement strand
CGCTAAGGGTTGTTGGTGATAATCCTTATCTACTTGAATCAACGAGGTTTTTCAATGCTTTCCTACTTCTAACCTCTCGCTATCGCGGATGTTGGGGCTTTATGTACGTATGAATTGATAGATTATGAAAAAAGTAAAGTATCTTGTAAAGGATGCCGAAGGTAAGATATACTACCCGTAAGTTTGGCGAGAAGCATGGGGCTCGGCCATTCATGATGTGAAGCGGGGGAATAAAAAGATAGACATGAAAACGACCAGAAACTTACTGTTGATGGCTTTGACCGCTCTGACGTTCGTCGGGGGATACGCGTTTTTACGCTACGCGTACCACGTGGCCGACCGATTCCCGTTCACCCAGGAGATCGTTCTGGTTTTCCTGGGCACGATGGCGACCGTTTTGATCACGGCGCTTCTCCTGAATAAGCAGACGGCCGTGGAGCTTCAAAAGGAACAGAACATCAGGTTCCTGGAGCTGAAGCGGAAGACCTACGAGGACCTCATCAATCAGATTGAAGATATCGTCCTCTCTAAAAATGTGACCCACGAGGATATCGTCCGTTTTCAGTTTATCACGCATCGCCTGGCGATCGCGTCTTCCCCACCGGTTCTGGAGGAATATTATAATTTCCTCGAGGCCCTGAACGCCGCGGCCAGGGACAAGAGTATCAGCGGTGAAGACCCGAGGAAACTTTCGGAGAGCCTCGCAAACCTGACCATCCGGATTCGCGCGGACCTCATTGGCGAGGCGGATGTGGCGGGTGATTATTCGCGCGAGCAGATCAGGGGACTGATTCTCAGAAATTCCGATGAGTCCATGGAACTGACGGAGGGCGAGTGAGCTTTTTGGGTGGCGGGAACAGCATATTGAGTGTGTCAGAAGAGGTGACATGGCGACAATCGTTTCAGTAGGCTCCGGAAAGGGGGGGACAGGCAAAAGCGTAGTCATGACCAACATCGCCTGCCAGTTGGCGAAGCGGGGTAAGAAGGTTTGCCTGGTGGATTTGGACGTGGGGGGCGCCAATGCTCATATTCTCTTTGGACAGTTCAACCCGTCTGCTACTCTGACAGATTTCTTGACGCGGAAGGTGGAATCCCTGGAGGAGGTTGTTTTGGAGGTTCCTCCCTTCAAAAACCTGGAAGTGATTGTTGGCACGGGTGAGACCTTGAAAACGGCCAATCTGCCTTTTGCGACAAAACAGCGTCTGTTTCGGCATCTGACCCGCATCAACGCGGATATCGTCCTGATAGACGTGGGGGCCGGCGCCAATTATAACGCCCTCGATTTTTTTATGATGGGAACCTATCAAATCTGTGTCACGACACCGGAACCTACCGCGACGCTGGATCTTTACAGGTTTATTAAGCTCGCGGTTGTCCGGAAAGTCTTGTCGAGCTTTGTCTCTTACGAGGCAATTTCCCCCATCCTGGCGAAGAATGACTTCAAGACAGTCAGGGATATCTATAAAAAGGCAGCCGAGATCGATGAACAAACCCGCCGCAGGGCCGAAGAAGCTTTAAAGGGGTTTCACCCCATGCTTGTGCTCAATCAGGTTGGCCGGGGCACGTCATTTAGCGCCAAACGTCTGGAGCAGTTGATGGCGGAGTATCTGGACCTCAAACTCGTGAAGCTGGGGGAGGTGCCTCTGGACGATGCTGTGAAAGAATCGGTGCGGCGCTTTATGCCAGTCAGCGAGATGAACCCAAAGGCCCCCGCGTCCATGGCGTTTTCCGCCATCACAGAGGCTCTTTTGCGGCAGATCGCGTAGCGCGAGGCGTTTCCCCTGTTTTGTCCTTTTTGTTTCCTGGCATTGGCAGATAGAGAATGCGTGAACGGGCGCGGGAAAAATCGCCCGCCCCCTTGCAAAAGGGGGAAGTCTGTGATAACAAGGGCGCTGATTTGTAGAAATCACTTCCGGTGTTCCTTCGGTGGCGCGGCGCGCGCCCCGGTACCGGAAGGAAGAAAAACCGAAGGAGGCATGTATGGCTGTTATCACCATGAAACAATTGTTGGAGACGGGTGTCCATTTCGGGCATCAGACCCGTCGCTGGAACCCCAAAACCAAGCCCTTTATCTTCGCGGCAAAGAACGGGATTTACATCAGCGATCTCCAAAAAACCGTTCCTCTCTTTGAGAAGGCGTATCATTTCGTGAGAGACACGGTGGCACAGGGGGGGAGTATCCTTTTTGTCGGAACGAAAAAACAGGCGCAGGATTCTGTCCGCGAAGAGGCCTTGCGGTGCGGCATGCATTACGTCAACCACCGCTGGCTGGGGGGGACCCTGACGAACTTTCACACCATAAAAAAGAGTATCGAACGCCTCAAGAAACTGGAAGAAATGGAAGATGGTGAGACGAGCGTTATCTTCGAGAGTCTGCCGAAAAAAGAAAAACTTCGGCTGAGAAAGATACGGGTCAAGTTGGAACGGTCACTGGGCGGCATTAAAAACATGGAGGGTCTTCCGCAGGCCGTTTTTATCATTGACACCAAAAAAGAATATATCGCCGTCGCTGAAGCAAGGAAGCTGAAGATACCCGTTGTGGCGATTCTGGACACGAACTGCGACCCGGATGAGGTGGATTATCCCATCCCGGGGAATGATGACGCGATCCGCGCGATCCGGCTCTTTTGCTCGAAGATCGCGGACGCGGTGCTCGAAGGCAAACAGATCCGGGAAGAGATGATGCAGGCGGCGAGTGACAAGGAAGCGGAAGAGACGCCGGAACCCCCCGAAAAATCGATTCTGGAGATGGGGATGGGACCGGAACCCGAGGAAATGGGAGAAACTCCCGGGGCTGAGACTGAGCCGGAACAGGCCCCTGTTGCCGAGCAGGAAAAACAGGAAACAGAAGAACCTGCCGACGAGGCGTCGGCGGAACCCGCTGAAGACGTGAACGAGCAGAAGGAGGAAGCATAAATGGCGGTTGGAGCGAGTGAAGTCAAGGAATTGAGAAATCGGACCGGCGCGGGGATTATGGATTGTAAGAGCGCCCTGACGGAGGCCGGTGGAGACATTGATAAAGCGATAGAGATTTTGAGGACCAAGGGCCTGGCAAAGGCGGCGAAGAAGGCAGGACGTATCGTGTCAGAGGGTCTCGTGGGGTCTTACATTCACGCGGGTGGAAAGATCGGGGTTCTTGTGGAAGTCAACTGCGAGACGGATTTTGTGGCGAAGACGGATGATTTCAAACAGTTTGTCAAGGACGTGGCCATGCATATCGCCGCGAGCGCGCCGCTCTACGTGAGGCGGGAAGAGGTCCCGGAAGAGATTAAAGAGCGGGAAAAGAAGATTTACGAAACCCAGGCGAAAGAGGCCGGCAAGCCGGAAAAGATTATCGAAAAAATCGTTTCTGGAAAACTGGACAAATACCTGTCAGAGATATGCCTTCTGGAGCAGCCATTTATCAAGGATCCGGACAAAACCATTCAGGACCTTCTGCAGGAGACCATTGCCAAGCTTGGAGAGAACATTTCCATCAGACGGTTTGTGCGGTATCAGCTTTGTGAAGGGCTGGAAGACGAGTAGGAGATTTCCCTGACCATGGCGGACACCTTTCCCTATCATCGCATCCTGCTGAAACTTGGCGGAGAGAGCCTGTGCGGTACACACCAGACGGGAATCGACGACGGGGTTTTAAGGCGTCTCGCCGCCGAGATCAAGGAAGTTCAGACCCTGGGGATTCAGATTGCCATTGTCATCGGCGGGGGCAATATTTTCCGGGGCGGACCGGCCACGGAAAGGGGAATGGATCGAACCACGGCGGATTACATGGGTATGCTCGCCACAATGATCAACGCCCTTGCCCTGCAGGATGCCCTGGAGCGTGTGGGAGTCTTTACCCGGGTGTTGTCCGCGATCGAGATGCACGAGATAGCGGAGCCGTATATCCGCCGACGCGCCATCCGACACCTTGAAAAGGGGCGGATTGTGATTTTCGCGGCGGGAACCGGCAACCCTTATTTTACCACTGATACGGCGGCTTCCCTGCGCGCTCTGGAGATTCAGGCGGATGTCATTCTCAAGGCCACCAAGGTGGATGGCGTGTATGACAAAGACCCGATGACGCACGAGGACGCCCGTCGATTCGACAGGTTGACCTATCTTGATGTGTTGGAAAAGGGACTGAAGGTCATGGATGCGACGGCGATTTCCATGTGCATGGACAATCGGTTGCCGATTATCGTTTTTGACCTTTTCAAAGAGGGTAACCTGAAACAGGTGGTAAGCGGGGTCCCATTGGGAACCCTGGTCAAGTAACCGAGGAGGAGACGATGAATCCGGAGTGGGAAAAAGAATTCAGAGGAAGAATGCAGAAGAGCATTGAGGCCTTGAAAGGTGAATTGAACCGCGTTCGGACCGGGCGTGCCTCCATCGCCCTCCTGGACGGGATCAAGGTGGAGTACTATGGCACCTCGACCCCGCTGAATCAGGTGGCGACCCTGGCGGTTCCAGAAAGCCGACTGATCACCATTCAGCCGTGGGACGCGAGCATCCTGCCGGACATCGAAAAGGCGATTTTGAAATCGGATCTGGGCCTCGTGCCAACGAATGACGGGAAAGTTATCCGAATCTCCATCCCTCAGTTGACCGAGGAACGGCGAAAAGAACTGGCAAAGGTTGTCAAAAGGATCGGGGAAAACGCCAAGATCGCGATTCGGAATATCCGGAGAGACGCCAATGACTTCGTGAAGAAGAAGGAGAAAGAGAAGGAAATCTCTCAGGACGAGTTGAAAAAGAACCAGGAAGAGATCCAGAAAATGACCGACGAGTTTGTCAAGGAAATTGATCGGCTGGTTGAAGAGAAGGAAAAAGAGGTGATGGAAATCTGACCCCTTTTCTAAAGAGTAGATTCGGACTGAAGGTGAGGAAAATTCCTCACCTTTTTTGTTTCCGAAATAGTGAGGAGTTTTGTATCAGGCAGGTTCGCGGGGAAGGAGGTTTCCGTAAAGCCTCAAGGTGTTTTCAAAAAGCGCTTCTTTCACCTTTTCGACGGCGATCTGCTTGATCTCCGCGATGGCTTCAATGGCCCGAAGAATGTTTTTCGGTTCATTGCGGGCGCCGGGATCGGGGCCCAACACGGGGCTGTCCGTCTCGGCTAACAGCGCGGTTAAAGGAAGGGTCCTGACCAGCTTCTGCTTCTGGCGGGAACGGGCAACCGAAGGTGGGATGGAGAAGAAGAAACCCGCTTCCACCCCCTTGAGCGCCACAGAGGCTTTGCCATCGAAGGCGTGAAGCTGAACCTTTTCAGCGTTCTCCGATAGCAGCAGGTCGATCGCGTGACGCCCCGCCGATCGGGAGTGAATGTTGAGGGGGAGGCCGATCTTCTTTGAGAGACGGATAAAGCTTTTGAAAATCTCTCTTTGAACCTCCCTTTCTTCCTCGGCTTGAACCTTCCAATAATCGAGCCCAACTTCTCCGATCGCCACGAGTTTGTCCTGGTGTGTGATGATAAAGTCATGAACTTTTCGTGCCTGTGCGATGTCCAGGATGGTGGGATAAAGTCCCGCAGACGGCAGAATCATGGGGTAATGGTGGAAAAGTTTCAGGTTCTTTTCCGCGTCACTGAAGGTTTCGCCCACGGCAATGACTCGGGCGATACCCTTCTCCCAGGCCCTTTTCAGGACATCGGGGAGATCATCACGAAATTCTTCGCCGCAGAGATGGGCATGTGTGTCGATGATGGGAGGCGTGGTCACGTTGTTTCTATCTTCAGTAGCGCAGGGCGGTGGGAAGAAACCGCCTGCGCGTGGCCGTCGAATCCCTCATAAATGGCAAGGAGGCGCGCCTGTTTTGCCAACTCTGGATAGGCGGAAGATGTCACCCGGGCGATGGAGCTGCGCTTGAGGAAGTCATGCACGGACAGAGGGGAGAAAGTTTTGGCCCATCCGCCCGTGGGGAGGACGGCGTTGGGTCCGATCAGGTAATTCGCGAGGGTAAAGGGAGTATAGGCCCCCAGGAGAATTTCGCCGGCGTTCTGAATATGTGGCAAGTAGCCGGAAGGGTCTTCCCCGAGGATTTCCAGATGTTCCGGGGCGAAATCATTGACGAACGTGATGGCATCTTTCATGCTCTCGGTTAGGACGATACCCCCGTGAGGTCCCGTCAGGACGATGGAAGAGAAGCGTCTCCGGGTTTCGGTGAGGCCTTCCCAAAACTCAGGTATGGCTTGTCTGACCCTCTTTGCCACCCGGGGGCTGTTTGTTACGAGGTAGGAGGAGGAATCGGGGCCGTGTTCCGATTCCACAATAAGATCCAGCGCAGCGATCCGGGGGTTGGCGGTTTCATCGGCCAGGACGATGGATTCACTGGGGCCCGCCGGGAGGCCCGTGTCGATGATGTCCGCGAGAAGGCGCTTGGCGGCCACGACCCAGGGGCTGCCGGGGCCGACCACCTTGGAGGCCTTTGGCACGGTTTGCGTGCCGTAGGCGACCGCCGCGATACCTTGTCCGCCACCACATTTGAAAACATCTGTGACTCCGGCGATCTTTGCCGCGTACAGAGTCCCCGCGTCGACGGCGCCGTCGGGCCCCGGTGGGGTAATGAGGGCGATTTTCGTGACCCCCGCGACAACGGCAGGCAGGGTAGTCATCAGGGCGACACTGGGGAAGGATCCCTTGCCCCGGGGAACATAACAGGCCACGGAAGGGATGGGCGTGGTTTTTTCCCCTGCAAAAACACCGGGGTGTATTTCCTTCATGGTCATCTTTTCCGGCATCTGGGATTCGTGAAAACGCCGAATGTTTCTGGCGGCGTACTGGATGGCTTTTTTGACTTCCGGCGCGAGGGCGGATTCAGCGTTTAGAAATTCCTTCTTTGAGCATTTGATGGTCTCCGGTGCCAGGGCCGCACCGTCAAATCGTTTCGCGAATTCGACCAGAGCCTCGTCTCCCCTGGCGCGGACTGCCTCGATGATCGGGCGCACCTTATCGAAAAAAGGGGTCAGGTTTGCCTCTGGCCGCGCGAGAAGGGCGTCATATTCGCTTGGGCTGAGTTTTGACAGCTCTATAAACCGGATTTTTTCTGGCATGGTGAATCCTTTTTGGCGGTATTTTTCAGGATAAACGAATAAATGTCAAGGAAAACGCCTCGGCGCCCTGGAGAAAGCGCATGGATAAATCACACGCGAAATAACGCCATTTATATTGCACTTTTCAACGGGTTATGTTAAAAGCGACCTCAGACGAACCCATTCTTTAAGAGGAGAGATACGTTCATGAAGATGACAAAACATGGTGGTTTCAGGAAGCTGACCCTTCTTCTGATTCTCGTCGCGCTCGTCGCGTTTCTTCTTGGTGGCGGTTTATATGGAATCAGGGCGGCAACCAGCGAGGAACCCTATGAAAGCCTGAAGGTTTTTACGGACGTTCTTCACATTATCCAGAAAGATTACGTCAAACCGGTTAAAACGAAGAAGCTGATTTACAGTGCGATTGAAGGAATGCTGACCTCGCTGGATCCCCACTCCTCCTTCATGACCCCGAAGATGTACAAAGAAATGCAGGTCGAGACCAAGGGAAGTTTCGGGGGATTGGGGATTGAAATTACCATGCGTGATGGTGTGTTGACCGTTATCGCTCCGATTGCTGACACGCCCGCTTCCAAGGCGGGAATCAAGGCGGGCGATCAGATTATCGCCATAGAGGGGAAGCCGACGAAGAATATGACCCTCATGCAGACCGTCCGAAAATTACGCGGCAAGCCAGGGACCAAGGTAACCATCACCATTATGCGAAAGGGATTCACGCGCCCTAAGAAAGTGACCATCGTGAGGGCAGTGATCAAGATACAAAGCGTCAAATCAAAGCTGTACGAAAAACATTACGCCTACGTGCGGATAACCCAGTTCCAGGAGCGGACCGACAGCGATTTCGTGAAGGCCGTTGAAAAGCTGCGGGATGAGAGCCAGGACCAGATCAGGGGCTTCATCCTCGACCTGAGAAACGACCCCGGCGGATTGCTGAATCAGGCCGTGAAGATAGCGGATCGTTTCATCAGTAAAGGGGTGATTGTTTCCATCAAAGGGCGAGACGAGAACGATAACATTGTCTTTCACGCCAAGGCGTCCACCACGATCGTGAAGAGACCCCTGATCGTGCTGACGAATGCCGGGAGCGCCAGCGCGTCGGAAATTGTCGCGGGGGCCATCCAGGACCATCACCGCGGGGTGATCATGGGGATGCCAACGTTCGGGAAGGGCTCTGTCCAGACCATCATCCCCTTGAGTGACGGATCGGGCCTGCGATTGACGACCGCGTTGTATTATACTCCCAGTGGCCGCTCGATTCAGGCGGAGGGGATTACCCCGGATATCATCGTCGAGCCGGCCATCTTGAAGGCGGAGCTGGAGGCGCAGAAAAAGAAGATAAAAACCCCGACCTTCATAACCGAAAAGGATTTGGCCCACCACCTGCAGAACGTGGAAAACGGAAAACCGCAAGCATCCAAAAGCGAATCCGGCGGCAAGAAGCTGATTCCCAAAGACCCGCTGATTATGAGGGCCATTCAGATTTTGAAGGGCGCGATGATTCTTGATTATTCGGGACAGAGCGATTAGATAGAGGCATCACCTTTTGCCTACCCGACGAAAGACCCGCGCCCCGGCGAAGAAGACGACCACCAAAAAACGCTCGGCGTCCACCAGGAAAAAGTCAACGCGAAAGCCGGCGCGGCGCAAGCCCCGCAAGCCCGCGAGAAATAAGACCACGGCGATTTTCTTGATCGTAGCGATTATCGCCGCGGCGGCTGTATCATACGGAATTTATCGTTACACTCAAGTTAGAAGGGAAGCCATTCGGCGTTCCTGCCTCCATCATCACAGGGATATGACCACCTATGTGTTGGGGCTGCTTTTTCAGGAGGGGTTTACGCGCCGTTCCGTGGCGTGGCGTAACCATAATGGTGTGACGATTCTTTCGGTGAGGGGGGGTGCCCGTGCGCAACAGGAAGTCTATGGCCTGCTCTCCGAAAAGCTGGCGCATCGTTACGGGAACGTGAGGGTCAGAAAAGGACGACATGGAGGAATTCTCATTTCGTGTGGAGGCCGGGTAACACACCGGTTCGTCTTTATTAAGCGCCCCGTTACCGCTCCTTACGCGGAAATAAAGCCAAAGGCAAAAGTCCCGGTTCAGGCGCCCGTTCCGCCCGCCGCTGCGACTATCAAGCCATCAAAAAAAGGGAAGGGTGTTCGCGTGGCGATAGTCATCGACGATATCGGGAACGATCTTCCAATCGCGCGGGAGTTGCTGAACCTTCCCGTCCCAATTACCCTGTCTATCTTCCCGTTAGCCCCCTATTCAAAAGAAATCGCGCGTGAGGCCCTGCTCAAAAAACACGTGATTCTGATGCACCTGCCCATGGAACCTGAGGGGTATCCCGGGAAGGGGAAGGATCCAGGCCCCGGCGCGCTTTATGTCAAAATGCGCCCCGACGAAATCAGGAAGCAGCTTCTTGCCGACCTCGAACTGATTCCCCAGGTGTGTGGAATCAATAATCACATGGGATCCCGATTTACCTGTGACGCGGAAGGGATGAAGACAGTTATGGAGGTCCTGAAGGAAAAGGGGAAGATTTTTCTGGACAGCCGAACCATTGCGGCGTCTGTGGGCTATAAGATAGCCAGGCAGGCGGGGGTTCCGACGGCGAAACGGGATGTCTTCCTTGACAACGTGAGGGACGTGAAAAGGATTCGTGAACAGCTGGACCGTCTCATTGCCATCGCGAAAAAGAGGGGAACAGCCATTGGTATCGGGCACCCACACCGGGCGACGTACCTTGCTCTGAAAAAAGCGATACCGGAATACCTAAAGGACGGTGTCAAGTTTGTTTATATCACCGCCCTGGTTCATTAGGGTCTGGAATTTGCTTTTAAGGGCCCTTTCAACATTTACGGGAACGAGTCCTTCCACGCTTCCGCCAAGCATGGCTACTTCCTTGATGGTTCGGGCGCTGACGAAGAAATAGTCTTTCGCGGTCATCATGAAAAACGTGTCGAATCGATCGTTCAGGTGACGATTGATCGAGGCCATGTGAAACTCATATTCAAAGTCAGATGTGGCGCGCAATCCCCGAATAATCACGTTTCCCTGGACCTTCTCGACATAATTGACGAGGAGGCCCTCAAAGCTGTCCACGGTGACGCGGGAATATTCTTTGAGGGCATCACGAATGAGGCTCTTCCTTTCTTCAATGCTGAAAAGCCCTCTCTTCTCGATGTTGATGGCTACCGCGACGATAATCCGGTCAAAAACCTCGAGCCCTCTCTTGATGATGTCAATGTGCCCGAAGGTGATGGGGTCAAAGGACCCTGGGTAGATGGCCTTAATCATCAGGTTGTCCCCCCTTTCCCGCGTTTCGCGGCGAGTCGCAGAATGATGAGTTGCGTGTAGCCGTAGGTTTTCCTTTTGATGATGGAGAGTGATTCCGGGATTATATCCAGGACGTGTTTGCTTCTTTCCAAGACGATTTTTCCTTCAGGTTTGACGATACCAGTTGTGGCGATCTTGTTCAAGACCGGTGCCACATCCATGTCGTAAGGGGGGTCCATCAGGATGATATCGAAAAGGGAGCCGGACTGTTGAAATCGCTTGAGAGCGCGGGTTACCGGGACGCAAAAGACCCGGCTTCCCGGGCATTCCCCGAGAGATCGAAGGTTATGTTTCAACACTTTGCAAGTATATCTGTTTTGCTCCACGAAATAGATGCTTTTGGCCCCTCGGCTGATGGCTTCGATACCCAGGAGGCCACTTCCTGAAAAAAGATCGAGAACTGTCGCCGCCATGACATGGGGGCCGAGAATATCAAAGATGGCCTCTCTAACCATCGAACGGGTAGGGCGAACATCCGGATCCCGTGGGATTTTCAAGGGTTTCCCCTTGAATTTACCCCCCGTGATGCGAACCACTGTTTCCTCCCGAAGAAAAAACTTTGTCAAGAAACGTGTTCATCCTGTCTATGTGGCTTCCCTTCCAGTAAATTTTTCCGCATCGTGGGCACGCCTTGAATCGGTCGATGGTTTGGGCCACGTAGTCCGGTACCACATCCTGCACCTCTTCTCTTGAAACGCTGACAAGGAGATGGTTGCAATGGGAGCAGCGCGAGCCGAACCGTTTCCTTTTCATCGCGTCGGGGAAACTGTCGGCAAACCAGGCCAGTTGTTCTTCCAGGCGATCGAACGGGACGAAAACAACCTGATCCGGAGTGCCGGGTCGGGGACGTTTCCGGGTGAGCAGGCGCGCCTTCGGTGAAATTTCAGATTTGCCGGAAAAGCGGGGCGCGTCCACGCCAAGAAGCCGCAGCCATTTCCCAAGTCTGAGTACGGTCGCGTCCACGTAAAAACGCTCAGGACTTTGGGTCTTCACGGTTTTTTCCATGGCGTTTCGCGCCATTCAACTGGTATGCCAGAACGGTTAAACGGTCAGGGGTAAACACAGGAGGGATGGCTCAAAGCGCCTTGTCGTTGTCTTCGTAATTTCCCAGTATTCTTTTGACATCACCCCAGAAAATCGTGCCATCTCTGAGCGCGTCTATGATGAACTCCCTGATTTTAGGATTTATCAACTCGTAAATCTTTTGAGCCTTTTTTCCCTTGGGCAAATCCATGAACGCGAATTCTCTTACCTCATGGGTGATGGGAAGGATTTCAAAAAAGGAAGCGGTCTGCTGATAGCCTGTCTGGTTGCAACGGGCACACCCAACCGGCTTGTAAAAAGGGGTATCTTCAGGGATTTCTTCGATCTGGAGGCCGGAGCCTTCCAGGCTTGTTTCCTGCTTGCAGAAGGGACACAGCACAGGAACGGGTTGCTGGAAAATGACGAGGTTTGTATTCAGAAAGGCGAAGGTTGGGTCTTCCCCTACCTTGAAGAGCGTTTCAATGGTCCGGAGCATCGATTCCTGAACCATCGCCCCGTAGATTTTTGGGATTTTGAAGGCCATATTCAGGACTTCTTCCAGGATCTTAGGAGATTTAATGTCGTCGATAACCAGGAGGTCAACGTCGAGGGAGGCTGTTTCGTAAAGGGTGTTAAACAGCTTTTCGTCCGTGAAATCCTTCGTTTCAATCTGCAGAAAGTGTTCATTCTTGAAGAAAATCTCACGCTCGAACGTAATTACATTTTCATTTTTCAGGTTCATGTCGGTTAGGAGACAGGACATCGTCCTTGGAATGACATCCAGGGTAGGGGTCGCCAGAAGCACCAGTCCAGGAAGAATCTGCGTGCGGTTCCTGACCAGATTAATCTGTCCGTCTGTCATGCCCAGGTCGCCCAACGTAAGGAACTCTCCAAATCCCCTGAAGGGATGGAGGATAACCTTTTCCCCCGTGAACCCCCTCACGAGCGTGATACGATAAGTGATTTTCTCTTCCTTGACCTCGTATTCAAACCTGCCTTTGGTGATGAGTTTGTCCTGGTCAGGTTGAAAATTGGAAAGGATTTTCAACTGATTCAGTATGATGGTGTGCCATTCGGGAGATCCCCTGAATTTTGGGAGAAGCTTGTTTCCAATTCGGAACTTGACGAGATATTCATTGTTTTCAATTCCCAGATGGATAGAAGGGGTCCCCTCGAGCTCCGCGGAGAGAAGAATAAAATTCAGAAATTCCTTTCCCGAAACATCCCTGACGCAATGCGCTAACTGTGATTTCTCGAAGTAATCCGACCAGATTTCAAGCCCCTGGTCCGGAATTGGTCTCACCCGGGAGATTCCGTAAAACTCATCCAGGGTGTTGTTTATACTTTCCCGATCACTGATGGCAATTTTAAGACGTTTGCCTGTCATTTTCTTGATGGTATCGAGAACTTCCGTGTTGGTGGGGTTGTGAATGACCACGGACAGCTCGTCATCCGTGCTGTAAACAGGCAAGATGGAATACCCCCGGGCGATTTCTTCGGGGATGGATTTGACCACCTCGGGTTCAATAAATTCGCTGCTCAGGTTGCTGATATAAGGGACATTGTACTGATCCGCCAGGACCCAGTACAGTTTTTCTTTCGAAATGGCGCCGATTCTGATGAGGGCTTCACCAAGAAAACACGCCTCTTTCTTTTGAAGATCAATCGCGCGTTTGAGCTGCGCCGCCGTGATGAGGCCGAGATCCAGAAAAATCTCACCGACCCGCCGTTCTTTTTTTGCCAGTTCGTCCATTCTCATTGTCCGTGACGCGCGGAGAAACACCCCTCGCACGTCGGTGAACCTTTAAGATTTTATTCGCCGGGTTTTGCCTCTTCCTCTTTTTCCTCCTGTGGTTCCTCGCCTTCTACCTGTTTTGTTGAAGCTGTTTCACCCTCTTCTTTGTCGTCCGCGTTCTCTGTTCTCTCTCCGTTCAGATTTTCATGGTTTTCCTGTTCGACAGGTTTCATGCTCCTGATAATTTCAATCTCGCTTGTGAGAGTCTGGATCTTTTCCTTGTAACGGTAAATGTTTTGGAGAACTTCCCGGACCTCCGCCTGATCAAGGGGGTTCGTGACGCCATCCGTGAGGTACCTGTGGATAAGTTCTCCGAGGGTGGTGTAATTTTTCTCTATCTTCTTCTTGTAACTGTTGATATCAATCTTTTTCTCAGAAATTTTAAGGAGTTTGCTTACCTCTGAGAAAACCACATTCGTTCCGTCCCTTAAAGCTTGAATGCTCGATTCAGCCCCTTTCTTGATGTTTCCTTCAAAACCCATTTCTGAGTCCTCCCGTCTTGCCTAAAACTATGTTTTTTTATCATGGGTTTCTTAAATTTGTCAAGCAGTTAGCGGAGAGGGGCGAAAAGGGCAGGGGAAAAGGGGTCATCGCGTGCCGGCGATCCCAGACACGGCGCCTGAGTGCGGCGATTTGATTGAAGAAAAAACGCATGTGTGATACACACCAATCAATCATGGATAGCATGGCATTTCAGTGAAATTAGGAGGCTTCCCAGTGAAAGAAAGCGAAAAAGTCGTGTCTTTGGAGACCCTTGATCCCCGCTTCAAATTTGATCTCACAAATCGTCCGGGGGCGGAAGGCCTTGTCCATTGTTACAGTTGCGGCACATGCACCGCGAGCTGCCCCGTCAGCGAAATTGATCCTGAATACGCCCCGAGCAAGCTGATCCGCATGATTCTTTGGGGAATGAAAAAGGAGGTTTTGTCTTCCAACCTCATCTGGATGTGCGCCATGTGCTACAACTGTTCCTTCAACTGTCCCCAAGATGTTCGTTTCGCCGACGCCATGCGCGTCATTCGGGAAGTAGCGATAGAAGAGGACTTTGCTCCTTCGGAACGGCTCACCATAATGTCAGAGATCGACCGCTTTTCACAGATGCTTCGCCACCTGCTGCTGGATCGCCTCCTTAAAGAGCCCCCAGAGGATCCCGTGGACGAGTCTCTCCTGACCGTCAAGGCGCAGGAGATTCTGAGCGAGATGAATCCACGAAAGAAAGAATAATCGACTTCATCGATTTCCTGACAAAAATGATTAATCCAAATCCAATGACGCCTTACACCGGTTGCACCTTGTCGCGCCCCTGAAAACCCTGTTGCCGCATTCGGGACAGATATACCGGGCCTTCTCGTCCTCGACGAACTTTTCAGTGCCGACCTCCCGCCAGTATGGAACAGCCCGGAGGATTACCTTTTTCCCCACCGCCATGGGAAACGCATCAACATATCGGCAGGGAAACTCGTCGCACTCGTAACACCCCTCGTATCCCCTTTCATTGACACAGCCCCGGATGGGGCAGCGCCTGCAATAGATGAAGACCTCGTCCGACTGGCAACCCCGACATTTGATATCTTCAATCGTCAGGCCTTCACTGCCGGGTAAGGTTCCCTTGCCGGGGACACTTCCCTTGTAAAGGCCAACCAGACGTTCCTTGAACTTGCGATTGTTATCACGATGGGCGATATAAATCGCGCAAACCCCGCAATAAAGCCCGCAGGGACCAAGAAGTTCCGAATTAACTGTCATGGCATTTCCCTTTTTATGTTTATTAAACGTTCGTTAAGTTAGCATCCAGAACATCCTCTGTCAAGTTTAAGTTGCCTTCTAATTCTGACTTTTTTCGAATGTATCAGGCTTGGCCAAAGCGTGTTCAATCACGATCTCCTCAACTCTCTCAAGGTAACAGATATTTTCTTTAATGCGGAAATCTGGTATCTTTTTTATGGGAGTCGTATGATAAAAATTTTCGAAACAGCGCCTTTTTGCACAGAATTGAAAAGCTGCTATGATTCCTGTCTTAGCTCGCCCATTTGCCAAGGTATCCCAACTTTGTAAGTTGAGAGAGGGGAGAAATAAGCTGAAGACAGACAATGTCAGATGACAGATGAGTGTTGAATTTCGCAAAGTAGGTCTCAGGTCAGAAAAAGGGCGTTTTGGTCATTCCCAAGGGGAAAAATTTCTGTTTGCCAAGGTGCCGCATTACCTTAACAGGTTAAGTTTGCGAAGGGGATTCAGAATCCTTTTGTTCTTAATCTTTATGCTTTCAGTCGCCTGGTCACCCTTCATGGGGAAGTTTCCACTCTTTAACTGGCATTCGGATCCGTATGGGGCTCTCGTCGTTTCGCAAAACATTTTGAAAAACCATACATTAAAACTCGAGAAAGTCAAAGACTACTGGAAAGTGAAAAAGGGAAGATACAATTATCAGATCGGCAGAATTGGCAGAGACTTTTATTATAGTTATCCGATAGGCACCCCGATTCTTTCCCTCCCTTTTGTGGCGGTTGGCAATATCATCGGGCTGGACATGACAAAAAATGAAAAAGTGATGCAACAAACGATCTGTATGTTCATTGCCGCTTTTCTTTTTGTGATCCTTTTTCTCATTGCCAGGTTTTATTTTTCCTTCTATTTATCGCTTATTGCAGGGCTGTTGGGATTCTATGGAACCACGGTTGGAACCGTGGTTGGAACCGGTTTGTGGAACTTCGATTTCGAAATTTGCTTCATCGCCCTCGCCACTTATATCTTGCTTTCATCTATCCAGAAAGAAGACAATAAAATTCCCTCACCAATCAATATCGGACTTGGGCTTTCATTATTCGCGGCCTATATATCACGCCCAACTGCCGCTTTTTTCATCCTGTCAGTTTTTTTATTTCTGGCGGATTCAACTTGTAAGTGCAACTTTTGGGATTAGAGTTGTAGAGGTATTATAGAACACCTCATAAGGGGTTTTGAACCCCAACTTTTTCCGTGGACGGTGATTCAACCGATCCATGGCCCTTTTGATATCATCTTCTTCAATCTCTG
>WGDA01000114.1 GCA_015493505.1 Pseudomonadota bacterium | reverse complement strand
GACGGTATCATCGCCGCGGACATCAAGGGCAACATCATTATTTTCAATCACAGCGCGGAACAGTTGACGGGCTACCGGGCCGACGAGGTTATCGGGGGGAAGCTCCATATCACGGAGATCTACCCCGAGGGTGTCGCACGGGAGATCATGCGGAAGCTCCGCAGCGAGGGATATGGCGGGGTTGGAAAACTGACCCCCATCCGGATCAAGGTGCTTTCGAAAGACGGGGAGGAGATCCCCATCGAGCTCTCCGCGGCGCTGGTGTACGAGGAAGGGAAAGAGATTGCCAGCGTGGGTATCTTCACGGATTTGCGGGAACGCCTGCGAATCGAGAAGCAGCTTCAGGAAACTCACCTGCAGCTTCTCCAGTCGGAAAAGATGGCCTCGGTCGGGAAGCTGGCGGCTGGCGTGGCGCACGAGATCAACAACCCCCTCGGGGGGATTCTGATTTACGCGAGCCTGATGCTGGAAGACATGGCGGAAGATGACCCCAGGCGGGAGGACATCAAGCGCATCGTTCAGGAGACGACACGATGCAAGGAAATCGTCAAGAGCCTGCTGGAATTCGGCCATCAGAGCGGCCCGAAGTTCGAACCCGTGGATGTCAACCGCGCCATCGTGGACGGCCTCTTTTTCCTGGAGAATCAGGCTATCTTCCATAATATCGAGATTATCAAAGACCTGGATCCCTTTTTGCCCCGGATCATGGGCAACGCCAGTCAGCTCAAGCAGGTGTTCATGAATATGGTGGTCAACGCGGCGGATGCCATGTCCGGGAACGGCAAACTGACGATTCAGACACGCCTGACTGAAGATGAGTCGATGGTCCAGGTGGCTTTCACGGATACGGGGATGGGGATCCCTGAAGAAAACATGTCCAAGATTTTCGATCCCTTTTTCACCACGAAGGAGGTAGGGAAGGGGACCGGTCTGGGGCTCGCGGTCTGTTATGGCATCGTTGAGAAGCATGGCGGGCGGATAGAGGTTGAAAGCAAGGTGGGAGAGGGGACCACGTTCCGGATCTTTCTCCCGATTGAGGGGGAGCAGAAAAGTGAAACAATCCGAGAGGATCCAAGTTTCTGACGGATCGGTCATCGATCCGGGTTTTACGCAACAGGTTCTTCAACTGACGGGCGAAGAGGTCATGTCATGCTTTCAGTGCCTGAAATGCACCAATGGGTGTCCCCTGGCTCCTGAAATGGATGTCCCTCCCAACAAGGCCATTCGTTATGTCCAGTTGGGGATGCGGGACGCGGCCCTTGCCGCCGATTCCATTTGGATCTGCGCCACCTGTTACACGTGCAGCGTGCGGTGTCCGAACGACATCGATATCGCCCATGTCATGGATACACTGCGAAGATTGGCGTACCAGTCGCAGGGGGACGCGACCCCGAAGGCGCACATCGTCCATTTTCATGAGCTATTTCTCGACTCGCTGAAACAGTACGGACGGGTGAATGAGACGAAACTTCTGGCTCGGTATGAACTAAAAGAGGGGCGTTTTCTCAAAGACGCGAAACTGGGCATGAAGATGTTCTTTATGGGGAAGATGAGTATCTTCCCGCAGAAGGTTGAAAATAAGGAACAGATCAAATTGATTTTTGATCGCGCTTCAAAAAGGAAAGGCTAATGGGACTTCAGATCGGTTATTTTCCGGGATGTTCACTCCACTCGTCGGCAAAGGAATACAACGATTCCATCAAGGCGTCTTTTGGGGATTTGGGGGTTGAACTCAGAGAAGTCCCCGATTGGAACTGCTGCGGGGCGACGGCGGCGCACAGCCTGAACGAGGCACTCGCGCTTGCCTTGCCCGCCCGGAACCTTGCCATCGCCGAACGGGAGGGGCTTCCTCTGTTTGCCCCATGTTCCGCCTGTTATCACCGTTTTCTCCTGGCGAACCGCAAGCTTCGTGAAAGCGAAGAGCTTCTACTGGAGGTCAATGAGCTGATCAGCCCCCTGGACTACAAAGGGGGGACGGAGGTGAAAAACATCCTGGAGCTTCTGGTGGAAGATGTGGGGCTGAAGAAGGTCAAGGAGCGGGTGACCCACCCCCTGAAAGGGCTTCGCCTCGTTTCATATTACGGGTGTCTCCTTTCCCGGGTGCCGCATGGCCGGGCGGCGGATGACACCGAAAATCCCGTTTACATGGACATGGTGGTGGAGGCCCTGGGCGCGGAAGCGGTTCCTTGGCCCTCCAAGATGGATTGTTGCGGGGCGAGCCTGAACATCACGGAAGAGGCGATTGTCTGCCGTCTGAGCTCCCATATCCTGGACAACGCCCAGGCCGTGCAGGCCCAGGCCGTGGTGACCTCCTGTACCCTGTGCCAGATGAACCTGGATCTGATGCAATCGGGGACCAAGCCAGCCTATAATCATCCCGCGAACCTGCCCGTCTTTTACATCTCTGAATTGCTGGCCATGGCGATGGGGCATTCATTCCCTGCCGCTCACTGGAAGAAACACTTTATCAATCCAAGGGAGCTCCTGGAAAAAATGGGGTTAATTCAGTCCTGAGGGGTGAGATGGAAGAAAAGATTGCCTTCATAGAAAAGTGGGACGCGTTCAGCGCCAAAAAGATTCGCGCCCTGCTCGAGAAGAAGCCGATTATGGTGGAAGAGATGAACGTGTACGGCGAGATTTATACCCATCGCCAGTTTCAGATCGCCCTGGACGCGATTCTCAGGAGAGAAACGGCGAGGAGCCGGGTGTGTGAAGCCGTTTCGGAAAAGCCCAAGCCTGTCAGGGAAATCGCCGGGGAGCTGGGCATGAAGCCTGATGAAGTCTTGCGCCATATCGTGGAGCTGAGGCGGCGCAACCTTGTTTTCGTGGATCATATAGAGGACGGAAAGATTCCCTATTACCGCTATACGGCACCGGGAGGTTCATCATGACCCAAAAGAAATCGGGCGCGGTTCTGGTCGTCGGCGGGGGTATCGGCGGCATGCAGGCCGCCCTTGACCTGACGGCATCAGGCTTCAAGGTTTATCTCCTGGAAAAGGGGGCCAATATTGGGGGAACCATGTCCCAACTGGACAAAACCTTTCCCACCAATGACTGCAGCATGTGTATCATGTCTCCCAAACTGGTCGAAGTGGCACGAGACCCCAATATCGAGCTGATTACGCACGCCGATCTGTTGAGCCTGGAAGGTGAGCCGGGAAACTTCACCGCGACCATTGCCCGGCATACCAAGCGGGTTGATCCGGAAAAGTGCACCGGCTGCGGGCTGTGCACACAGAACTGCCCCCTGGAGGTCCTGAGTGAATACAACGAGGGAGAGACGGGTCGGAGTGCCATCTATATTAATTATCCACAGGCGGTTCCTTCTACCTATGTGATTGACAAGGAAGACCCCCCCTGTGCCATCGCGTGCCCCATTCACCTGGACGTGCGGGAGTATGTGGGGCTTATCGCGGAGGGGCGCTATGACGAGTCCCTCGCGATCATCCGCAAAAAACTTCCTTTCCCCTCCGTGTGCGGAAGGATCTGCAGCCATCCCTGTGAAACCATGTGCCTTCGTGGGAGGAAGGTTGACGAACCTATCGCCATTGCCTCCCTGAAACGCTTTGTCGCCGATTATGAGGCGTCGTCCGGAAAACCGATTCCGGTGCCGGTCGTACACGAGAAACGGGAAGAGAAGGTGGCCGTGATAGGGGCGGGTCCCGCGGGTCTGACCTGCGCCAACGACCTGGCGCTCAAGGGATACCAGGTTCAGGTGTTCGAGAAGCTCCCTGTGGTGGGGGGCATGCTGGCGGTGGGGATTCCCGATTACCGCCTACCGCGCGACGTACTGAACAAGGAGATCGACGCTATCAAGGCTCTCGGCGTCGAAGTGAACACGGGCGTCGCCTTCGGCAATGACAAGACCTTCGAAGACCTCGAGAAGGAAGGTTTCAAGGCGGTCTTTTTCGCCGTCGGTGCCCACAAAAACCAGACCCTGAACGTCTCCGGGGAAGACCTGAATGGTGTCATACCAGGCGTCGATTTTCTCAGGGATCTCAACCTGGGAACCCTGACATCCCTTTCCGGCAACGTTATCGTTATTGGGGGCGGAAACGTGGCGATTGACGCGGCGCGAAGCGCCCTGCGCGCGGGCGCGCGTTCCGTCGAGATCTGTTACCGCCGGTCCCGGAAGGAAATGCCGGCCAATGACGAAGAGATCGAGGAGGCCCTGGCGGAAGGCATCTCTTTCCGATACCTGGTTTCCCCCGTTGAAATTGTCGGGAAAGACGGGAAGGTCACGGGCGTCAGGATGATTCGGATGCGCCTCAGCGACCCGGATGATTCCGGCAGGCGTCGTCCCATCCCCGTTAAGGGGAGTGAACAGATTCTGCCCGCCGACGTGGTCATCCCGGCCATCGGGCAACGGACGGATGTCCCCCTTCTCGAAAACCTTGGGTTTAAGCTCTCCCGCCGGGGAACCCTTGTCGTGGATGAGCTGACACTGGAAACCTCCCGGCCGGGTGTCTTCGCGGGCGGGGATTTGGTCACGGGGCCCGCCATGGCCATTGACGCGATGGCGGCGGGAAAACGGGCGGCGGTTTCCATCGACCGGTACCTGCGGGGGCAGGACCTCCGGGCCGGGCGGGAACTGGAAGAGACCTTCTTTCCCGTGGAGGATGTTCGGGAGGGGATTGAGAAGGAACCGCGGGTTGCCATGCCGGAGGAGGATCCCGGAAAACGGATCAAGACCTTTGACGAGGTTCAGCTTGGATTTACCGAGGAGATGGCGGTCCAGGAGGCGAAACGCTGTCTGAGCTGCCGCCGGTGCCTGGGATGCGGTATTTGCGCCGATGTCTGTGAGGCGGACGCGATTGATTATTCCATCCCGCCATCCGTGGAGCGAGTCTCCGTCGGTGCGGTGATCCTGTCTCCCGGTTTCGATGAATATGACCCGATTCACAAGGGGGAATACGGCTATGGCCGGTACCCGAACGTGGTTTCCTCCATTGAATTCGAGCGGATGCTCAGCGCGACCGGCCCTTACAGCAGCACGGTGATGCGCCCCTCGGACGGGGACATCCCGCAGAAGATCGCCTTTATTCAGTGTGTGGGAAGCCGGGACACGGATCATCCCTATTGCTCCTCGGTCTGCTGTATGTACGCGACCAAGGAAGCCATTATCGCCAAGGAGCACCTCCAGGGGATTGAGACCACGATTTTCTACATGGATATCCGCGCGTTCGGGAAAGGCTTCGACGCCTATTATGAGCGCGCCCAGAGCCAGTTTGGCGTGAAGTATGTCCGGTCCATGATCTCCCGGGTTACTGAAGATCCCGTGACGCACGATCTCATTCTGACCTACCAGGGAGAGGACGGGGCGCTGAAAAACGAGACCTTCCACATGGTTGTCCTCTCCGTGGGACTTGAGGCGTCGCGGGAGGCAATCGCACTTTCGAAGCGGATAGGGGTTGACCTGAACGGATACGGGTTCTGTGACACCCATCCCTTTACTCCCGTGTCCACTTCTCGACCGGGGGTCTTCGTGTGCGGTGCCTTCCAGGGCCCGAAGGACATCCCCGAGACGGTATCACAGGCGAGCAGCTCCGTGGCCTACGCGGCTGGCCTGCTGGCTGACGCGCGGGGGACGGAACTGGTTCACGAAGAGCTCCCCGAAGAGATCAGCGTGGAAGGGCAGGCGCCCCGCATCGGGGTCTTCGTCTGCCACTGCGGGGTGAATATCGGCTCTGTGGTGGATGTCCCGGCGGTTCGGGATTACGCCAAGACCCTGCCGGACGTGGCTTACGCGGAGGACAATCTCTTTACCTGTTCCCAGGACACGCAGGATCATATCAAGGAGATGATCGCGGAACATCAGCTCAACCGTGTGATCGTGGCATCCTGCTCCCCCAGAACGCACGAGCCCCTTTTTCAGTCCACCATTCGGCAGGCGGGGCTGAACAAATACCTCTTCGAGATGGCCAACATCCGGGACCAGTGTTCCTGGGTGCACATGCACATGCATTCAGAGTCCACCGAAAAGGCGAAGGATCTTGTCCGGATGGCCGTGGCGAGCGCGCGGGAGTTGGTGCCTCTACACGAAAAAACCCTGCCCATCATCAAGAAGGGCCTCGTCATCGGAGGCGGCGTGGCGGGGATGACCGCTGCCCTGAAGCTCTCGGAGCAGGGGTATGAGGTCTTCCTGGTGGAGAAGGAACCGGAGTTGGGCGGAAACCTGAGAAACATCCATTTCACCATCGAAGGCAAGGACGTCCACGCTTTCATGGAACAGCTGATCGATGAGGTGACCCGGAATGAGAAGATTCACGTCATCACCAACGCGCTGATCGTCGATTTTTCTGGTACCCAGGGCAATTTTTCCACAGGCATCATGGTGGCGCCCGGCATGTATTACCGGAAGCTGGAACACGGCGTGGTGATTGTGGCCACGGGTGGGGAAGAGCTGAAACCCGACGAGTACCTTTACGGCCAAAACGACCATGTCATGACCCAGCTCGAATTTGAAAAGTCTCTGGTGGAAGAGCCACAGTTCGCCCTGAGTCAGAATACCGTGGTGATGATTCAATGCGTCGGGTCACGGGATGAGCAGCGCCCCTACTGCAGCCGGGTTTGCTGCTCGACGGCCATCAAGAACGCCCTGAGACTCAAGGACAAGAATCCGGACGCCCAGGTCATGATTCTGTACAGGGATATCCGCACGTATGGACTGATGGAACCGTACTACCGGGAGGCCCGCCGGAGGGGAATCATTTTCGCCCGTTACGACCTGGAGCAGAAGCCCGAGGTTTTCGAGAAGGACGGCCGGCTGACGGTTCAGTTCTTTGAGCCCATCATCAAACGCAAAGTGACGGTGATGCCGGATACCCTGGTTCTTTCATCGGCGACGGTTCCCAGAGAGAACGAGGAGCTGGCGCTGATGCTGAAGGTCCCGAGGATGGCGGACGGCTTCTTCCTCGAAGCGCACATGAAGCTTCGTCCGGTTGATTTCGCCACGGACGGGATATATGTCTGTGGCCTGGCCCATTCACCGAAGACCATTTCGGAGTCGATTGCCCAGGCGGCCGCGGCCGCGGCGAGGGCCGGGACGGTTCTGGCGAAGGATTACATCTCTGTCGGTGGCGTGGTGGCCGTGGTGGATGAGGAGAAATGCGCCGCGTGCCTGACCTGCGTGCGGGCATGCCCCTATTCCGTGCCGGTCATCAATGAACGGGGCAAGGCGGAAATCGACCCCATCAAGTGTCATGGGTGTGGCGTATGCGCGGCGGAGTGCCCGGGGAAGGCCATCGAGCTTCAGTACTTCAGGGATGTCCAGGTCCTGGCGAAGTGTGACGCGATAAACGAGGAGAACGAGGTGGCAGCGTAATGAGTGAAGACGGTTTCGAACCCAAGATTGTGGCCTTTTGTTGCCATTACTGCGCCTATACGGCGGCGGATCTTGCCGGGTCCATGCGCTTGCAGTACCCGCCCAATGTCCGGATTATCCGGCTCCCGTGCACGGGTAAGGTGGACGTGCTTCACCTGCTTCGGGCCTTTGAGGACGGGGCGGATGGCGTTTACGTGGCGGGGTGCATGGAGGGGGATTGCCATTTTATCAACGGGAACTTCCGCGCGAAGAAGCGGGTGCATTACGCGAAAAAGCTCCTCGACGAGATCGGGTTTGGAGGCGACCGGCTGAAGATGTTCAACATGTCGGCCGCCATGGGTCCCCGTTTCGCCGAGGTGGCAAAGGAGATGGTAGAGAGGATAAAAAAGCTTGGGCCAAGCCCCATCAAAAAGGCCAAAGCCCAGAAAGGCGGGGATGAATCATGATTGTGGGAGAGAGAAAACCCATCGAGGAAATCGAGGCGATGATTGATCCGTTCGAGAAGATTATCGTCCTGGGATGCCGGGAATGCGTGACAGTCTGCTCGGCGGGGGGTGAAAAGGAAGTGGGGATCCTCTCGGCGGCGCTCAGGCTTTCGCGTGAGCAAAACGGACGGGCCATCGAGATCAAGGAGTTCGCCCTGGAGCGCCAGTGCGATCATGAGTATATCGAACAGATTCGCTCCATGGTTCCGAACTATCAGGCGATTCTTTCCATGGCGTGCGGGGCCGGCGTTCAGTTCGTGGCGGAGGCTTACCCCGAGATTCCCGTGTTGCCGGCGATTAATACGAATTTTATCGGGGTGACCGAGGAACAGGGTTACTGGACAGAGCGGTGCCAGGCGTGCGGGAACTGTGTCCTTCACCTGACCGGCGGTATCTGTCCCATTTCCCGCTGTTCCAAGAGCCTGTTGAATGGCCCCTGTGGGGGGTCCTCGGACGGCAAGTGCGAGGTGAACAAAGAGATTATCTGCGGGTGGCAGTTGATTATCGAGAGGCTGAAATCCCTGGGGCAACTGGACCGGTATGAAGAATACATTCCCATTAAGGATTGGTCCACCAGCCGGGACGGAGGACCCAGAAAGGTTGTGAGGGAGGATTTGAGATTATGAAATCGGCGAGCCGACTTGAGAAGGTCCTGGAGAAGGGAGAATTCGCCGTTACCTCGGAGTGTGGACCCCCACGAGGTGCGGACGCTGAGGTAATCCGGAGGAAAGGGGAGATTCTGAAGGACGTGGTTGACGCGGTGAATGTCACGGACAACCAGACCTCCGTCGTCAGGATGTCGAGCGCCGCTTCCTGTTTCATCCTCAAGGGCATGGGCCTCGATCCCGTCCTGCAGATGGTGACGCGGGACCGGAACCGGATCGCCATCCAGAGCGATATCCTTGGCGCGGCCGCCATCGGGGTAAACAACATCCTCTGCCTTTCGGGGGACCATCAGGTGTTTGGGGACCACCCGAAGGCCAAAAACGTTTATGACATGGACTCCATTCAGTTGATCCATTCCGTGAAAACCATGCGGGATGAGGGGAAATTTATCGAAGGAGAGGAGATTACCCCGCCGCCCAAACTCTTTATCGGGGCCGCCTGCAACCCCTTCGCGGATCCGTTTGAAATCCGCGTTCCCCGGCTGGCGAAGAAGGTGAACGCGGGGGTGGATTTTATCCAGACCCAGTGTATCTACAACCTGGACAAATTCGAGGAATGGATGAAGGGTGTCCGGGATCGCGGGCTTCATGAAAAGGTGTACATCCTTGCCGGTGTGACCCCCATGAAATCGGTCGGAATGGCGAAGTACATGAAAAACATGGTGCCGGGCATGGATGTTCCGGATGAGATTATCGAACGCCTGAAGGGGGTTGACAAGGAGAAACGGGCGGAAGAAGGGATTAAGATATGTATTGAAACGATACAGAGACTCAAGGAGATAGACGGGGTCTGCGGCGTGCATATCATGGCAATTGAGTGGGAGGAAAAGGTCCCGGAGATTGTCAAGGGTGCTGGCCTTTACCCCCGTCCAGAGGTATAAAAACGAGACACAAAAAAGGAGGATACCAATGGCTAAGATTTTGATTGTTGATGATGATCCTGATCTGGTGGAAGCTGTCACGATGATTCTGGAAAGCAAGGGATATGATGTCGCGGCCGCGTATGGAGGGATCGAGGGGCTTGAAAAGGCCAAAACCGAAAATCCGGACCTGATTGTCCTGGATGTCATGATGCCCGACAAAGATGGATACGCGGTGGCCAAGGAACTCAAGGCGGATCCTGAGCTCAAGGGTATCCCGATTCTTCTTCTGACAGCGGTGGTTTCCCATATCACCTCGACAAAATATACCCCTCAGATGGGGCTTGAGACCGAGGCGGAAGACTATATGGACAAGCCTGTGGAGCCTGAGGAACTGGTGAACAGGATAGAAATGCTTCTGGCAAAATAACCGGCCACCCGGGAGAAGCCGTGGATACCAAGCCGAGAATCATCGTCATCGATGATGAAGCCATCATGCGTGATGGCAGCAGCCGAATCTTGACGAAAGAGGCGATGGACGTCGTCACCGCCGAGAATGGAGAGGCGGGCCTTGCCCTGGTCAAGGAGTCTCCGGAACGTTTTGACGTGATGTTGCTTGACCTCATGATGCCGGGGATGAGCGGGATGGAGGTTCTTGAGCAGGTGCGGGAGATCGCCCCTTCGCTTCTCGTGATTGTCGTGACCGGCTATGCCACCGTGGATACGGCGGTCGAGGCGATGAAAAAGGGTGCCTATGACTTCATCCCAAAGCCCTTTACGCCCGACCAGCTCAGGATCGTGGTTCATCGTGCCCTCGAGAAGAAGGCCCTCGAGGAAGAGGCGAAACGCCTGCGGGAAGAGGCGCGCAAGAGCCTGAAGGATGTCGCGAAGGAGAAGAGCAAGACCCACACGATTATCAACAGCATGACGGATGGCGTCCTGGTTGTAGATAAGGACGGCACGGTGGCCTTGCTGAACCCGGCTGCGACGCGCTTCCTGTCTCTGTCCGCGGAGGGTGTGTTAGGGAAGACGATCGAAGAAATCGGCGTGGAGGACCTTTCCGGCGTGATCCGTGACGTCCTGGAGAAGGAAACGGAGAACCTGGCGGGCGTCAGCCGGGAGATCGAGGTTCGGCCAGACGATCGTGAGGTTTTCCTCAGGTGCCACGCCGTGCCCGTGAGAGATGAAGAGGGCGTTTTGCTGGGAGGTGTGGCGGTCCTTCAGGATATTACCCAGTTGAAAGAACTGGAGCGGATGAAGGCGGATTTTGTCGCCATGGTGACCCATGAGCTGAGGGCGCCCGTGGCGGCCATCGAGCAGCAGTTGACGGTGATTCTCAAGGGACTGGCGGGCGAAATCAACGAGCGGCAGGCCAGGATGCTGGGGCGGGCGAAGGAACGGGCGAAGGGCCTGCTGGACCTGGTCAAGGACCTGCTGGACCTCTCCAAGATAGAGGCGGGCATGCAGGTTCAATACATGGAGCCGGTGGACCTGGGCGAACTGCTCACGAAGGTGGTGGACCTGATGCGGCCCCAGGCGGAGCAGAAAGGCCTGACGCTGGAATTCGAACTGGAACAGAACATGCCTTCCGTCAACGCGGACGCGGCGAATATGGAAGGGGTCTTTACCAATTTGATCAGTAATGCTATTAAGTACACCCCGGAAGGGGGACTGGTCCGGGTCACGTGCAAGAGAGAGGGTGAATATATCCGGATTGATGTGCAGGACACGGGGATTGGGATTTCCGAGAAAGACCTTCCCCGTATATTTGAACGATTTTACCGGGTCAAGACAGAGAAGACCCGACAGATTGTTGGAACGGGACTGGGGCTTTCCATTGTGAAACAGGTTGTGGATGCCCATTTGGGAACCATTGACGTGAAGAGCGTGGAGAATCAGGGAACATGTTTCACGGTCAAGTTGCCGATCGTCCTGAAAAAACAGTGAGTCTGGAGGAAATCTGAAATCATGAAAGTTGCGGTAAAAGGTGATACGAGCTCATTCGCGAAGGAGATTGAACAGGCCTGCGGGCAGGATGTGCTGACCTGTTATCAATGCAGAAAGTGCACCATGGGATGCCCCATGGCGTTCAAAATGGAGCTGAAAGTCAGCGAGATGATGCGGGCCATCCAGTTGGGGCTGCGGGAAGAGGTGCTTTCCGCCGATACCATGTGGTGGTGCGTCTCCTGTGAAACGTGCGCCACGCGGTGCCCTCAAGGCATTGAAATCGTTGAGGTGATGGATGTGTTGCGCGAGAAGGCCTTCAAGGAAGGGTATAAAATCCCCTTGAAGACAATCGAGGCCTTCCACAAAGTGTTCCTGGATTCCGTCAAGTCTTATGGAAGGCTTTACGAAATGGGGTTCGCCATGGACCTGAACCTCAAGCTGAGAGACCCCCTCAAGGACGCTGATTTGGGGCCCGTTATGCTGTCGAAAGGGAAACTGAAGCTGCTCCCGGATAAGGTCAAGGACCTGAAATCAGTGAAGAAGCTGTTTGAGAACGTTAAGAAACTCGAGGAGTCACGGGCATGAAATACGCGTATTATCCTGGTTGTTCATTGGAATCGTCTGCGAAGGAATATGACCTGTCCATCCGCGCCTGTTGCCACTTTACCGGGGTTGAACTGGTGGAAATTCCCGACTGGATCTGTTGCGGGGCCTCTTCGGCTCACGCCACTTCTCACCTGTTATCCATCGCGCTTCCTGCGAAGGCCCTGGTCCAGACGGAGGCCATGGGTCTGCATCAGGTGATTGCCCCCTGTGTTGCCTGCCTGACCCGCCTGAAGGTTGCGAGCATGGAGATGGCGGATGACGACGCTTTGAAAAAGGATGTGGAAACGGTTCTGGAGGGTTCGTATCAGGGGAAGGTGAAGGTTAGAAATGTTCTGGATGTCTTTCTCAACGATGTCGGGGTTGAGAAGATTCAGGAGGCGGTTGTCTCCCCCCTGAAGGGGTTGAAGGTGGCCTGTTATTACGGGTGCCTTTTGACGCGCCCCCCCCACATTGCGCAGTTTGACGACGTGGAAAACCCCCACAGCATGGATGATTTGATGCGCGCCGTAGGGGCGGAGGCTGTGGACTGGTCCTTCAAGACCGATTGCTGCGGCGTCAGTATGAGCCTGGCAGAGACGGATGCCGCCCTGGACCTGACCAACAGGGTCCTTGAAGGGGCCAAGGATGCCGGCGCGGACTGCGTCGCGGTGGCGTGCCCCCTGTGCCAGTCGAATCTCGACCTGCGTCAGAAGGCCATTGGAAATAAATATGGCGTGTTTTACGACTTGCCCATCCTTTATTTCAGCCAGTTGATGGGGTTGGCCTTCGGCGCGACCTCCAGAGACGTGGGGCTGGAAAAGGTGATTGTCGACCCCTTTCCCGTTCTGGGCGCAATTTAGACGCGCGTTTACGGTTCATCACACAGTCTTTCACCGGCGTTGAGGGAAAAATTGGGGGCATAGGTATGCCGATTTACGAGTATCGATGCGAGGCGTGTGGCATGACGTTTGAAAAGCTGGTAAGGCGTTCGGATAGCGGCGCACCCCGATGTCCCGCCTGCCAATCGCCGCGCGTCAGGAAACTCTTGTCCGTCTGTTCCTTTACGTCGGACTCGGGAAAATCGTCCGCCGGGTCTTCGTGCGACGGGTGTGCGGCTACCAGTTGCGCCACCTGCGGCAAGTAGGGTTACCTGGCGCCTTTGGACGGGGCGAGAGGCCGGAATTCGAACCTTTTGCCTCCTTCGATTTCGAAGAGCAGCCGATCGTCCGTGTCTTCCACGATACTTCCCTGAAACGCGTGGGTGGTTCCGCAGTCGTAATAATAAATCTGGTAGCTTTTCTTTTCACCGGGAAGCTCTGAGATCCGCAGGTTGTACACCCGGCTCTTTCTCTGTGCCCCGCCCGCAGAGACAACCAGTTCGTAGAAATGAGCGTCTTGAATTTTCATGAGAATACCTCTCCTTCCATAAGAAAATTATATCATTTTTTAGACGCGAATGAAAAGCGGGCAAGGGTTGGATTTTCACAACTTTTGTGTACGGTGAAAAAAGTAAAATCCCTGTTCTTCTTGACTTGATATTTTTGTTTGTGCTAAATGTTCGATATTAAAAGACGGAAAAATCTGAAAGGAGGTGCGGACCCTAAGGGATTGAAGCGAAATTATTTGCTCCTAAAAACAATTTAAGAGAGGAGGGAATCCATGAAACGAGCAGCAATATTTTTATTCCTGTTTGCCTTTGTTATTTTTGGTGTGACCGCCATGGCGCCGAACGCCCACGCGAAAAAGATTATCATCAAGTTTGGGCATGTGGCTCCCCCATTTCACGGGCAGCATCAGGGATGCCTCGCCTTCGCGAAGTATGTGTATAAAAAGACGCATGGGAAGATTGACATCAAGGTTTTCCCCATGGGGCAGTTGGGTGGCGAACGGTCCATGGCCGAGCAGGTCCAGGCGGGAACGCTTCAAATGGCGGCTATTACCACCGCGGTTCTTTCTAATTTTGTCCCGCAGGCGGCACTGATTGACCTGCCTTTTATTTTCCCGAATCGGAAGACGGCCTACAAGGTGCTGGATGATGAGCAGTTTCAGAAAAAATTCTTTTCCTATTTTCCGTCCAAGGGGTTTATCGCGATCGGGTGGACGGAAAATGAATTCAGGGATCTGACAGACTCGAAACGCCCCATTCGCAAGCCGTCCGATCTCAAAGGGCTCAAGATTCGGGTCATGGAAAGTCCTATCTTTCTTGACACATTCCGCCAGTTGGGCGCGCAGCCCGTACCCATGCCCTTCCCGGAGGTCTATAACGCCCTGCAGCAGGGGGTCATTGACGGACAGGACAACCCGCTGCTGACCTCCGTGCTGATGAAGTTTACTGAAGTGAACAAATACGTCACTCTGACGCACCACATGCTGACTGAGTGCGTGATTATCGTCAACCCGGACTTCTGGAAAACCCTGACACCAAGCGAACAGAAAATTTTCCGTCAGGCCGCCAAAATCTGTATCAAGGTTAACCGGAAGGTCAACGCGGCCCTGTACAAAAACAAAATCTGGAAGGTGGTCAAGGCTAAGCACATCAAGGTCATCCGGTTGACGCCGGCGGAACGGGAAGCCTTTAAGAAGGCGATGACACCTGTGTACGCCAAGTACAAAAAGATTGTTGGGCCCGATCTTTTTAACTTCTTTGTCAAGAAAATCAAATACTATTCAACCCACTAATCCATGACTTCCGGCGGGGACGTTGGCATATAGCGTCCCCGCCGAACTTTATTCCCCGGCAGGCTCACATGAAGAAAATCCTCAACTGGCTGGAACACCTTGAAGAGTGGGTGTTGGCGTACTCCCTTCTGGTGGTTGTCCTGATGTCGTTTATCCAGGTGGTTCTCCGTT
>WGDA01000113.1 GCA_015493505.1 Pseudomonadota bacterium | reverse complement strand
GATGATGTCATTCATCCCCGCATCCACCACAATAAAATTCTTCTCCTGCCCCTCCTTGACATACAGAACCCGCGCCACCAGGATCCCGGCGTTCCCGGCCATGACCCGGCCCGGCTCAAAGATAAAGGATTGCGACATGCCCGCCGCCGCCGCCTTAACTGCCCTGGCGTACTCGTCGGGCGTGGGAGGGGTTTCATCCTTGTAGGTGATTCCCAGGCCACCCCCCAGGTCAATCCATTGGATGGTAATTCCGGAATCACTCAGTATCCGGATGATTTCTTTCAGTTTGAGCACCGTTTCCCTGAAGGGGGAAACGTCCGTGAGCTGGGATCCAATGTGGCAGTCGATCCCCAGAATCCGAAGGGAAGGCATGTCCGCTGCCGCCCGGTACAGGGCCACGGCCCGTTCCACATCGATCCCGAATTTGTTTTTTCTGAGGCCCGTCGAGATATAAGGGTGGGTCTTGGGGTCGATGTCAGGGTTCACCCGAATGGCGATGGGAGCCACTTTCCCTTTTTCCGCCGCCACATGGGCGATCTGCCTCAACTCCATCTCGGATTCCACGTTGAACATCATGATCCCCGCGTCAAGGGCTTCGGAAATCTCCCGGTCCGTCTTTCCCACCCCGGAAAACACGATCCGGTTGGCGTCCATGCCCGCTTTCAGGCAACGGAACAGTTCTCCACCCGACACGATATCCGCTCCTCCGCCCATCCGGGCGAAGAGGCGCAGCACAGCGAGGTTCGAATTCGATTTGACCGAAAAACAGATGAGGTGTCCCACATCCCTAAATGCCTTGTCGAAAACCCGGTAATGGCGTTCGAGTGTCTTCTGGCTGTAGATGTAAACGGGTGTCCCAACTTCTGAGACAATCTCTGTGACTGCGCAATCCTCCGCGTACAACTGACCGTCTCTGTAATTGAACTCATTCATCTCAGGGAATCTCTACCTTCACGAAGTTTGAAATTTCTCCGTTGTATCCATTCGCGTTAAACGGAACCACCCGGTACACGTAAATCCCCTTCTTTTTGATATCCTTGTCCGTCCAGGTGATGGTGTGGTCCGATGCCTTGAAGTTTACCGGATTGTCACGATCCAGCACCGCCACGACAGAACCCCCCCCCCGGGCAATCCACGCATTCGTTGCTATCGGGCTTCACTATCTTCCTCAGGACATCATATCCCGCCAACCCTTTCAGTTTGTCACCGCGCAAATCCTTTCGGGGTTCTCTCCAGGTGAGCTGAATACTGTCGGGCAGCTTTTTTATCTGCAGGTTTTTAACCGCGCGCGGTACCCGGGCGTCCTTGGGTATTGGCCGGGTCTTCTTTCCACAGCCCGTCCCCACGGTCATCAGCAGTGCAATCCCCAGAAGCGCCACCCCGGCCCTTCTCACCTCTTTCCATGCCTTCATTTAAACCTCCTTCTCATCCGTGAAGTAACACGCCTCCGCGTACGCGATGTGGGCCAGCACCGCCTCCCGGCCTGTCATGCCCGTCCCCGTCCGCTGATCCACGCCCCTCTCAACGAAAAGCACCTCGTAAACATCCCCGTCAAACCCCGGGTGATACGCCTTGAGCGTGTCGAGGCTCAAATCAGAGAGGGCCTTTCCCTCCTGAACGGCATGGGCCACCACCTTTCCGGCCACTTCGTGCGCCGTGCGAAACGGCACCCCCTTTCGCACCAGGTAATCCGCCACGTCCGTCGCCTGGAGATACCCCCTTTCCGTCGCCTCCCGCATCCTGTCCGCCAAAGGTTTCATCCCTTTTACCAGAAGCGTCATCATCCGTAAACAATCAACGGTTGTTTTCAGCGTATCGAACAAAGGTTCCTTGTCTTCCTGAAGGTCGCGGTTATAGGTCATGGGAAGCCCCTTGAGGACCGTCAAAAGCCCCATCAGATGCCCGATAACCCTTCCGGCTTTCCCCCGGGTCAGTTCAGCCCCGTCCGGGTTTTTTTTCTGGGGCATCATGCTGCTGCCCGTTGTGAGGGCGTCCGGCAGCTCGATCAGCCGCGCGTAAGAGCTGTTCCACAGGATCAGGTCTTCCGCGAAACGCGACAGATGGACCATGACAAGCGAAAGGGCCGCCAGGACCTCGACCACGAAATCCCGGTCGGATACCGCGTCCATGCTGTTCCGGGTCACGTCGGCAAACCCGAGTTTCCGTGCGACAAACT
>WGDA01000112.1 GCA_015493505.1 Pseudomonadota bacterium | reverse complement strand
TCTTAAACCCTTTCTTCCCTCTCTGGGGTGTTTTTCCCCTTTCTGCCCCCATAACTCCCTCAAATGTCCCATCGTTACATGCCACACTTGGGGTAACATATTTCTCCCCCCCCTCCCTATACACCTATATCTCTACTTCTTAAGACTAAGCAATTGGCTCGCTTTTACAAGATGTTACCTTCCCTGAAAAGGGAATGCCCCATTTTTCACAAGCATAGGATTTTTCAAAAAAGTGTGGTATAGAAAGCGTAACATGCTTATTTTTTGGAACCACAAAGATCATTTTGAAGGGAGGAACATAAGAAATGGCGGCAGAAATTATTAAAGGAAAGCCCATCGCGGATAAGATCCGCGAGGAAATCACGGAAGAGGTGAAACAGCTCAAGGAAAAGGGCGTCAACCCGAAGCTGGCGGTCCTGCTCGTGGGGGAAGACCCTGCCAGCGTGTGGTACGCCAAATCCAAGGTCAAGATCGGGGGCAAGCTGGGTATTTTCGTGGATCTGAATACGCTGCCCGCGGATACCGACCAGGAAACGGTGCTGCAGAAAATCAAGGCGTGGAACGAAGATCCGGCGGTGCATGGTATTCTCGTGGAGCTGCCCCTGCCCAAGCACCTGGCGAAGGAGGCGGTGATGGAGGCCATTGCCCCCAAGAAGGATGTGGATGGGGTACATCCCGTCAACCGGGGATACCTCCTCGGCGGGCAGGAGCATCTGGCGATTGTGCCGGCCACGCCCATGAGCTGCATCACCCTGGCCGAACGCGCCGGAATCAACTTCCGGGGCAAGCGGGTCACCCTGGTGGGGCGGGGTGATACGGTCGGACGGCCCCTGGCCAGCCTGCTCATCAAGCGTGACGCCACCATTACCGTTTGCCACACGAAGACGGTGGACCTGGCCGCCGAGTGCCGGCGGGGTGAGATCGTAGTCGCGGCGGCTGGCCGCGCGGGCCTGGTGAAAAAGGACATGATCAGCCCCGGTACGGTCGTGATTGACGCCGGTGTCAACGAAGTGGGCGAAGGCAAATACGTGGGAGACGTGGAACCTGACGTGGCGGAGGTTGCCGCAGCCCTGACCCCGGTTCCGGGTGGCGTGGGGTCCCTGACCACCACCATTATCATGACCAACCTTCTGAAGGCCATCAAGCTTCAGGGACTGGCGTAAACAAGGGGAGGAGTGAAACAATGAGTGACCTGTTCGACCAGAGTTTGAATGAGTTTATTGAAAAGGCCGCTTCCAATTCACCCACGCCTGGCGGGGGAAACGTCTCCGCCGTGGTGGGGATCCTGGCGGCGTCCATGGTTTCCATGGTGGCCAACCTGACCATCGGGAAAAAGGGATATGAGGATGTTCAGGACGAGGCGAAAAAAGCGGCGGAGGACCTGAAAAAGATTATTGAAGACCTGAAAGAGCTGACCGCCAGGGACATGGCGGTTTTCAGCAAATTCATGGAAGCGCTCAGGATGCCGAAGGATACCGAGGAGCAAAAGGCGAAACGGACACAGGCCATGCAGGAGGCCGCGAAGACCGCGACGGAAACCCCAACCGCCATCTGCCGGAAATGCCTGGAGATTCTGAAAATCGCCGTACCCCTGGCATCCTATGGCAACAAGGGCGCCATCTCCGATGTGGGTGTGGGGGCGTACGTGGCGGAGGCCGCGCTGCGGGCCGCCATGCTGAGCGTGGACATCAACCTCCCCGGCATCAAGGATCAGGCGTTTGTCGAGAAATACAAGAATGAGCGGCGTCAGCTCTTTGCGGACGCGGATGAGCTCAAGCTAATGGCCGTGGCGAAGGTCAAGGAGAGACTGTAACGGCAGGGTGGCGAAGCTGCCAAACCGAAGAATCAAGGAGGGAATGATGCAGAAAGTAGGAATTATCGGCGTGGGACAAAGCGCCTTTGTGAGAGGGTATGAGGGGTCGATCCGCGAACTCGTCTTTGAAGGGTTCGCGGAAGCCATGCGGGACGCCCAGCTCAAGCCCCAGGATATCCAGGCCTCTATTATCTGTTCCGCCCCCGAGTATGACAAACAACGGACGCCGGCGGGCCTGATGGCCGAATATCTTGGCCTGAACCCCCAACCGACCTTTTATATCGAAAGCGTCTGCTCTTCCAGCAGTATGGGGTTGCGGGTCGCTTATTCCATGATTCAGGCCGGGCTGCACGAAGTCGTGGCGGTGATCGGTTTTCAGAAGATGTCGGAGATCAGTTCCGCCGAATCCCAGGAGCGGATGGGCCGGGGCGCGGACATCATGTGGGAGTCCCCCTTCGGGACGATGATGCCCGCCTATTACGCCATGCACGCGAGGGCTCACATGAACACGTATGGCACCACTGAGGAAGACCTGGCCCTGATCCGAGTCAAGGCGGCCAGTTACGGGCAGATTAACGAAAAGGCCGTGTATCGCAAGGGGGTGACCCTGGAAAAGGCCTTGAGCTCCGATCCCGTTTCCACCCCCCTGAAGGTTTTCGACTGCTGCGCCAACGCGGACGGCTCGTCCTGCATTATCGTGGCCAGCGAGAAGATGGCGAAAAAGCTGTCTCCCAAACCCGTCTGGATCCTGGGACTGGGGGCCGCGAGCGCTCCCATCAACATGGCGGGGCGCACCACCTTTACGGGCCTCACCTGCGCGCGGGAAGCCGCCAAACAGGCCTACGAGATGGCGGGTGTTGGGCCTCAGGACATCGACGTGGCCGAGGTTCATGACTGCTTTACCATTGCCGAGATGATGGCGTATGAAGATCTGGGCTTCGCGGAGCCCGGGAAAGGGAAAGAGCTCATCCGTAACAAAGAGACCTATATCGGGGGCAAGATCCCCGTGAACGTGGATGGCGGCCTCCTCTCGAAGGGGCATCCCATCGGGGCAACGGGGGGCTCACAGCTCCGGACCATCACCCTCCAGTTACGGGGAGAAGCCGGCCCCATGCAGGTGGATGGCGCGAAGATCGGCCTCGTTCACAATATTGGAGGCGTGGGCATTTATGGCAACGTGACTATCTTGGGGAGGGATTAATCATGGGTTTTGATCGTTTCGGAACAGTGTCATTTGTATCTCAGTCAAAGGTTGACAAGTTTGTCGATTTTCTTGACGAAGGAAAGGTAATGGGGACAAAATGCAAGTCCTGTGGCGCGAAATATTTCCCGCCGAGAAACGATTGTGCCCAGTGCCTGAGCTCGGATGTCGAGTGGTTCGAACTGACCGGTACGGGCAAGCTGGCCACCTATTCAAAACTGATGTACGCCCCGTCGGGGTTTGAGAAAGACCTGCCCTATCGCATCTGCGTGGTTGAGTATCCAGATGGCGTTAAGGCCTTCGGCCGGATCAGCGCCGCCATCTCCGATGACGACCTGGCCATCGGCATGGATCTGGTCGCCGTGCCGATAAAATTATCCGGCAATCAGGTCGCGTACGAGTTTAGACGCCCCTAACGGATAAAAACCTTTTTCGCGGGCGAAGGGCGTGATGAGGGTGTCCTTCGCCTGTTTTCTTTTTCTTGACTTTAAAAGAAATATGATTAGCTTTTTGATACTTGAATAACGAAAAGGAGGTGGGAGTATGACGGTATTGGCACTGATTAT
>WGDA01000111.1 GCA_015493505.1 Pseudomonadota bacterium | reverse complement strand
GGCATGGGATTGGGAAAGGCCACACTTTTTGTCTATAAAACCATCGGAGGGATCCCATCCATCTGCAAAGTGGGTAGTAAAGATTACAGATGGGAATTTTACGGTACATTACAAAAGGAGGCGGGATTTTTCGCCGTTTTTTATAATCCGGCTTTGAAGAAGGTTAAACTGGTAAGGAAGGGGGAAACCCTTGACAACGGCCTTATCGCGGTGCAATTGTCTACCAGCCAAATTAAAGTAAAAAGTGGGAGCAAAGGAGAATTTTTGCTAAAGATATTTAATGCCGCGGGTATGCCTGACGCTTGAGATTGGAACAATTTAGGTATCAATCAAGAGGTGCCGGAATGAGAAGAAATATTCTTACGTCTTTCATTATTTGCCTGTTGTGTTTGGGGAGCTTTTCCTGTGTCCATCGGGCGGAGCAAACGAAACAGGACCTGACACAAAAACCCAAGGCTGGGACTGAAGGCACGCAAACCATTCCAACGGGAAGCAGTCCCGAAACCGGGGCCCCTGGGACCAGGCGGGCGTCTTTCATTTTTGTTCCCACCCTGAAATATAATTTGAACGAAATGGATGTAGAGCCTCAAACAGGGCAAGCGGCGCCTGCTTCGCATCCCACGCACGTTGCAAAAAATGAAGGCATCAAAATCAACGTGAGTGAAATGCCGCTCAGTGAATTCATAAACCTTGTATTCAGCAAAACCTTGAAGGAAAGTTATTACATCGATAAAGCCATAGAGAAAAAAAAGATACCAATCACTTTGAAAATGGAAGTGCCGATTTCCCCGGAGAGGTTCAAAAAAATGGTTTTTGAAATCCTCAATAGGTGCCATGTAGGGGTAAGTGAAAAAGATGGAGTTTTGTTTCTTTCTCCTAACATTAGGAGAAAAGCCGCCGTAAGAAAAATTCCCCTGTTTTATATAGGAAAACATATTCCGCAAGAAATTGAAGATACAAAGCTCGTGGGTATTATTTTCCCCCTGTATTATATAAACGCTAAGCGTTATGCACGGCTTGTGAAGGTGACCTGTTTAAGCAGGCAGGGAAGATCGTATGAAATACCAAAAACAAACTCTATCTTGATACTCGATCAAGCAAAAGTGGTTAGATCTGCCGCTGAGCTTTTGCGTCTTTTTGACAAGCCCTCTTTTACCCATCAAACAGCCGTCCTAATTCGCCTTGACTATATTCCCCCGAAGGATTTTAAACAGCACCTAATAGATATTATGAAGGCGCAGGGGATTCCTGTAGCCGAAAAGCCCGGAGAGCCAGGGATGGTTCTGATTCCTTTGCCGGAGTTGAACAGCATTTTTATCGTTTCCCCGAAAAAGGAATGGATAGACATGGTGCGTTACTGGAAAGAAAAGCTGGATGACCCTTCTGTCTTGGGAGATCAGCCGCAGCTTTTTGTATTCTACCCCCAAAACAGGCGCGCGAAAGACCTGGCGGAGGTTGCCTCCAAGTTTGAGTCCTTTGGCGCGCTCACGGTAAACCTTAAAGGTGAGGTTGGAAGAAAATCAGTAAATGTCAAAAAGAAGATAAGACACGCTCCCCCTACCGAAACAGGAAAACGTGGGCAGCCCTCAAAAGTCAGGATCGTGGTGGACGAGGGGAGAAACGCGCTTGTGATTCTGGCGACCCCCACCCAGTATCAAGAGATCAGGAAAGTTCTCCGGGAGTTGGATGTCCTCCCCAAGGAGGTAATGATAAAAGTCACAGTCGCTGAAATTACCCTTTCAGACCAGTTACAGTATGGCGTGGAATGGTATTTAAGACACTCAACAACCAAATTTACGCATCAAATCGGTACATTGGGAAATCTTGGCATCGGTTCACAGGGGCTTTTTTACTCCGTTATTCAAGAAACCAGAAAGTTCCAGGCGGCCATCAACGCCTTCGCCGAGAAGAAACTGATTAAAATACTGTCCTCTCCTCACCTTGTTGTGTTGGACAATCATGAAGCATCGATTAACGTGGGAACAGATGTCCCCATTGTGACCAGCGAAACATCCGCGTCCGACATACAGACATCTCAACCTTCCGTTTTGCGGAACATCGAATATCGAAATACCGGGGTTATTCTGAACATCAAACCAACCATCAATTCAGGGGGCATCCTGACCCTGGATATCCAGCAGGAAGTAAGCGCGGCCCAGACCAACAACATCTCTCCTGACATCAGCTCACCTCTGATCCTGACGCGGGATATCAAAACCTCAGTGGTCTTGAAAAGTGGCATGACCCTTCTGCTTGGAGGGCTGATCAAGAACAATGGAAGCAGCACCAAGGACCAAGTCCCTCTTTTGGGGGATATCCCAATCCTGGGGAATCTTTTCAAAGTTACGTCAAAAAGCACGGATCGGACTGAATTGATTGTTGAGATAACCCCCTACATCATTGGAAACATTGGCCAGGCGGAAGAAGTGACACAGAAGTTCAGGTCCCTTATCAAGTGGTATAAAAAATAGATGCGGTTGCAATACCTCTTTGACCTTGCTCTGGTCCTGACCCAGAAGGAAATCAAGGTTCGATACAAAAGCAGCTTTTTGGGCTATCTCTGGTCGGTGGCCAATCCACTCCTGTATGCCCTCATCTTCTACTTCGTTTTCAAGGTTATCATGAAATTCAACATCAAGCATTACACCCTTTTTCTCATCTCGGGGCTCTTCCCCTGGCAATGGATTTCAAGCTCCATCAGTTCGGGTGCCGGTGTCTATGTCAATAACAGCGCATTGATAAAAAAGATTATCTTCCCCCGATCCTTCCTTCCACTCGTGCAGGTGTTGAACGATGCCTTTCATTTCGTGGTCTCCCTTCCCATTATCGCGGTATTCCTTTTCATTTATCACATGCGGCCGGGTGCCAGTTGGTTTTATGGGGCTCCATTATGGCTTGTCCCGACGTTTTTTATTACGCTTGGACTGGCCCTGGCGGTTGCCTCCATTAACCTTTTTTTTCGGGACCTCCAGTATTTTGTGGGGCTCTTCCTCACCATCTTATTTTATCTGACGCCTATCTTTTATGATATCAGCTTCGTTCCGCGGAGATACCGCCCCCTGATTTTTTTGAACCCCTTCACGCCGCTTATCACGGGATGGCGGCAGCTTTTGATGGCAAACACCGTAAATACCCATGACCTTCTCCTTTCCCTTGGCTATGCCGGGCTGCTTTTCCTCTCAGGGTTCTTCATCTATCGAAAACTTAAAAGCCGCTTTGCCGAGGTCTTGTAGATGCGTGACGCCATCGTTTTGGAAAATGTTTCCAAGGTCTATTCTCTAAGCTATACCACCACAGGCGTCAAAAACTTTCTCACTCACTTGCCGGCCTATATAAAAAAGATGAGAAAACGGCGGTTTTGGGCCCTTAAAGACATCTCCTTAACGGTACACAGGGGGGAAGCCTTCGGGATCACGGGCAGAAACGGGGCGGGCAAGAGTACCCTGCTGTGTCTCATCGCGGGGGTGATGAAACCGACGACAGGCGATATCAGGATTGAAGGACGGGTTGCCCCCCTGCTTGAATTGGGGGCTGGGTTCCACCCCGAGCTGACAGGGCGGGAAAATATCATCCTGAACGGCGTCCTCCTTGGCATGACACGACGCGAGATCAAGAAAAAACTACCGGAGATTATTGCCTTTTCAGAGCTTGAAGAATTTATCGACCAGCCCATCCGGACCTATTCCTCCGGCATGCTGGCCAGGCTGGGGTTTTCCGTCGCGGTCCACATCGACCCGGAAATCCTTCTCATAGATGAAATCCTGGCGGTGGGTGACACGCAGTTTCAGAAAAAGTGCCTCGACAGGATGCTGACATTCAAAAAAAATGGCAGCACCATCGTCCATGTCTCCCACAATATTCCGCAGATAAAAATGCTGTGCGACAGGGTCGCCCTGATTGATGGGGGGCGGCTTCGGGAGATTAAAATGGCGGAAGAATTGTAATTAATTGAAGTTACCTTCAAAGTTGATGCTCTCGCAAAATGAGCAAAGCTATCTTGACAAAAGCGTTTTTTGTAATATAAAAATATATTTCAGGTTACGTGCATCAGAAGATGGAGAAAGGCTTTTTGATTTGATAAGAATGGTGCTGAAGAGAAGGAATGTAAAACAGGTTTTCCCCTTGACATTTTTTTGGGCGATATGATAGAAGTTTCAAAAAGTGATTTTAGGGGCTGAAAACAGTTCAGCCAAAAACTGTGGGTGAAAGGAGGTGAAAAAGAGGAAGGTGAAAGAAAATTGCCGGTTCCTGCTGCCCTTATGCTCTTAAAAAAATGCGCTAAAACGACATTACTTTTGAGATTGTCTCTTGACAAAGGGATAAGGATTTGCTAATCACTGTAACAATAAAGCACTTTAATGTAGGGATAAGGTAACTTTTAAGCGAGGGAAAGGAGGTGATAGGTGGAAGGGTTAGGAGAGGCAGGTAGGAACGGAGAAACAAGTCGTGAAATGTTCAGCTAAATCCAAAAAGGAGGAATGATAAATGAGTAAAAAAGTATTGAGTATGTTTGCCATTGCGGCATTAATTGTGGGTGTTATGGCAACAGGCGCGTTGGCGTCACCGCAGTTAAATGCGGGAAACACAACGATAGCCGCTGAGGTAATCCCTCCGGCTACAGCTACCGCGCCGGCACACATAGCGGTACAGACAGCGTATCAGCCTGATACACCAATTGCGGGGTCTACCAAAATTAATGTGACCTTGACAAATGGGAAATTTACGTCAGGGGAAGTAGCTATTTATGATCCTGTTAATCATACTGTAATGGGAAGCGGCACTGTGGATACAACAGGAAATTCGGTAGTGATCCAATTAGGAAACAACCAGCCGCTTTCCACGGGAACTGCTTATACGATTGTTGACTATGATGGAAGTAGCGCAAGTAGCTTTCTCACGGTAGATGTTAAAGGACTGACAGCGGGTGCTACCGTTACGTTGAAGGTTGATAGCTACGATACCCCGGGAGATCCTGCGATCTTTGCGACTGCGACGGTGGCAAAGGTTAGAAATGAAATCAGCGCAGAGATCAAGAAGGTAACAAGCAAGCTGGACTTCGCTACGGGGATGGAGTCGTTTGTGGATGATACTGGTTCAGTAACAAAAGCTCCGAACACATCTGACAAAGATTCTAACGCGGCCCTTTACTTTTATGATGACACCTCCATAGTAAAAAACCTGGGGTGGAGCAGCTCTTATACAACAGAGCCAATTAGGAATACCACCTTGGGCGTAAAGGTGCGGATCAGCGGAGACCTTACAGGGCTTTCGAAAGTTATCTATGATAACGGTGGCTCAGCTCAAAAAGATAAGGATATTACAGACACTGATCGGACAAATGGATACGTTGATGTAGAGCTGGAAAATGGTGTGATGATAGCGAAAAAAAATTCAACATGGGATCCCGACGAGATTGCCTCTTTGACTTTAGAGACAGATAAAAGTGAAACCCTTGCGACTGGCGATAGAACCATAGAGGTAACGCTCGAGCATCAGGATAGTGGCCCCGTGTATGCGCCTGATCGTGTACTGATTCCTGCCGGGACTGTGAGCCACACCTTCGTGCTTAACGCCACACAGTATTATCTGCCGCTTATTGGGCATGACGCTGCGAACGGTCGTGAGACCTATATCAAGATTCAGTCGAAGAGTGAGGTTTCAGGTGCCAATGGCGTGCGTGTAACGATTCTCTGCGATGATGGCAGCACGGTCAATTATGATGCCGGTACGGTGCAAGCTGGTAAACCACTGACTATTACAGGGGCGGATCTGGCGAACGCGGTAGCGGCAGCTGGAAAGACGGTAGGTGACAGCTTTGCAGCCATCGTAACGGTTAATGCACCGGAAAAGGACCTCTTTGTCTATGCTAACATCATTGATCCTAATGGCGCCAAACGCGTGCCTTGCAAGGCCGTGAATGGTAAAATCGTAGAATAAACTAAATAAAATTATAACCTGAAACATTGTGCGGGGAAAGGGGAAAGCCCTTTCCCCGTTTTTTTTGTTTAAGGGTTAGCTCTTGATTTTAAATAGGAAATAACGCATAATAGATCAAAGTTCTGGCTGATTAATGAGAGGGTTCTTAAAGTTGCTTTCGGGAAAGGATAAAAAAGCGATGAAGACACACAATAAGAGAAGGATAAAAATTTTTTTTGTTCTGGCCCTATTCATTTTATCCGGTTGCGCGGTTGGGTCCCATCCCTCATCCAAAGGGGCGGTGAAGGCCGCGCCTTACACATATAAGGGATGGGTTTTCATGGGGATGATACACCCTAAAAAGCAGGGACCCCGCGCCTTTTACCTGAGCAAAAAGCATGCATGTGAAAAAGGAATTGGAAAGGCGGCTGTTATGATCCTGCCAGGTCGGAAAAGAATAGAGGCGATGAAACGGCAGATCGAGGAAAACAACAGAGAAGTAGCGAAAGAGTTCAAGACCACCCCTGCGAATCCGGATAGTGCGCTGAAGGTTTTGCTGAAGGACAGGGCATCTTACTATATTGTGGAAACGTCTTGTAATAAAAAAGAACGTTATCTTAAATATAAAACAGGGGGGCTTATAAATTATAAGGTCAAGGTATATCCAAACACCATTGAAGAAAGAATCTATGATTATCTATGTGAAAAGCCGAAATAAGTTGTTGGTCATACACAGGTATCTTGACATGAGAAAGCAATTCTTGTTTAATTGGATTCATTAGAATGTAAGGAGAAAAGGTGTGAAGAAATTAAACCGGTCCACGGCCCTTGTTTTTTTGAGTCTTATTTTCTTCGTGCTATCTGCCTGTGGGGGCGGGTCCCCTGGTTCGCCGGGGACATCGGGGGGGTCGAAAGCCGGTTCCCTGTTGCTGGTTGAATCGGTTGTTCCATCCAGTACCTATGTGACAACCTCTGACCTGACATCATCGGAAACAGTGGATGTTACCATCGGTAATTACGACCTCCCAAATTTAAAGGATACGGCTACCGCGATTACCTTTACAAAATATACGGTGGAGTATAAACCGCTGGAGCCAGGGTGTCCCTTTCTGGATAACCGCTATTACAATGGAACCTGGTTTGTGGATGCGAATCAGAGCGCAAAGTTTACACTTGCCTTTTTTGACTTTTATACAAAACTTCAATATCGTTATCCCAATGATCCGAGGATATACCGATACGAGGTTATCTTTACGATGGAGGGTGAAAATATCTTTGGCAGAAAGGTTACGGTAACCTTCCAATTCGACATTACGACAAAAAAATGACGGGATATCGCCCATTGCCCGTCAGAAAATTTGACCGAACGATTCACAATTCTCGATCAGCTTGAGGAATAAGGCATTGACCGTAAGGACGGGTATAAGGCACCTTAGAATACGCCCTATTCAGAGGGGAAAAATTTCTATCCTTGTATGATTAGATGGTTAGATATATAATAATCCTGTTAATTTCAGGTGCTGTAACGAGTTTTTTTTTTACAGGAATGGTGCTGAGAACAGCTCAGAGGTATAACCTTCTTGATGCCCCTTCAGGAGGGAAAATTCATACAAAGGGTGTCCCGCGTCTCGGTGGCATCGCACTGATCATTTCTTTTTTCGCTTGTTTGTTCCTGACCTTGTTCTGGACCAACACCGTTATCTGCTCAAAAATTAGGGCCCTGCTCCCACTGATAATTCCTGCCCTGATCATCGTTGCATTAGGAATCTTCGATGATGTGAGGGGGGCAAACGCGGTTCAGAAATTTTCCGTTCAGATTGCCTGCGCTTGCCTTGTTTATTACTTTTCGATTAGAATTGATTATCTTTCCGTCCCCTTTGTGGGCACCATTCCCCTTGGAAAATTCAGCCTGCTTCTGACCGTATTCTGGATTGTCCTGTCCATTAACGCCTTTAATCTGATTGACGGACTTGACGGACTTCTTTGCAGGGTGAGCATATACGCGGCGGGATCGCTCGCCGTGGTCTTTTTTATGACAGAGAATGCCGGTATAGCTTTTATCCTTCTGCTGCTGATAGGAACGTTAATCGGTTTTCTCCCATGGAACTTATACCCGGCTAAAATATTTATGGGTGATACTGGGAGCATGTTCATCGGCTTTCTTTTCGCGGTCTTATCCATGGCGCGATACCATAAGGGAACCATGGCAATGAGCCTTGCGATCCCCCTGATGATTCTTTTTGTGCCTCTGTTTGATACGGGATGGGCCTTCCTGAGACGTGTCGCGGCTGGAAAATCCCCCTTTAAGTCGGATACCTGCCATATTCATCACCGTTTTTTCTTTAAGTATGGTGACCACAGAAAGGCGTCGTTCATTTTGAGCTCCATATCAGGGGGGTTTTCTGCCCTTGGTATTATTGCCGCCTTCCTCGGACCCAAATACCGGACCATCTTCGTTCTCCTTGCCTTTGCGGCGGGTATTGGCCTTCTTGTGCTGACACGGGAGAAGGAGAGGGAACAGAGGGCATGACCCCGGGATACCGGCAAAGAAGCATTACCCCTTTCTTTTTGATTATTTGCATCGGTATCGTGCTGGCCATGGGGCGTTGGCTCAGGGTTGGCCAGAATTTTTATGCCTGGTTTATTTTGGTTGTCTTTTTCTGTCTGACATGGATTGATCTCACTTTTTCATTCCTTACCCTCCTTTTTTTGACGCAATGTTTTACGGGGGATTTCTATCGGCCCTATATGTTTTTGATAGATGCCCTGGGATTGATTTTTGCTGGAATTACTTTTTTGAAGGCCGTATTTCGCAGGGAAAAGATAGAAATACCATTCTGGTGGGTTATCCTTCCTTATTTGTTGGTTGTTTTACTGTCTATTCCCATGAACGCAAAAGAAATTTTGCTTTATATAAAGGTTTGGGGCCTGGGGCACTATTTTAGGGAGATTGGAGTAACCGACACTTTCGGTTACGCGTTCTATTTGAGGGAACTGGGGTGGGAGCTGATCTCCCTTTTTACCCTGATTGCCGTCTTTAATCACTTAATAAGATACCACTCTGATTGTGAGAAAAGGATATGGGTGACCCTTGCGGCCGCCCTGGTTATCTATGCGGTGATTGGATTGTTGCTGTTGTACAGCTGGATCCCTTATGAGGGTCGTTTTCTGTCGATGAACTTCTCCAATTCTTTGTATTTTAAAGGGATGCTGACGTCATACGGATGGAGCGTCTCTTTTTTTGCCGAATATTTCGCGGCGACCTTCCCATTTCTCCTTTTTTTTCTGATAACTGTTCATGGTAAATATAAGAAAGCGGCAGTCATCGTTTTGATTATGGTGTCGGTATTTGCGGCCTTAAAAACCTTTCGCAGGGCCGTGTGGATTGTGGGCACCCTGGAGGTCGCGGCGGGCTTTTTCTTTTATCTTTCGATAAACAGAAATCAAAATGCTAATTCTGCTTCATCAGGAAGGCGTGAATGGAAAGCCTTTGTTGCGGGTTTAGTCATTGTCTTCCTGGGCTTTTTTTTGTTTGTCTGGGTTTGGAATACCGGGAAAATAGGTGAAAAAGCGCGCAACAGGATCCAGGAGAAATTTTCCTACGAGGGGGTCCGTGAAGATCCAAGATGGGCAATCCATAGGCTATGTTTGCACATGTGGGTACATGAGCCCGTTTTGGGATTGGGTGCCGGCGGTTATACCCAAAACTTTTACAGGCTGGGGGGTGGTAAATATCTAAATAGTTTTAACGTCCGCTTCCCGGACGGGAGGGTATTAAACAAACTGCAAGGCAGCCCCCATTCAACCTATCTCACGATTCTGGTGGAGCGGGGAACCCTTGGGTTTCTGTCCTTTCTGTGGCTGGTTGGGGTGTTTTTATACGCTGGTTTTAAGGCGTTTGGCGCCGCGAAAGGCCAGAAGAAGATTTTTCTTGCGGCTGTCCTGACCACTTTATCCGGCATGCTTCTGTATGCCTTTTTTATGGATATCTTCTGGGTGCCCGGTGTTCGCATGCTTTTTTGGTGCTACCTTGGAATCCTTGCGGCGCTCTCCTATCAGGTTCTTCCTCGGGTTTCGTTCAAGAGGAAAACAACCATTCTTATCGTCCTGGCCTTTGTGGCCCTTTTGGGATATCGCCTGGTTAAAGTATGGAATGAACCTTTTGACAGCCACTTCGAGTCGGGGTTTTACCGATGGAAGTTTTCGCGTCCGGGAGAGAAGGGCAAATTTATGTATCGATTTACCTCAGGACGCGCCTTGAAGGTTTTGACAGTAAGGGGTGAAGCCCTTTGCATACAGGTGTGCTCAAATAAACCCTATGTTGAGAAGAACCCCCAGGTATTGTTTATTTACCTTAACGGAAAACGGGTGAAAGAGGTGCGGTTAAGGGATAAGGCGTGGAAGGACATTGTCATTCCGGTAAACGGCTTGAAAGGCAAAAAGGTCTTTATAGGGTTTCGTGTGTTGGGAACATGGGTCCCGTATCGTTATGGCAGGGGGGGAAGCAAAAAAGAGTTGGGTGTCATAATACGTAAAATAAAGCAAATATCCTACATTAGATGAATAATTGAATTATGTGGTATTGTGAAATGCGAAACCATGTGCTTTTTCAAGTCCTTAAATATTGTGTTATATAAATAACAAAAAAACAACAAGGAATTTCCTGTGAAAATTTTGATAGTTGGATACTACGGATTTAAAAACCTCGGTGACGAGCTGATTCTGTTCAAAATCATAGAAGATATAAGGTCTATTGATAGTTCCGTGGATATCTTCGTGTGGTCGGGAGATGAGGAATATACTCGTAATACTCAGCGGGTTAAGGCTGTTGATAGATTTTCACCGGAAGAGACAAAAGAGGCTGTGGCGCAGGCCGATGTGGTCATTGTAGGCGGGGGTGGTCTTATGAATGAATATTACCGCATCGATGCAGGGGATTTATTTCATGCATACGGAAGGCATATGCCCTCCTACGCGTCTGTGTCTCTCCTTGCAAAAATTATGAAAAAGCCGGTTTTTTACTGGGGGCATGGCGTCGGGCCCTTTTTTTCCCGTGAAGGAGAAGAGTTTGCGCGGTGGTTTTACACTTTGGCAGATGTGATTACGGTTCGAGACGCCTATTCATATCGCTTGCTAAAAGATCTTTTGGACTGTGACGGCAGACACCTTTACCTCGATAACGATCCGGTTCTATCACTCGACCTTACCAGGTTTATAAAACCGGAGAAATCAATGTTCACTCAAGGGGAAACGTTTGTTGGTATTCAGGTGAGAGAGTGGTTCGGGATAAACTCTTTTCTTGAAAAGTTGTCGAGAGTTTTGACAAGGGTGTACCTGGAAAGTGAGGATGTAAAATTTGTTCCCGTGCCTTTTAATCTTTCCTCGGACAGGGAAATTTTGGAAAGGCTCATGAAAAAGATGCCGCTGGGGTCATTTTGGCTGGGGGGCATGAATTTGCTTTATACGATTGACGATGTTTTGTCACT
>WGDA01000110.1 GCA_015493505.1 Pseudomonadota bacterium | reverse complement strand
TCCGGGTTGGCCCCAAAACCCCTAAGGACCCCAGGGTTGAGGAACCATTCGTGTATGAAGCCATAATCAGGCTCAAGTCGTGAAAGTCCTCGAGCTTGCTCTCCGTGCCGATATATATCTGAACCCCTTTCGCGGAAAGGCTCTTGTCGAGGAGCCTGACCAGTTTGCTTTTCTCCTCGAAGGCCTTGAAAATCATCTTCATCTTCTCGATATCCTCAAATTCCGGCTCCTCGAAGATGTTTGTCTTGCCCTCGATGATGACCTCCCGGTTTTCAGAATCTTTCAGGGTCGTGTCGATGACCGTCTTTCCCAGTGCCAGGGCCCGTTTCATCATCTCGTCGTACCGGGCCTTTTCCTGCTCCATCTGCTTGAGGATGGTGTCACGGATTTCGTGAAGGGTGTGGCCCTCCACGATGGTATTCAGGTAGTTCGACATGCGCGTCAGCGCGTCACTGTCCATGTGGAAGGAATCCTCCACCAGCCAGTTCTGAACGATCCCCGAATAGGAGATGAGAATAACGAGAATCCGGTCTCCCTGAAGCTTGATGAAGTCGATATGCTTCAGGCGGATGGATTCAAGCTTTGGAGCCATGACCAGGCCCGTATAATGGGAAAGCTCAGAGAGTGTGCGGGACACCTCCTGAAGCAGTTTCGGTATCTCCTGGTTCTTGTCCTTGAGGTGCCGCTCGATCATCTTTTTTTCCGCCTGTGAAATGTCGCGGATATTGATGATGCTGTCCACGTAGTATCTCAATCCCCGTTCGGTCGGGATCCGCCCCGCCGACACGTGAGGCTGGCGAAGGTAGCCCATCTCCTCCAGATCGTGCATGATGTTCCGGATGGTGGCCGGGCTGAGCCCAATCCCGGTTTTCTTCGACAGCGTCCGGGACCCCACGGCTTCGGCCGTCTGGATGTATTCATTGACGACCAGCCGCAGGATTTCTCTCGCCCTTTTGGAAAGTGCTTCCACCATTCCCCCCTCGCCATTAATTCTTACGCCTATAAAAATAAGTATGATTGAAGGGGTGTCAAGTTAAAATATCCATAAATTATGCATGGGTAAGACGATAATGTTCTCCAGGCATCGTCAGGGTGGGAATCCGTTTCATGATGGGTGGGGCGATGGAGGTTCGCCCGGGCGGCAGGCCGGGGTGGGTTAAACGGGCGGGAGGTCCAGGACCTTCCGGAGAAATTGTCCGGTAAATGACGTTTCCACCCGGGTCACTTCTTCCGGTGTGCCTTCGGCGATGATCTCTCCACCCTGATCGCCCCCTTCGGGCCCCAAGTCCACGATGTAATCCGCGGACTTGATGACATCCATCTGGTGCTCGATCACAACCACCGTGTTGCCCATTTCCACGAGCCTGTCAAGGACATACAGAAGCTTTTCGATATCGGCAAGGTGAAGGCCGGTGGTGGGCTCGTCCAGAATATAGAGGGTCCGGCCCGTGGCGCGTTTCCCCAGCTCCCGAGACAGTTTGATGCGTTGGGCCTCCCCGCCCGAGAGCGTGGTGGCGGGCTGTCCCAGGTGAATGTAGCCCATGCCCACGTCTCGGAGCAGGTCGAGTTTCGCTTTCAGTGACGGAACGGATGAGAAGAAATCACACGCCTCGTTCACGGTCATGTCCAGGACTTCCGCGATGTTTTTCCCCTTATAGCGGATATCCAGGGTCTCCGCGTTGTAACGCTTCCCCTTGCAGGATTCGCACGGCACGTAAACATCCGGGAGGAAGTGCATCTCGATTTTGATGATGCCTTCCCCCCGGCACACCTCACAGCGGCCGCCGCGGACGTTGAAGCTGAACCGCCCCGGCGTATATCCCATCATGCGGGATTCCGGGAGGCTGGCGAAGAGCTCCCGGATATGGGTGAATACCCCTGTGTAGGTGGCAGGATTGGACCGGGGGGTCCGGCCGATGGGGGACTGGTCGATATGGATGACCTTGTCGATGTAGTCCACCCCCAGAAGATCCGTATATTTGCCCGTACGTTTCTTGGACCCCATCAGGCGGCGCTGTAAGGCGCGGTACAGGGTGTCGATGATAAGGGTGCTCTTCCCGGAACCGGAGACACCTGTAACGCAGGTGAAACACCCGAGGGGAATCTTCAGGGTAATCCCCTTGAGATTGTGTTCCGAAGCGCCTTTCAGGATGAGGTAACGCCCATCCGGTTTCCGGCGTTTGGGAACCGGAATTTTCAGCTTTCCTGAAAGATATTTCCCCGTGAGGGATTTCCGTGATTTTACGAGCCTGGACGGAGGGCCGGCGAAAACCACCTCGCCTCCATGGTGTCCGGCGCCAGGGCCCATGTCCACCACGTAATCGGCGCTGCGAATGGTCTGCTCGTCGTGTTCCACCACGATGACCGTGTTGCCCAGGTCCCGCAGATTTTTGAGCGTCTCCAGCAGCTTCAGGTTGTCTCGCTGGTGAAGCCCGATGCTCGGTTCGTCCAGGACGTACAGAACCCCCATTAGCCCGGACCCGATCTGCGTGGCCAGGCGAATCCGTTGCCCTTCACCCCCCGAGAGGGTGGCCGACGCCCGGTTCAGGGAGAGGTAGTCCAGCCCCACGTGCGTCAGGAACTTGAGCCGGGACCTGATTTCCTTCAGAATCCCTCTGGCGATTTGGGCCTCCTGGCCGGTTAGAGACAGACGGTCTATCCATTTGAGGAGTTCCTTGAGGGGCAGGGCGGTCAGGTCCGCGATGGATTTCCCGTCGATGAGGACGGAGAGGGCCTCTTTTTTCAACCGGGTTCCATGGCAGGCGGGGCAGTCCGTGAAGTTCATGTACTTGCGGATCTCTTCCCGTACGGCATCCGATTCCGTTTCCCGGTAGATACGTTCCATCCGGGGGATTACCCCCTCGAAGGGACGCTCCCGAAAGTGGCGTCGCCCTCCGTAATCGAAGAAGAAGCGTATCTTTTCTTCTCCGGAGCCATACAGAATCACGTGTTGTATCTTCTTGGGCAGTTTGTAGAAGGGCTGATAGATATCGAAACGGTAATGATCAGACAGGGCCTCGATCATCTGGTAATAGAAAAAGCTGTGACGCCGCTGCCATGGCGCGATTGCCCCTTCCCGGATGGAAAGGGAAGGATCCGGAATCACCAGGTTGGGGTCGAAATATTCCTTGGTTCCCAGCCCCCCGCACGCCGGGCAGGCGCCGTAAGGGCTGTTGAAGGAGAAGCTTCTGGGGGTCACCTCCGGGTAGCTGATGCCACAGTGGACGCAGGCCAGGCGCTCACTGAAGATCAATTCCTCTTTCTGATTGACGAGGACATGAATGATGCCGTCCGACAGGCTGAGTCCTGTCTCGAGAGAGTCCCGAAGGCGTCGCGCGATCCCCTCTTTCAGGACGATCCGGTCCACGACGGCCTCAATGGTATGCTGTTTATACCTGTCCAGGGGGATGTCATCGTCCAGGTCCCTGATTTCACCATCGATCCTGGCCCGGACAAACCCCATTTTCCGGAGGCGCGCCAGCTCCTGCTTGTGCTTTCCCTTTTTCCCGGACAGGGTGGGCGCCAGCAGGATGAGCCGGCTGCCCTCGGGAAGGGACTGGATCTGCCGCATAATCTGTTCCACGGTCTGGGCATTGATAGCCCGGCCGCACTGATAGCAGTGGGGCTTTCCGACGCGGGCGTACAGGACACGGAGATAGTCGTAGATCTCCGTGGCGGTCCCCACGGTGGAACGGGGATTTTTGCTGACGCTCTTCTGTTCGATGGAGATGGCGGGGGAAAGGCCTTCCACCCGGTCCACGTCCGGTTTCTTGAACTGTCCCAGAAACTGGCGGGCGTAGGCGGACAGGGATTCCACGTATCGGCGCTGGCCTTCCACGTAGATGGTGTCGAACGCCAGGGAGGACTTCCCGGACCCCGATACGCCCGTGATGACGGTCAGGGAATCACGGGGAATCTCGACCGTAATATCCTTCAGGTTATGCTCCCGTGCCCCGGCAACGATTAGCTTTTTTGTCATATCAAGACATTATATCACAAATGAAATGTTTCTTTTAGGAATTTTCGAGCCGCCGGAAAATAGAGGTGGATCGAGGTGGCCTCCCGTGGCGCCAGGACACGTTTGCCAGTTTCCTGGTAGGATTCAGTTTAATCTTCGTGCAGGATGTTGACAAAAGATTCCATATAAAATAAACATGAATATCATAACCTGGTTAACCTATTTTTAACTGCCTGGACCCGTTTTACGGCGGGGGAAGAGGGGAAGTGATGATACCTTTGATTGTCGTGCTGGCGATCCTGGCCGGTGCCGTGTTCTGGCTGGTTTCCATGTACAATGGGCTGGTTCGTCTGCGTAACCTTGTCGAAGAGGCCTGGAGCGGGGTGGATGTCCAGCTTAAACGCCGTGCTGACCTGATCCCCAACCTGATTTCCACGGTAAAGGGGTACATGACCCACGAACGGGAACTTCTGGAGAAGGTGACGGAGTTACGCTCACAGAGCATGAAGGCCGAGGGTGTGGGAGAGAAAGCACGCGTGGAAGGGGCCCTGTCCAGGTCCCTAGCCAATATCATGGCCGTCGCCGAGGGATACCCGGATTTGAAGGCGAACCAGAATTTCCTGGAACTTCAGGGGCAGCTCGCGAAGATTGAAGACGAAATCCAGCTCGCGCGGCGCTATTATAACGGGACGGTTCGCAACCTGAATATCAAGATAGAGTCTTTCCCAAGCAATGTGGTTGCCAACATGTTTCATTTTAAGAAGGCCGAATTTTTTGAGATAGAGGAGGATGCGGACAGAAAGGTTCCCAAGGTCGAATTTTAGGTTGCCGTTTCATCCGGCGATTGCACATGGAGAGGGAAAGGAGGGGCAGGGTGTGAAGAGATTTTTTACTTGGGTGTGGGTTCCGCTTATCTTTCTTCTTTTTTTCAACCCGGCGCGGGCGTCCGAGGTCACGTCTCCGGAACGGATTCTGCAATACAAAAGCCATATCCAGGTTCATCGGGACGGCAGCATGACCGTGGAGGAGGTCATCAAGGTTTACGCGGCGGGAAGGGCCATTCGGCATGGCATTTACCGGGATTTCCCTACCACGTACCGGGGGCCGTATGGGAGCCGGTATAAAGTCTTATTCAAGATTCTTGAGGTCCGACGGGATGGCAGGCCAGAGCCGTATCACGTGAAACAGCTTTCGAATGGGGTGAGGATCTACATAGGCAGCCGGAAGGCCTACGTTTCTCGGGGTGTCCACACCTATGTGTTTATGTATCGTACCAACCGACAGCTCGGCTTTTTCAAAGATCATGACGAATTGTACTGGAATGTGACGGGAAACGGCTGGGTTTTTCCCATTGAGCATGTGGAGGCCGCTGTGACCCTGCCCGGTGGGGGGAGGATTCTTCGGACGCTCGCCTACACAGGGCGCAAAGGGGCGAGAGGGACGGATTATCGGGTCAAGACGGATGACACCGGGCATGCCTATTTTGAGACCACACGCCCACTCCAACCAAAAGAGGGCCTGTCCATCGTGGTGGCGTGGCCCAAGGGCCTTGTGCGCGAGCCAACCACCACGCAAAACCTGATGTGGGTTGTTCGGGACAACCTCAATCTCTTCTCCGCGCTTTTGGGCCTGGTGGCCCTCCTTATCTACTACCTCGTGACGTGGTCGAAGGTGGGCAAAGACCCGGAGAGCGGCACGGTGATCCCCCGTTTCCATCCCCCCGAAGGGTTTTCCCCCGCTGGGGTGCGTTATGTGATGAAGATGGGATTTGATTTTAAGACCCTTGCCGTGGCCATTGTGAATATGGCTGTCAAGGGGGCGCTGAAAATCATCCAGGACGAAGACAAGACCTACACGCTTGAGAGGACCACGGGTCCGAAAAGGCCCCTTTCGAAAGGCGAGCAAAAGGTTTTGGATGCGCTTTTGGGATGGGGATCCATTACCTTGAAGCAGGGGAACCACGATAAGGTTCAAAAGGCGATCAAGGCCTTGAAAACTGCCTTGAAAAACGAGTATGAGAGAAGTTACTTCGTCCGGAACATCCAATATTTTATCCCCGGGGTTGTTCTTACCCTGATGGTCCTGGGCGAAATGATACTGGGGGCGAAAGACCGGGGCACCGCCGCCTTTCTGGGGATTTGGCTGCTTGCCTGGACAGGGGGATGTTTCTTCATAATCAAGATGGCGATCGCGGCCTGGCGGACACGGGAACGGGCCGTCAAGACCACCCTGTTCGCCCTGCCGTTTCTTGCCGGGGAGATTTTCGGGCTTTTTACTTTAGCTCAGGCCGTCACCTTTCCGGCCATGTTTTTCTTCCTGGCGATGATTCTTCTGAACGTCCTTTTCTATCAGCTTTTAAAGGCCCCCACACGCCATGGGCGGAGAATTATGGATGAGATAGAGGGGTTCAAGATGTATCTGGAGACGGCGGAGGAGGACCGCCTGAAGCTCATGCATCCTCCCGAGAAGACGCCGGAGCTGTTCGAATTCTTCCTGCCCTACGCCATGGCCCTTGACGTGGAGACCGCGTGGAGCCGGAAATTTGAAAGTGTCCTGGCCGCTTCGTCAGCGACGGGTGGCTATCAGCCTGCGTGGTACAACGGATATTTTTTCGATACCCGGGGGCTGACGGGGATGGCCTCGTCCATCGGCACCTCATTGAGCGCCGCGGAGGAAGAAACGACCGCGGCGCTCAATGAGGTGCCGATGGACGAGGCCATCCCCGTCAGCCCCCGGGTATCGAAAAAATATCCGTTGTACCACGCAGGCTGATAGCCACCCGTCGCTGACGAAGCGGCCAGGACAC
>WGDA01000109.1 GCA_015493505.1 Pseudomonadota bacterium | reverse complement strand
GGTCTTTTTCTTTCTTGAGCCTTTCTGCCTCCTTGTCTTTCCCTTTTGAGAAAACCTGAGGGGCAACTTTTAAAAGCTGCTTTTTCCATTGGGTGATCTGGTTAATATGAATGCCATGTTCCTGGGCCAGTTCCTTGGCGGTCTTGTCCCCTTTGATGGCTTCTATGGCCACTTTGGCTTTGAATTCATCTGTGAACTTCCTGCGCTGTTTCATCCCTGCGAACCCCCTTTCTCTTGCCTACTCCTTTTCACTTTAACATACTGTCCCATTTCTGGGGTCCACTATAAAGAACAAGGTATTTTGATATATCGCGAACTAGTGATCTCTCCATGGAGACTAATGTATAGAATACATGAAAGGACAGTATATATATTGGCAATTATTGATTCCAGGAGAAATATAGAAGATATCTTATTGGAAAAATTAATTAAAATCCAAAAATAGGGGCCTACAATCGGGTGCAGTTGACCGCCAATCCGTTGCGCTCCATAGCGGCAAGTGACCCTGGACGTTAGACCCAGAGGTGAAAATAAATGAATACAGCAACAACCATAAAATCAATATGATATTTTCTTCTGGCTGGTCTTTTTGAAATTGGTGGTGGCTATCTTGTCTGGCTATGGCTGCGTGGAGGGAAATCCTTATGGTATGGCATTGCAGGTGGAATGATTCTCGCTCTTTATGGTGTCGTACCCACTTTGCAGCCTGCCAATTTTGGTCGCGTGTATGCGGCTTATGGCGGAGTATTTATAGCCCTCTCGATCCTGTGGGGTTGGAAAATTGATAAGATAGTACCAGATCGATTTGATATCATTGGTGGATTGGTAGCTTTGGTTGGAGTAGCCATTATTATGTATTGGCCACGTCCCCAATAGAAAATGATTGCGAGGCATAACCATCGGCTGCAAGGGACGTTGGCAACTCGCTGCGCTCCATTTCGGCAGGTGGGCTTTTTCATTAGCCGCATGGTCTACGCCGAAAACTGTGGTGATTGAATATGCCGAAAGACAAATACCAGGCTGTAATGTTTGACCTGTTGACAGCTCTCCTGAATTCCTGGTCTCTTTGGGGTAAGGTGGCAGGGTCAGATCAGGCTGGCTTAAACTGGAGAAAGAGATACCTGACGCTGACCTATCAGGCGGGCCCATACCGTCCCTACGAGGACATCATCAGGGAATCCGCGAGAGATGTAGGGATGCCTTATGAACGGGCAAACGAACTCATACGGCGTTGGGGAGAGGTTGAACCGTGGCCAGAAACGGAAAAAGTTTTACGTGAACTGATCGAGAAGGTACCGGTTGCCGTGGTGACCAATTCATCAATCGCGTTGGCCGAGGTCGCGGTTTCACGCACTGGCATATCACTCCCCACAGTCATAACAGCGGAAGAGGCCGGATACTACAAGCCAAATTCACAGCCATACCGAATGGCTTTGGAAAGGCTTCGGTGTAAGGCGGAGCACGTTATCTTCGTCGCCGGCTCTCCTTCAGATGTTCCTGGAGCAATGGGGGTTGGCATGCCTGTCTTTTGGCACAATCGAATGCATCTGAAGCCTTCGCCTTCGAGTGCCAAGCCCAGGTATGTATCGGACACCTTATTGCCACTATTGAATATTGTGTAAGAGACGTATAAAGACGCGGGCAAGGGGAAGTCAAAATACAGTAACTAACAAAGCGCCGCGCCTGTCCGCCAATCCGCGGCCCTTTAGGACTTTTGTTTTGTCGGTAAGTGGCTCATGACGTTAGCGGAACGAAAAACATGATAGAAATCAAATCCTGCTCCACAGACATAGACTTTTCCTTTGCCATACGGATAACAAGAGATTATATCCGCTGGCTCAATATGGATTTGGCTTTTCAGAATATTGATCAGGAGCTCTCTGATTTTTCCTCAATGTATGGACCTCCAAACGGCTTGTTTCTTCTCGCGTGGCACAATGGAAAGTTGGCTGGTGGGGTAGGATTTAGAAAGTTTGGCGCAAAGATGTGCGAGATGAAACGGCTATTTGTCTATGAACAATTTCGAGGCATACGAGTGGGGAAGAACCTTTGTATCGAACTTATAAAAAGAGCAAAGAAATCAGGATATGAGAAAATGAGGCTGGATACCTTGGGGCGTATGAAAGCAGCGATAAGGCTTTATACGACATTGGGGTTCAAAGAAATCCCTCCATACCGTTTCAATCCAGACCCGACAGCAAAATATATGGAACTGAATTTGAGAGGATTCAGCCAACAAGCGGGGGCATCTGCACGCTATTCCGCTGCAGACGAATAGGGAACAATGCTATGTACATAAAATTACAACCAATCAGCCTCTAAAAATTCCTGCCAATCCTGTTTATCCTGTCAAAAAATCATTGGTTTTTCACCCCAGTGAAATGCGCCACGCTTCTCATTGACATGAATTTCACGGGGTAAAATTTTCACTTCTCACTATTCACTGTTCTTAAGCCGTGTTTATCCGTGAAAACCCGTGTCCCCTTTCTGTTCTTTTACCCTCTTCATGTCAGCACGCCGCATTTTTCACAGTAATCGACCCAGTTTTTCGCGATCGCAGGATTGCTTCCAAAGTGCAGGTGAATGTAGCTCGCGAGGGTATTGTAAACGCGATACCCCTCCCGCCAGGGGGCGGCCCCTTTTCGGCCCGTGACCCGATACGCCCATTCCCGGGAGGATAAATCTCTCTCCACCACCTCCGAATAATGGAATTCGTGCCCGCGGGCTTTCACGCCAGGACTCCCCAAGGGCCCCTCTGTCAGCAGCGTGACCTCCCGGTAGCCCAAGGCGCGGAAACGCTGGAGCATCCGGGTAGCCATCGGAAACAACCCCACCATGGGATACGGTTTGCCGTCGCGTGCCACAATTTTTTCGCAGAGATACATGAACCCGCCACATTCTGCGTAGATGGGACAGCCCCTTTGGCCAGCCTCACGGATGGCGGCCCTCATGGCACTGTTTGAGGCGAGCGTTTCCGCGAATTCTTCCGGGTACCCTCCCCCGAGATAGATTCCGGAACAGTCAGGCGGCAGTGTCTGGTCCTTCAGGGGACTGAACGGAGCGATTTCCGCTCCCGCCTGTTCCAGGATTTCCAGATTGTCGGGATAATAGAAGCAGAACGCGGCATCTCGCGCGACGGCGATCCGTATCCTGGAAGGAACGGAAAGAGACCCAGCGCTTTCTGTTTCCTTAAGGGAAATGCGGCAAGCGTTCAGCAGGGCGTCCAGGTCCACGTTGGCCTCCATGGTGTCGATCAGTGCCGTCTCGGCCTCGGGCGACAGGCACGATTCCTCGCTGGTCACCAGGCCCAGGTGACGCTCTGGCAAAACAAACCTTGAATCTCTTGGCACCCCCCCGAAACACGTTACGTCACAATAGTGAGACACCGCTTCTTTTAGAATGGCAAGATGCGCTTCGGACCCGACCCGATTGAAAATAACCCCCAGAATGTTTAAAGCGGGGTCGAATGCCTCAACCCCCCTGACGATCGCGGCGGCGCTTCTCGCCATGCTCGCGGCATTCACCACCAGAATCACCGGAAGGTTCAGCCCTTTGGCCATTTCGACCGTGCTCCCGACATCCGAGGTCGCCTCGTAGCCGTCAAAAAGTCCCATGACCCCTTCCACCACGGCGCAGTCCGCCTCTCTCGACAAGCGGGAAAAGAGCTTTTGATTGTAGGGCCTTGAAAGCATCCAGCCGTCCAGGTTCCGGCAACGCCGGCCCGCGGCGCGGGTCAGGTGTCCGGGATCGATAAAATCCGGCCCTACTTTGAAAGGCTGAATGGTCATTCCACGGCGTTTCAGCGCCGCGATCAGCCCGATGGTCAAAGTTGTTTTCCCGGCACTACTGTTAGTGGCGGCGATGACAAACCCAAATGTCTCACGATGTTTCAAATTTTACCTCCTTGGGGGCAGTCTAACGATAAATCCCGGGTGAAATCAAGGGATGAACCCAGGCGTTTTGGACGGGTCCAAAAAAGTCTTGACAAATTGAATATATCGAGTATATGTTAAAAAAAGCACAAGCGCATTTCTGCGTCAAGCAGGTGGGGAAAGGGATCGACTGGAGATATCCTCCCATAGCGCCAAAAATTTATAACTTTGGAGGTTGGAAGTGGAAGCCGCACGCACGTTTTTCTGGAATGTTGGGCATGTTCGCGTTCTGGTTTATATCTTCGCGATCATTCCTGTCGCCTTTATCGTCATTGGGCTTTACAGGCGATATCTCTTGTGGAAGCAGGGGGTGGAAGATGACCGGACTAACAATTTGTCCGCCCGTATCGGATCGTTCATCAAGAACGGGATTTTTCAGGGGCGTATTTTGCGGGAAGCCTTCCCGGGCTGGATGCACGCCCTGATATTTTTCGGATTTGGTATCCTTTTTATCGGAACCGTGATGATCGCCTTCCAGGAAGATTTCACCCTTCCGGTGTTTCACTGGGAATACCTGAAGGGGGGATTTTACCTCTTCTACTCGGTGGTCCTCGATATCTTTGGAGCCCTGGCCATTATCGGGGTTCTCTTGGCCCTTTACCGGCGGCTCATCCTCAAGCCGGACCGGCTGGACCATCGCAAGGATGACAACCTCGTCCTGTACCTCTTGCTTTTCATCCTGGTGACCGGTTTCATGGTGGAAGGTTTCCGCCTCCTCGTCAACGAGATCCCCAAACATCCAGAATGGAGCAAATGGTCACCCATCGGGTTGCTGACAGCGGATATCTTCAAGGGATTCGGCCTGGGCGCTGCCACCAGCTTGAAACTCCATCGTTTCTTCTGGTGGGTGCACATGATCGCCGCGTTTACCTTCCTCTCCATCATTCCCTACACGAAACTGATTCATATCTTCACGGGTGCCGCGGACACCTTCCTGAGGCCTGAACCTCCCGTTGGCCGCCTGATTCCCATCGACATCGAGAACTCCGAGACATTTGGCGTGGAAAAATACAACGAATTCTCCTGGAAACAACTTTTCGATCTGGACGCGTGTATCCGATGCGGCCGGTGCCAGGATGTATGCCCCGCTTATATGTCCGGTAAACCCCTCTCGCCCAAGAATTTCATCCAGGACCTGAGGGGCGGGCTGGAAAAAGGTCTGGAGAGTGAAGACGCGCCCTCCATCATCAACGCGGTAATCGAAGAAGAGGTTACCTGGTCCTGCACCACGTGCCGTGCGTGCGAGGAGGCCTGCCCGCTCTTCATCGAGCACGTTCCCAAGCACATCGAGCTGAGGCGGCACCAGATGCTGGTCAAGACGAAATTCCCGTCAGAGTTGCGAACCACGCTCCGTGGCATCGAACGCCAGGGGAACCCCTGGGGCGTCCCCAAATCTCAGCGGGATGAGTGGACCGGCAACCTGAAAGATATGGAGGTCCCGGAATTTACGCCGGAAATTGGCGAAAAAGGCTACCTCCTTTGGGTCGGGTGCGCCTGTTCCGTGGATGAAAACAACATGAAAACAGCCATGGCGATGGTCAGGTTGCTGACAAAAGCCCAGATCCCGTTCGGCATCCTCGGAAAACAGGAACTCTGTTGCGGCGATCCCGCCCGCCGGCTGGGGAACGAGTATCTGTTCCAGATGGAAGCGGAACAAAACATCGAGATTTTCAAAGAGATGGGCGTAAAACGCATCATCACCCTGTGCCCGCACGGCTACCACACCTTTAAAAATGAATATCCGGATTTCGGCGGAAATTATGAGGTATACCACTACACGGAGATTCTGAATCAGATCATGGACAAGCTCTCCATCAACGCGCAGAGCGGCACTGTAACGTATCACGACCCCTGCTACCTTGGCCGATACAATGACATCTATGACATCCCGAGAAACATTATCGGCAAAACCGGCCATCAGCTCAAAGAGATGACTCACAATCACGGCAAGAGCCTCTGCTGCGGAGGCGGCGGCGGACGAATCTTCATGGAAGAGGAGAAGAACCAGCGCGTCAGCCACCTGAGGATTACAGAGGCGGTTGAAACGGGCAGCAAAACCGTCCTGACGGCCTGCCCACACTGTCTGACCATGCTGACAGACGGCGTTAAGGAGAAGGAGCTGGAAGGACAGATCGAGGCGATGGATATCGCCCGCTGGCTGGAGGAAATGACCGAGAAAAAGGAGGAAGCGTGATCCGCTTCCTTTTCATAGCAACAAAACGAAAAGCCCCCGCCAACAACAGGGGCTTTTTTATTTTTTGGTGGAGCTGAGGAGACTCGAACTCCCGACCCCTTGTCTGCCAGACAAGTGCTCTCCCAGCTGAGCTACAGCCCCAGATTCCGCCGGTTAAGGTATCATCGGAGAAACGGCGTGTCAACGCCAGATAAATGCAGGAGAAACCGTCAACAAGTTGACAAAAACACCGAATTAAGATAAATTTGATTATGTTAAACTTTAGTATTTTGCCGTCCTCAAGCGTTAGAAACAAGACATTTTCAAACGCAGGTAAATTGGAAAGCTCTACGAAAAAACAGCCAACATAGTTTTATTTGACAAGGAGGAAAAAATGTCAAAATGGATTTTATGGTTTGATGAAATCGGCATGGAAGATTTGCCTCGGGTGGGCGGAAAAAACGCCTCCCTTGGGGAGATGTATCGTGAACTGTCATCAAAGGGTGTCAACATTCCCTACGGGTTCGCCATCACGGTCGACGCGTATCACTATCTCCTCGATTCCTCCGGCATGCGCGAGAAAGTGGAAGAACACCTGCGCGGCCTCGACGTGGACGACCTGAAGGCGCTGCAAAAAGCGGGAAGCAAAATCCGTCAGATCATCCAGGGAATTGAATTCCCGGACGATCTCCGGCAAGAGATACTGGATGCTTACAAAAAACTTTGCGAGCGTTACGGTGAAGACACAGACGTGGCGGTACGCTCGAGCGCCACGGCGGAGGACCTCCCCGACGCGAGCTTTGCCGGCCAGCAGGACACCTATCTCAATATTCAGGGTGAAGTTGGCCTGATCGCCGCCTGCAAGAAATGCTTTGCCTCACTTTTCACCAACCGCGCCATTACCTACCGGGAGCACAAACACTTCAATCACTTCGACGTGGGTCTTTCCATCGCCATTCAGAAAATGGTGCGATCTGACCTTGCCTGTTCGGGCATCATGTTCACCCTCGACACCGAATCCGGGTTTCGCGATGTGGTATTCATCACGGGATCTTACGGCCTTGGTGAAAATATTGTACAGGGCATCGTGAACCCCGACGAGTTCTATGTCTTCAAGCCCACGCTGAAAAAGGGCTACCGCTCCATTATCCAAAAATATCTGGGGCGGAAAGAATTCAAGATGATCTACTCCATGGAGGGAACGGCCAAAACAAAAGATGTGCCGGTTCCCCAAAAGGACCGGGATTCCTACATCCTGAACGACGATGAGATCCTGCAACTGGCGCGCTGGGCCGTGATCATCGAGGATCATTACACCAAGCTCCATGGCCGGGATTGCCCCATGGATATCGAATGGGCGAAAGACGGCATCACGAACGAGCTCTTTATCGTCCAAGCGCGTCCGGAAACCGTGAAGTCGCGGGGCAATGAGCTGGTCCTGGAAAGCTATGAACTCAAGGAACACGGGAAACGGCTCCTTGTTGGGAAAAGCGTCGGAGAAAAAATCGGGGTTGGAAAGGTTAACATTATCCAGGATGTCCGGGATATCACCCGTTTCAACGAAGGGGAAGTCCTGGTCACCGAAATGACGGACCCGGATTGGGAGCCCATCATGAAAAAGGCGGCGGCCATTGTGACCAGCCGGGGTGGGCGAACCTGTCACGCCGCGATTATCAGCCGCGAATTGGGGGTTCCCTGTGTGGTCGGAACCGGCAACGCGTGTGAAGTCCTGAGGGACTACGATTACGTGACCGTCTCCTGCGCCGAGGGGGAAACTGGCTACGTGTACGAGGGGCTGCTGGATTTCGATATCAACCGGGTAAATCTTGAAAGCCTGGAACGGCCGAAAACGAAAATCATGATGAATGTCGGGAACCCGGACAATGCCTTCGCCCTCTCTTTCATCCCCAATGACGGCGTCGGCCTGGCCCGTGAAGAGTTCATCATCAGCAACTATATCCAAATCCATCCGCTGGCCCTGGCGCGCTACGATACCCTTGAAGACGAGGAGGCCATCCAGAAAATCAAGGAGATCACCCGCGCCTACACCGACAAAAAACAGTTCTTCGTGGACAAGCTGGCGCGCGGTATCGCTAAGATCGCAGCCGCTTTCTATCCCAAAGACGTCATCGTGCGTCTCAGTGATTTCAAAACGAATGAATACGCCAACCTGATCGGCGGGAAGTATTTCGAACCCAAGGAAGACAACCCCATGCTGGGCTTCAGAGGCGCTTCCCGATACTACGATCCAAGCTACAAAGACGCCTTCGCCCTGGAATGCGCGGCTATCCTGAAGGCACGCGATGATATGGGGTTGACAAACGTCAAGGTGATGGTCCCCTTCTGCCGCACCGTTGAGGAGGGCAAGAAAGTCCTTAAAGTGATGGAAGAGTTCGGGCTGAAACAGGGAGAGAATGACCTTGAATGTTACGTGATGTGCGAAGTGCCCAGCAACGTGATCATGGCGGAGGAATTCTGCCAGATTTTTGATGGATTCTCCATCGGGTCCAATGACCTTACCCAGCTGACGCTCGGCCTGGACAGGGATTCGGCTAACGTGTCGCACATCTTCGACGAGAGAGACCCCGCCGTGAAGCGGATGGTCAGAAAGGTCATCGAAGTCGCCAAACGAAACAACGTCAAAATCGGCATTTGCGGCCAGGCCCCCAGTGACTATCCGGAATTCGCGGAATTCCTCGTGGAATGCGGCATCGACAGCATCTCCCTGAACCCGGACACGGTCATCAAGACCACGACCGCGATCCTGGAAGTAGAGAAGCGGCTGAACAAATAGGGGCCCACCCATTTCGGCGCGATGAAGGTTCTTCTGCATATTTGCTGCGCGAACTGTGCGGTGTATCCGCTGGCGCGGCTGAGGGAGATGGGGCACACGGTGTACGGGTTTTTCTTCAATCCGAACATCCATCCGTACCAGGAATATCAGCGCCGTTTAGACGCCGTCCACCAGTTGGAAAACCGCTTTGACCTGCCGGTCATTTACCGGGACGAATACCGGCTGGATGAGTTTCTTCGAAACACGGTTTTCCGGGAAGCGCTCCGATGCCGGTACTGCTACCACACCAGGCTGAAAGCCACCGAGCAGGTAGCCAAGCGGGGCCGGTTTGATGCCTTTACCACGACCCTGTTATACAGCAAACAACAGCAGCACGCCCTCATCGCTGAAATGGGGGAAAGCCTGGCGAAGGAGAAGGGGGTTCCGTTCCTCTACGAAGACTTCCGCGAGGGATGGAAAACGGGCATAGCCCTCTCGCAGAAAGAAGGCTTTTACCGGCAACAATACTGCGGATGTATTTACAGCGAACGGGATCGGTTTTTAGGGAAAAACCGGCTCTCCTCCAAAAAACCACGGCCATAGAAAAATGTTGGGCGCGTTTGGACGTTTCCTGATTCTGACGGGGCTGATCATCACAGCGATCGGCCTCTTCCTTCTTTTCTCGGACAAAATCCCCTGGATTGGGAGGCTACCCGGGGACATCCTTATTAAAAAGGGGAAGTGGACTTTCTACTTCCCCTTAGCAACCTCAATCCTGTTAAGTATCCTTCTTACTCTGTTGCTTAACCTCTTCCGAAAATAGCAATCAGGGGCGGACGCTGTCCCCCACCTCTATCTCCCGTCTGTTCGTGTAAATCAGGGCCGTCGCGGTGTGAGGCCGCGTTGCCAGCACGATCAGGGAGCCCACTTTTCTCTCCGGTGGTGTTACCTTCTCCCGGGCCACGCAGCAGGAATGATAAGGGCTATACGTGGTGGGGCACGACTTGTAAATGGAAAGCTTGTTCCCCTGTTTCAAGCCATCCGCGCTTCCCTTGTCGATATACACCACCTTGTCTTGCGCCCCCATAATCAGACCGTCTTTCATCATCACGATACTGGCTTCAAGCGGTTTCCTGAAAGGCGTGATAACAAATTTGTCCGGCCACTGATCGAAATGACCAATAGAGTCCCCATTCCCGATTTCCTCATAGCTGTGTAGAATTTTGGCGAAACAGTATCGGCCCTCCACCCGGGTCACCTCGATATCTCCTCCCAGTTGAACAAGGTAGCCGATCTTTTTGCATTCTTCATGCGGGTCATAAACCGTTTTCACGTACCTGAACGTGGTGTAACGGTCACCGGGCCGAATTTTCGCGCCTCTTTTCGCATAAAAACAGAGGGTATTGGGGGCCACATCCAGGGGGGTATCATCCTCGTTCGTCATTACCCGACCCACTTCATCCAGTTTGTTCTCCGCCACAAACCCGGC
>WGDA01000108.1 GCA_015493505.1 Pseudomonadota bacterium | reverse complement strand
ACCATACCTTTGCCGATATCGTCCCCCATTGCGAAAACGCGCGTGAGGTGGTCATGCTGGGCCCCTCGACCCCTCTGATCCCGGAAATCCTGGGGAGATACAGCATCACCCTCCTGGCCGGGATGAAAACAGTCGACCCCGCCCGGGTGCTGAGAATCGTGAGCGAGGGCGGGGGAACCCAGCGTCTTCGGCACGCCACCAGAAAGGTGGTTGTCTCCTGCAAAAAAACGGGGTAATATCCGCCTGAAAAATGACGCGGCCACCCCCTGCCTCTCATGGGGTGAATCGGGAAGGAAAGTAACGGCTGAAACCCGCCGCGTAAGGAAGGTGAAGATGAAGAAACTGCCTATTGAAGAGGCTATCGGGAAACCCCTGGCGAGCGACATCACCCGCATCGTTCCGGGAAAGGTCAAGGGTCCCGCCTTTAAGCGGGGACAGATCTTGAAAGAGGAAGATATCCCCCTTCTGAAGGAAATGGGGAAGGCGCATGTCTATGTGCTTGACCCGGACAAGGGCTATATTCACGAAGATGACGCCGCCATCGCGCTGGCCAACGCCTATGGCGGCGATGAATTCGAGCGCCTGGGCCCCAGCGAAGGCCGCATCAACCTGAAGGCGAATCGGCGAGGACTTTTAAAAATCAACCTGGCCCTGCTCCATGAAATTAACGAGACGGGGGACATCATCTGTTCCACCCTGCATCAACACACCCTGTGCCGCGTAGGCATGACGGTCGCCGCGACGCGCATCATTCCCGTGGCCATGGATGAAACCCGTTTCCGGGGCATCCTCGAAAGCATCGAAAACCAGGCGCCATTGCTTAGAATCCTCCCCTTTACCCGGCGAAAGATCGGCGTAATCGTCACGGGGGAAGAGGTCTATTCCGGACGAATTCCAGACAGCTCCAGGCAAATCCTGACTCCCAAGATAGAGGCGCTGGGAGGCGAGATCACCGCCCACACGGTCTGCCCTGATGACGCGACGGCGATCGGAGAGGCCATTGGCCACATGGTGAGGGAGGGCGCGGAGGTCATTATCACCACGGGGGGGCTCTCGGTCGATCCGGATGATGTCACACTGGAAGGGATCGAAAAGTCGGGCGCCACGCTCGTTTCCTACGGCTCCCCCATCCTGCCAGGCGCCATGTTCGCGTGTGCCTACCTGAACGGCACCTCTATTCTGGGCATCCCGGCCGCTGTTTTCTACTTCCCCACCACAGTCCTGGACATCTTTCTTCCCAGGGCCATGGCGGACGACCCCATTCGCCGGGAAGATATTGTTGCCCTGGGGCACGGGGGCCTCTGCCTCAACTGTAAGAAATGCACGTACCCCGTCTGTCCCTTCGGCAAGGGAGCGTAACGATGCGTCCCCTTCTCGTACAGGCCGTGGAGGCCTTCAAGCGGGTCATCGCACCCCACAGCCTGCTCAACGATCCCGTATCGGTGGTGGCGCGCCCCCTGACGGCGGAAGAGGCCATCGGACACCCGGAGCATAATGACTATCCCCTCCTGAAGGGGAAAGAACGCATGATGGAGGCACGCTTCAGGGGCGTACCGGGGCAGGCTTATACCGATCAGATTGGTAATTTCGAAGGGACTCTCGCGGACGTCCTGTCCTTGCCCATGGAGTCCAACTATCACCGCGCCGTGCTCGTGGCTACCCTCAACGCCGTCCTTCGCGCCCTGGGCATCATTGACAAAAGCTGCCACTGCAAGGACAGGGACCCAGCTCTCTGTGCCCCTAATCTCTTCACAACGCTGAAGGCATTCTCACCGGAACGGATCGGAATGATCGGCCTTCAGCCCCGCCTATTTGAAGAGGCATGCCGGCATTATACCGTCCGCGTCTGCGACCGCGATCCGGATCAGATCGGGCGGGTCAAGACGGGGATCACCATCGAGCCCTCCAAGGCCTATCAGGAAATTATAGCCTGGTGCGACCTGATTCTCGCCACCGGGACCACCCTGGTCAACAACACCATCGACGCCTTGCGAATCGGAAAGCCCATCGTTTTCTATGGGATTACCATCTCCGGGACGGCGAAACTTCTGGGCCTGACCCATTATTGCCCGCTTGGAAGATAACCATGCTTGACGGCTTCGTCAAAAATCCAATTTCTGTGTCACGCTGCATCCTACGTCACTGCAGCGACCTTCAAGGTCGCCTCATTCCTCAGGAATTGCGCTCCTTGAAGGTGAAGCTTTTTACTTTGCCTTCTAATCCTGACTTTTTGCGGAAACATCATGCTTGATCTGAAAATCCTTATCCGCGGGGCGGGCGAGATGGCCAGTGGGGTGGCCCACCGGCTTTCGAGGTGCCACTTCTCGGTTCTCATGACAGAGCTGGCGACCCCTCTTTCCATCCGGAGGGCCGTGTGTTTCTCAGAGGCCATCCTCAAAGGGCAGACAGAGATAGAAGGTGTGCGTGGCGTTCACGTCTCGTCACCTTCCCAGGTTTTCGCCGCGTGGCAGGCGCGTGAAATTCCGATCCTGATCGACCCGGAGCTGAAGGTTCGAAAGCAGTTTCCCTTTGACGTCGTGGTTGATGCCACCCTCGCCAAACGGAACATCGGCACGTACCGGGGATTTGCCCCCCTCGTCATTGGGCTGGGGCCCGGATTCACGGCGGGCGAGGATGTGGACATCGTTATTGAAACGAATCGCGGACATCACCTGGGACGGGTCATCTTCCATGGAACCGCGCAGCCGGACACGGGAATCCCGGGCAGCACATTGGGTTACACAACAGAACGCGTCCTCCGCGCGCCAGCGGATGGCCCTTTCAAGGCGGTCAAGGCAATCGGAGATACCATTCAGGCGGGAGAAATCGTGGGATACGCGGGGGAAGCCCCCATGCGCGCCCAGATATCCGGCGTGCTCCGCGGGATTCTTCCAAACGGAATCAAGGTTTTCAAGGGGATGAAATCTGGCGATGTTGATCCCCGTGGCGACCGCGTGAACTGTTTTACCATTTCCGACAAGGCACGTGCCGTGGCAGGCGGTGTCCTCGAGGCTATTCTCTCCGTCATGAACAGGTAACGTTATGCCGCTGTCGTTGCCCGACTTCGCCCGGATGATCGTCCCGTCAGAGACGGGTTGTGTCTCCCTGACGGGCGGCGGGGGAAAAACCACCCTCTTGGGCGTGCTGGGTCATACCCTGAAATCACTCGGGTTGCCCGTGCTTTTAACCACCACCACGAAGGTTCAGAACCCATTTCCAGTTCCCACAGACTGGTTTGTGGCCGAGGCGGACCCCCAGATCTTTATCCGTGAGGTACTGGAACAATTGCGGCCAAACGTCGTGGGGCTGGCGGTCAAGGGCCCTTTTGGCGCCCATAAATGGGAGGGGATCCCTTCCGGCCTGGTGGACGCACTTCTCGCGAGGACAGACTCGGGGATTATCCTGAACGAAGCGGACGGGGCTTTCCGGCTTCCCATCAAGGCGCCCGCGGATCATGAACCGGTTATTCCCGCTTCCACCACGGCCCTGGTCCCCGTTCTGGGGCTTTCCGCGCTTGGAAAACCGTTAGACAAACAACACGCCTTTCGTCCCGCCCTGATTTCCCAAGTGACCGGCCTGCCTTTGGGTCAACCTGTCACAGAGCAAGCAATGGCGCGCCTCATGATCCACCCGCGGGGCTTGGCCAAGGGATGCCCGGATGGGGTTCCCGTTTACCCCTTCCTGAACCAGGCGGATACTCCGGGCCTACTGGCGGCAGGGGAAAGGATCGCGCGGGAAATTTTTGAATATTCCGGAAAAATTCAGCGGGTTTTCGTGGGAAGGTTGAGACCCCAGCCGTGGGTTGAGGTGTTCGAACGGGGCTGATCCTCAGGACAAACGCCACCGCAACCGATCAAGGACGTCAAGGGGAGGGCACCCCAGGGGCCCGCAATCACCCAGCGTGCTCCCTTCCTTGTTATTCCCGTGGAAATCGGATCCCCCCGTCTTAACAAGTCCAAAAGAATCGGCGATCCGGCTATAACAGTCAATCATCTCCTCCGTGTGATCGGGGTAAAACACCTCCATTCCCTGAAGCCCCAGCGGCACCCACGATTCAATCGAATCGGTCAAGGCCTCATCGGAAAGGTTCAGGGTATAGGGGTGGGCGAGTACCGGGACGCCTCCGGCCCGCCGGATCATCTGGAAGGCCTCGTCCGGGGAATAGCGAAACTTGTCCACGTATGCCGCCTTGTCCTTCCCAAGATAGCGTTCAAAGGCCTCGTTGAAGTCTTTTACAACGCCCTTGTCCATCAGGACCCGCGCGAAATGCGGCCGCCCTACCTGCTCAGACCCCGCGATTTCCCTGACCTCCTCATAGGTAATGTCGATACCCAGGGCACGCAGCTTCTCCGCGATCTTTGGGTTGCGATTGGCGCGCGCTTCCTGGAGATACGCGAGCTTTTCCCTGAATGTTTTATCACCCAAATCGAAAAAATATCCGAGGATATGACAGGTGCCGTGCGGAAATTCCGCACTGATTTCCACCCCGGGAACCACCTGAATCCCTTCACGCTTCCCGGCCTTCAGCGCGGCCTCCACCCCGCCGATGTTGTCATGATCCGTGAGCGAAACGGCGGAAAGCCCCACCTCCGCGGCCATGCGAACGACCTCTTCCGGAGAGAAACTGCCGTCAGACACCGTGCTGTGGGTGTGAAGGTCGACCCGGGTCACGCCTTGACCTCGATGAAAACCCCATCTGGGTCCTGGATGAAGCAGATGGTTTTGCCGTTCCGTTCAATGGTAGATACCGGAATTCCCCGGCGCCGGGCTGCGGCCATGAAATCATCCAGAGATTGATCGATCTGCATAGCGAAATGAAACAGGCCTCCGGGAAGCCCCCTCTCCGGCGACGCTTCCGTTTCAAACGCGAACAGCTCCAGCATTCCTTCGTCGAAAAGGAGCTGTACCGCCCGCGCGGGAACGGCCATCTGAAACAGGGCGGCGCTTTCCTCCGCGCTCAGTGAAAACTCCCGTTTCACGCGCAACCCCAAAAACCGGACATAAAAATCGATAGAGGCGTCCAGGTCAGACACCATAATGGCTACATGATCCAGATTCATAGTCCTTTTTAATAAATGGAAAAGGCCCCACCTGTCAAGGCGGATTTTTTAAAATACTTCTAAAACTCGCGTGTTTTTTTCAAAACCAGCCTGGTGGGAGCATACATGTTCTTTGTTCTGTTTTCCGGCGCGTTCTGATATATTGCGAAAGGTATGAGTGCGCGGCACGAGGAAAGACGTTACCCCAAGGCTCCCCTTGTGGGGGTTGCGGGCATTGTACACCGGGGCGACCGGGTTTTATTGATCCGCCGTGGAAATCCTCCCGGCAAGGGAGAATGGAATTTGCCCGGTGGCCTGGTCGAGGTGGGCGAAACCCTTGAGGAAGCGCTAAAGCGGGAGGTTCGGGAAGAAACGGGAATGAACGTCGTGGTGGGAAAACTCGTGGCCGTGGGGAACCGAATCATCCGGGACGAGGCGGGACGGGTGCAATATCATTATGTCCTGCTGGATTATCTGTGCAAAGTCACAGGGGGAACACTTGTCCCGTCTTCAGACGCGGCGGACGCCCGCTGGGTGGCGCTCGATGAAATCCATGAAATGGACCTTCCCGAGCCGGTTCGCGAGATTCTGAAAAAGGCAGAGGCAAGGATTCGGGACGACGCGAATGCTATGGGAAAGAAAGAGCTGAAATGAGGAATCGAACTATTATTCCCACCATGTGCCATGGTTGTTCTTACGGGGGCTACAACTGCGGGATGCTGGCGCATGTGGAAAACGGGCGTTTCACCAGGGTTGAAGGAAATCCGGACCATCCATTGAATCGTGGGGGACTGTGCGCAAAGGGGCAGGCGGCGGTCCAGTGGGTGTACAACCCAAACCGGCTGAAAACCCCCCTCGCGGGAACGGGCGGCAGGGGTCAAGCTGATTTCCGGCCTGTTTCATGGGAGCTCGCCCTCGAATCCATCGCGAACCGTCTGCTGGAGATTCGGGAGCGGTTCGGCCCGGAAACGATTATCTTCAGCAAGGGGCAATCTTCCGGGTGGGGCGGACTTCACCACCTCCTGTGGATGCGCTTCATGCACGTGCTGGGGTCCATAACGTTCAGCAACTGGGGCCCCTCCGTCTGTTATTCCCCCCAACTGATGTATTACCGCCAGGTCATTGGAGGGCCAACCTATCCCAGGCCGGATTACGACAATGCCGACCTGATTATCGAGTGGTTCACCGGCGGGGGCACCGGAGGCCCGGCGAGGGGCGGGGTTGAAACCCTGGACACGAACCTGAGAAGCGTCCCCGTGAAGATTCTCGACCGGGTGGAACAGGGAGCGAAGCTTATTATCATCAACCCGCAGCTTATCCCGATAGGCGCGAACGGAAGGGCGTACAAATGGCTTCCCATCCGGCCCGGAACGGATGGCGCCCTGGCCCTGGCCATGATGCAGGTTATCATAGAAGAGGATCTCGTGGACCGGCCCTTCATTGACCAGTGGTGCGAGGGATTCGAAGCCCTGAAGGCCCATGTGCAACCCTATACGCCTGAATGGGCCGAACCCATCACAGGTCTTCCCGCCAGGGAGATTCGAGAGGTCGCCCGCCTGTACGGATCGACCAAACAGGCCTGCCTGCGGTTTTCAGAGGCCCCCCAGAAAGAGGACCTGCGTTCCTTCGCCCAGTCGGTCGCCACCCTGATGGCCATCACGGGGCATCTGGACCGTCCGGGCGGGAACATCTACTTTTTCCCTGCCGGCCGCCTCAGCTTTTCCACCCTCTCGCATCGGGTTCCAAAGAGGTCGAAAGAGAGGCTTCTGGGCGCCGATAAGTTTTCCGTCCGCGCCTCCGGAGGGCACAGCGCCTTCTTCCCCAGTGTCATTGAAGCCATCATGACCGGCCGCCCCTATCGTCCCCGCGCCATGCTGATTTTCGGGTCCAACCCCCTTGGTACGGCCCGCAATCCGGCGCTGATGGCGGAGGCTCTCGGGAAACTGGACCTCGTCGTCGTGGTGGACGTGGTCCGGACCCCTACCACCCGGTTCGCGGATTTTGTCCTTCCCGCCGCCACGCGTTACGAATGCCGGGAACAGCCGGCCCTCTGGAGCAACCACCTCAGCCTGAGCCAACGGATCATCGACCCCCTGTGGAATACCCGGGATGAATTGGAAGTCACCCTGGAACTGGCGTGCCGGATGGGGTTTGGTGACGATTTCTGGCAGGGGGATTACGCCGCCATGGTGAATGAATTCCTCAAGCCGGTTGGGATCAGTTTGAACCAGTTGAAGGAGCGCGCCCGCGAAGGCATCTACCTGCCCCGAACAGAAATCATGGATCAGCGAGAGCGGTTCGAAACCCTTTTCCGAAACCTCCCCAACGGAAAAATCCAGCTCGTCAACAAGGCCCTCGAAGGGGTGGGGGGTGATCCCCTGCCGGTCTATCACGGCGAGAGGGAATCGTGGGAACAGGCCGAAAAACAGAATCGTCCACGCCTTCTCTTCACGGATGAACATTCTGCTTTCATCAACCACCATGCCTGGATGCGGGACATTCCCTACCTGCGGGAGCTTCAACGCCACACGGAAGTCAAGATTCATCCCCAGACAGCCGAAAGGTTTGGCATCCGGGAGGGAGACTGGGTTGAAATCACCTCCCCGCACGGCACCATGAAGGCGGTGGCACGTCTCTTCCCTGGCATCCGCCAGGACACCCTGATGGGGCAGCATGGTTGGTGGCAGGGATGCCCTACGCTTGGGCTTCCGGAAACCTCGCCGCTCAACGGCGGAACCAATCCGAACGTCCTGTATAACTGGGAATACCAGGATCCCCTGTCGGGGGATATCTCCAAAAACACCCTTGTGACGATCCAGAAAGGGTCCCCACCAGAAGAAGTCACACCAAAGGAGGAAAAGAACTAAATGCCTCGCTTCGGTCTGTTGGTTGTAGTGGAAAGATGCCAGGGCTGCAATGGCTGTGTGGTCGGATGCAAAAACTGGCATGCCGATGAGGCCGGAGAACCGGGCCGGATAAAACTGATCGACACCACGACGGGAACGTTTCCCGATGTGGAAAGATGGCTCTTTCCCCTCATCTGTATGCAGTGTCGATATCCCGCCTGCGTGGCGGTCTGCCGCTTTGACGCCTGCGTGGCGGATGAACGTGGCCGAATTGTGATCAACCGCGACCGTTGCGTCGGGTGTGGTCTCTGTGTTCTCGCCTGCCCATATGGGGCCCGGGCCATGCGAACCGACGGAAAGGCCGGCGACGGCTGCGACTTCTGCCTGGACAGGGTGAACGAAGGAAATCCCCCATACTGTGTGGCAACCTGTCCGACCGGGGCCCTGATTTTTGGGGATCTGAATGACCCGGACAGTGAGATTTCACGCGCCATCCGGCGCAGAAAGGCCCGCCCCCTGTTTCCCGTCTATAGAACCCGGCCTCGGGTCTTTTACACCCGGGCCCTAAAGGTCGAAAAATTGATCCCACGGGCCACGTAAACCTTTCCCCTTTTCCCGATAATACGGTACAATGAACAGAACCATGATGCACCTGGAAGAGGACAAAATGAGAAAGCAAAAGAAAACCCTTCAAGGAGACCTGCATGGGCACCTTTAAATACCTGTATGGCCCTGTTCCCTCCCGTCGGCTGGGGGCATCCCTCGGTATCGACCTGATCCCCAAAAAAATCTGCAGCTATGACTGCATCTACTGCCAGATCGGCAAGACGACCCACCTGACCCTGAAGCGGAAAGCATACTATCCGACCGAAGCCATCAAGCGGGAGCTGGAGGCCTTCCTCAAGGATCCCGAAAACGCGAACCGCGTGGATATCCTGACGTTTTCCGGCTCCGGTGAGCCGACCCTGCACGAGGGCATTGGGGAGCTGATACGATTCCTGAAGGGACTGACAACGATTCCGGTCGCCGTGATTACCAACGGCTCCCTCCTGTGGGACCCTCAGGTTCAGGAAGACCTCCTCGCCGCGGACAGGGTGGTTCCGTCCCTCGACGCCGCGGTTGCAGAAAGCTTCAGGGCGGTCAACCGCCCAGTCGAAGGCCTCACTGTCACACGCATGATTGATGGATTAAAGGCGTTCAGGAAACGGTACCAGGGCCAGTTGTGGGTTGAGGTGCTCCTGTGCGAGGGCGTCAACGATGGGGAGCGTGACCTCGCCGCCCTGAAAAAGGTGCTGAATGAAATCGATCCCGACCGGGTGCAGTTGAACACGGTGGTCAGGCCCCCCTCGGAATCTTCCGCGCGCCCCCTGTCCCAGGCCCGCCTGGGGGAAATCCGCGACTACCTGGGCGACAAAGCGGAGGTGATCGCCTCGTTTGACAGATCCACCCTTCCGGTCTATCATCAGGCAACGGAGGAAGAAATCATCAACCTGTTGAGCCGCAGGCCTGAAACGGCGGAAAAAATGAGCCAGAGCCTGGGCCTTCACCTGCATGAGGTGGAAAAATATCTGACGGAGTTGCTGAGAGAGGAAAAGGTCCTCGCCCTGCGGCGGGGAAACGAGATTTATTACGAGGTCAAGAGGTAAAAAAATGGATCACGCGAAAATCACGCATTACGTTACAGAACCGGAGCTTCTGGGAGAGATGGAAAACCCGGACGGAAGGGGGGCCGTGGGGGACCCTTCCTGTGGAGACCGGATCGAAATTTTTATCAAGGTTGAAAACGACCACATCACGGATATCCGGTATCTGGTCAAGGGCTGCTGGGGCTCTTTGGCATCCACCGGCCAGCTCTGTGACCTGGTGCTGGGGAAATCGATCGACGATGCGCTCTATCTGGACGAGGATGACATCCTCGAGGCACTGGGGGGGCTCCCTGAAGAAAAACGCCACTGCACACGCCTGGCGCTGGGAGCCTTTCACTACGCCGTCAGGAATTTCCTGCTCCACCACAGTGGAGAAAAGGCGGAAGAGTTCCTGGATCAGTAGACGTTATTCGGGAAATAAAACGCCCGATCACGCTGTTACTTGCCGGAAGAAGGCTCTTCGGCGCTCAACTTGCTGACGCTGCTCAGCTTTTTTGTGAGGCGTTTTTCATTCAGATGCTTGGATACGAGCTTCGGCAGGGTCAGGATGGCGACGATCGCCGCACCCACGATGCCCGATCCGAAGACAACGGTGATGAGCGAGGTGTGAAGATTCCAGAAGAGGAATTTCACGTCCATGGGCATGCCGTTTTGAAGACCGAAAATCGTAATCAGCAAAATCAAAATAAAGGTGATAATCAGGACAACTATCATTTCTCTTACTCCTTTTCAGGGCTCAGGTTGTCTGAATGAAAAATCAAGGGAGAGGCTGGCCCCTCCCTTGACCCCATTCGCGCGGTCTTCTATTTCTTGCCCTTTTCAGCCGCTTCCTTTTTCTCCTCAGACTTCCTGAGGCTCTTTTCCAGTTTGTCCAGGGCGTCCGCCGTCTTTTCCCTCAGATTGTCAGCCACAAAACGTAACGCCTCGGCCTGCTCCTGCAGATCCCGGATTCCCCCCGCCTTCTGATAGGCCAAAACCGCGATGACAAGGGCGATAATCGAGATAATCAGTGCCAATACCGTCATACTCCCACCTCCTTTTCGTTATTCAAGTATCAAAAAGCTAATCATATTTCTTTTAAAGTCAAGAAAAAGAAAACAGGCGAAGGACACCCTCATCACGCCCTTCGCCCGCGAAAAAGGTTTTTATCCGT
>WGDA01000107.1 GCA_015493505.1 Pseudomonadota bacterium | reverse complement strand
CGCCACGCATCTTGGGGAATTCTGGGACAAGGTCCTGGAGTCGGCCCTGATCGTGCATGGGCACCTTTGTGGCGCCATGCCGCTGGGATTCCGCGCCGGCCGTTTGGCCCTGAAGGCCCTCGGCGCCGACCGGGAACCCAACATGTCCAAGATCGCCCTGGTGGAAACAGGGGTCGCCCATGCCGCCGGGTGTTTCGCTGATGGCGTGCAGTTGGCCACCGGGTGCACGTACGGGAAGAACCTGATCCAGAAACTGGACTATGGGAAATGGGCTGTGACCATCGCCATCAAGAAGGACGGTCGTGCCGTCCGGGTGCGGGTCAAAAACGAGGCGGTTGAAGCCATGTATGCCGGAAAGTTTATGGATCATCGCCGCAAGGGGATTCCACCGGCAGAGGTGCCAAAAGAATTTATTTTGGATGGTTTCAAAAAAACCATTACCCGTCCGGATGAGGAGTTCCTGGAGGTATCCGAGATTTTCACTTACACCTTCCCGCCCGCTCCCAAACCATCTTTTAATATCGCCAAGTGTGAAATCTGTGGGGAGATGGTAGCGGAGAACAAGCTGCGCGTGAAAGACGGAAAAACGGTTTGCCTCCCCTGCTCAGAATACATGAAGTAGGCATTGACTCTGGCGGGGTGGCGAGAGCCACCCCGCCCTGAGGAAGAGAGGATGAAAGTATCCGTTTCAGACCTGTCGGGCGTTTTTAAGGCTCTGTCGGACGAAACCCGCCTGAAGATTCTTTATCTTCTGGATAAAAAGCCCCTATGCGTCTGCGAAATCATGGGGGCGCTGAATATCACGCAGACCAAGACCTCCAGGCATCTCATCTACATGAAAAACGCGGGCCTGCTTGACGCCAGCAAAGAGGATCGGTGGGCGCTCTATCGGATTCGGGAGGACCTTTCCGAGGGCGTTCGTGCCCTTTTGAACAAGGCCATCGAGCTGATGAAAGACACGGGAGAGCTCGTGGAGATCGAGAAAAACCTCGATTCAATCCTAAAAAACGAAAGCCTCTACCGGCAAACCTTTATCCTCAAGGGTGAAGCTTGCCCCTCGCCTTCCGCCACGAAACCGCTGGTGGCCTCATAACTGGCGTTAACCCATAAAAAGCGCCTCTAATTTTTCTCTGTTCTCACGATACGTTTCCCCGTGAAGTTCCGGACAATCTTCGATATCTGCATCACCCTTTGCCAGGGCGGAAGCGAAGGCCATGCAGGTGAGCTGGCCACATTTTTTGCAGTTGGTTTTCGGCAACAGTTTGAAGATTTCGATCGCCTTGGGCGGTTCCTTGCGCGTAGTATCAGGCGTGATAGTGTCTCTTTTCTCATGAATGTCATTGATAAAATTAATCACCTCTTTCGCGACCTTTTCACCCTCGTCCTTATCGGCAAGGCCTCCGATACGGATTTCACGGGGGCGTACCGCGACACTGTGTCCGTTCATCTTGAAGACAATGGCATGCGTGTTGGGGTCATAAAACCGTTTCTTAAGGTACCCGTTCAGGTAAGGCAAGAGATCGGTGAGGTCCGCGTCGATCTTGACAATGGAGCTCCACCGGGGTGAGCCCAGCAGGCATGGAGGTTCAAAGAGCGTAACATCGTAATTCTGAATAAGTGCCATTTCCCATTCCTCCTTTCCGCTGAATTTCTTTGGAATTGAATGAGGGTGTCTTGCCGCTTTCCCTCTTTTAAAAATGTAGTTTCTGGCGATGAGCGGGTCAAGGGGGTGGGAAGGAAGCTCCCAGGATATTATAAGAATAGAGCGGTGTTCCCTAATCCGAAAGGTCAGGGTTGCTGTCGTTGAGCGTGGCCTGATATCCCGATAGCGCCAGAGTGGCAATGATTTCTTGAATATGCTTTTTTCCCAGTGTCTGCAGAACGAATTCCACCTCAGCGAGTTTGAGTGAGAGATTGGTAAAGGCGCGCTGGTGGCGAATCTCCATGATGTTGGCGTTCAGCCGTCCCAGGATCTGGGTTACTTCAGCGAGCGCGCCCGGAACGTCCGGGATTCCGACTGTGAGCCGGGAGAGACGCCCGGTGCGGACCAGGCCCCGCTGGATGATGG
>WGDA01000106.1 GCA_015493505.1 Pseudomonadota bacterium | reverse complement strand
GCTTCTATGGCAACTTTGGCTTTGAATTCATCTGTGAATTTCCTGCGCTGTTTCATCCCTGTGAACCCCCTTTCTTTTGTCTACTCCTTTTCACTTTAACATACTGTCCCATTTCTGGGGTCCACTATAGGCCACGGCCACCCTTTTGAACCTGACGGTGGATTTGATCTTCTTCGATACCACCAACACCTACTTTGAGACAGATGATCCTGGAGATTCCGAGATCAAGGCGTATGGCCATTCCAAGCACAAGCGGGACGATTTGCCCCAGGTGACCATCGGGCTTGCCGTCACCCGGGAGGGGATGCCGGTTCGGTGTTGGGTGATGCCGGGCAACCAACACGATGCCAAAAGCGTTGAGAAGGTCCAGGAGGAGTTAAGGGGCTGGAACCTGGGGCGGATCTACTGGGTCATGGACCGGGGGATGACAAGTCAAGAGAACAAACAGATCCTGCAGCGTGCCGGGGGGCAGTATATCCTTGGAGAGAAGCTCAGTGGGAATCATGCCAATGAAGCCGTCTTATCCACACCTGGGAGGTTCAGGAAGGTAAGAGACACCCTGTACGTCAAGGAGGTGATGTTTGATCACCGGAAATATGTGATTGCCTATAATCCCGAGCAGGCCAAGCTGGATCGGATAAACCGGGAAAAGATCCTTGCCCACCTAAAAGAACAGCTGAAGGTTGCCAATGCCTCCGGCAGATCCAAGACAAAGTGCAAGACGATCCTGCATGGATCCATGGGCCGGTATGTCAAAGAGCTGAAGAGTGGAAAGCTCACCATCGACAGGGTTAGGGTTAAAAAGGCTGAAAAGCTGGATGGAAAGTACCTCTTGTCGTGTAGTGATCCATCCCTCTCTGCTGAAGACATTGCCCTGGGATACAAGCAGCTTCTTAAAGTGGAGCGTGCCTTCAGGACCTTAAAGAGCAGTTTGGGGCTTCGTCCGGTCTATCACAGCAGGGATGATCGTATCACATCCCATGTCCTTCTGTGCTGGCTCAGTCTGGTGCTGGTCCGGATGGCGGAGATCGAGACGGGAAAGAGCTGGAGAGAGATACGGCATCATATGCAGCAGTTACATTTAATTGCGTTTTCTGACCAAAAACATCGGGTCCTGCAGCATACGGAACTGACCAACCATCAGCGTAACATCCTGAAGAAGTTAAAGATTAAGCCTCCAAAGCGCATCGTAAGTATCGATCCCATACACTAATCCATAGGCACTACGCCTAATTATCTCCCTTTGTAACTTTCTGTTTTTATTCCCTATATCCCTACCTGTTTGCCTATCGCTGTCGAAAGGGGGAGACACTCTCCCTTCTTTTAAGTGGGGAAGCGAAATCCGGATGGCCCGGGGATAGCACAAAAAACCCCGGAAGGCGGGAGCCTTCCGGGGCGTACCGGCGAGGAAATCGCGTCATTCCCTTTTCTTTTTTTACTGCATCGCGCTGAATATCTTATCTGCCTTGTCGAGAATGGTGTTCACGTATTCAAAGTTGTGAACCCCAAACGATTTGTCATTCAGCACGGTCTTGTAGAGCCTCTCTCCCTCGAAGAACTTCTTCTGGAGGCTCTTGTCTTTCTCGGCTTTCGCCCGTGCCTTTTCATACAGTTTCCCGGTCTTTGCCAGCCTTTCCTTGATCTTATTCTTCCACTGAACCAGGGTTTCTCCGAATTTCTTGTCCCCGTCGTGACAATCAATACAGGTCTGTTTGCCAGGTAATTTCTTAAAAGAGGCGTGACAATCATCGCAGCCCAAGTCGGCCATGACGTCTTCATCCCCTTCCGCGCCCTTAATCTTGGCGTGGCGAATCTCATTCTGAACCACGTGGCACTTCACGCAATTGCTATCCTTGGGCCCGCCCTCTTCCTTGTGGCATTTAAAGCAGACCATCTTCATCTTATAGGCGTAATTTATCCTGTTATCGGGATGGGCAAACTCGTTGAAATGGCACGTGGTGCAGCGCAGGTTGTCGAAGTTTTCCATGTGCTCTGAATGAGAAAAGTAATACCCAGCCACGTGGTCCGCCTTCATGATGTCCTTCAGGCCATGCGCTTCCCGGAACTGGGGATTAACCACATAGTCCAGGTTTCTAAACCGCAAGAACTTCGTCGGCAGTGACATGAAATGAGTGCTGCGATACTTTTTGTTGAAGTCATCCGTGTGGCAGAACAGGCAGCTCTGCTCCGGGGCTGCCTCCGCCGAGGGATGCGCCATCATCTCATCCAGCTCCTTCTGAGAATGGGTCAACTGGGTAATGGGATCCTTGACGGCGATTATCTTTCTCTCAAAATAATAGAGGACCCCTGGCTTGGCGTGACAGTCCAGACAGGTGATGCCCGCCTTGGCATGAATGGAGTGCTCCCACGTATAGACTTCCCCATTGGGCCCCGGCTCCCTCTTGGGGTGACAGATCGCGCAGAATTCAGGTTCCGACGTAAAATGGAAGATCTCAACCGTTCCAAAAAAACCCACGACAATGATAATAATAATACCCCAGATCCACACTTTCTTTTTCATGCTCACACTCCTCCTCAGGGATTTCTTCAAGCCATAGCACAGAACTTTCAAAAATTCAATTTTATTTTTATCGGAGTAAACATCCTTAAACGCGGAAATCCCGCTGCCTGTCGGGTTTTTGCCGTGTTTTCTTCCGCCGCCATGGCCCGCCCCATGGCCAACCCCCGGCAAATATGCTATGAAAAACAGGCAGATTCACCAGGAGCGAAGAAGAATGAGGCGAAGGGGTGTAGACGCCCTGATACACGCGTATTTGGGCAAGGCTATCGGGCGATTCAATCTCATAGAAGATGGCGACCGGCTTCTCGTCTGCGTATCGGGAGGCACGGACAGCATGGTTCTGCTCCACCTTCTGCACACGCGCCTTTCGTATATCCCCGTCTCTTATTCTCTCCATGCCCTTCACATCGACTTGGGATATCCTGAAGGAGAAGGTGACGCGTTCGAGGCCTTTCTCAAGGATAGCGGCATCCCCTACTCCCGCATCAGGACCGAAATCGGCCCCCTCGCGCACAGCGATGCCAACTGGGAAAACCCCTGCTTCATGTGTTCGCGCATGCGAAGAAAACTTATCTTTCAGTCTGCGGAACGTCTGGGGTATGATAAAATCGTCATGGGACACAACCGGGATGATGTGCTCGAAACTCTCTTTCTGAATATGGCTTACAGCGGAGAAATCAGCACGATGGTTCCCAAACAGCCTTTCTTCGAGGGACGGTTCACGATGATCAGGCCCCTGTACCTTCTGGACGAAGAAACCATCCGCCGGTACGCGAAAAAACACGCGATCCCTTCCTTCAGGGATGGGTGTCCCACGGGGAAACACTCGAAACGCACCCTGATCCGAGAATGGCTCGAGGGGCTTTACCGGCAGAATCGTCGCATCAAGGGGACCATTTTTCACTCCCTATCCAATATCAGAACGGATTACCTCCCAAACCTGAAAGGAGTCTGACCATGGCGCTTGCCTCTCTCGATATCTACAAGATTCTCCCCGGAACCAACTGTGGAGACTGTGGCCATCCAACCTGCCTCTCCTTCGTCAATGACCTGGTCTTCAGAGGAGAATCCCCCAAAAAATGCCCTCACCTGAGCCGGGCGGATCAACAGAAGATTGAAGACCTGGTTCGAAGCGGGTCTCCCCGTTCCCTCGAGAGCTACGGCCAGGTCATGTTCCACCCCCTGGAAACCGCCATGAAACGGGTGCAGCCGCTTTCTTTCAGCTATCTCTCCGCCGTCATGGGGGAAGGAACAACGTTTCTGTCGGAGGAAGATGCTATTTCCCTACCCTTCCTCAACACGCGCCTCCGTGTCACCAAAAAAGAAATCACGGACGAGGAGAACGCCCCCCTACCACCGGGATTCCAGACCGCCGTTTACAACTACCTGGCCACGGTGGCCAGGATTCACCCGGAAAACCAGTGGGTTTCCTTTAAGGAGCTTCCGGGCGCCGTTTTCCTCTCTTCTTATTTCGTGAATAATGTGGAGGGCCTGGTGGCTGCCCAGTTCGCCTCCAGAACGGAGAAACTCATCAGCGCCGCCACGGGGCTGGGCGGCAAGGTGCTGGAGGATCCGGATATCAGTCCCGCGGATGTCAAGCTCTCCTTTTTCGTCGTCCCGAAAATCACGGTCCGGCTCCTCTTCTGGGACAGGACGGAAGAGGACAACCTGCCCGCCGTCGCCACATTTCTTTTCGACACGGGCATCTATCGGCTTGACCTGGAAAGCCTGACCTACCTGATTGAAGAGCTCGTCAAAAGAATGATCGCGACCCTTTGAGAATGGCTAAACCTGAATGCATTCATAAACGTGCTCACATACCCGTCGGCTCTCTCACCCAATCCGGCGGCTGTCCCGCTACTCATTCCCATGCCTGACCAAATTGTTGACAGGATCATCGCGGCCATCGGCGCCAAATCCGCCACGCTCCCGGACGTGGAGATGGCCCGGCACAGATTCCGAGAGCTTTACGGCACCCTCGATACCAAAGGCCGAAGGCGCCTCGAGGCATCCAATCTCCTGACTCCCGCCCTCCTGCACGCCCTGGGGCTTTCTCCCTTCATCCACCAAAGCCTGACGCGTTATCCGCGTTTTATTCATCGCCTGGATGACCCATTTTTGAGCAAAAAAATTGACAAACACAGCCTCGCCCTCAATGTGGGGCACGCCGTGTCGGGACAAAACACCCTGGAATCATTCTCATCGCGGATCCGCGTTTTTCGATTGTACCACACCCTGCGAATCGCCCTGCGTGAGCTCAGCGGTCTCGGCACGGTCACCGACACCATGAAGGAGATGTCCGACCTCGCGGACGTGGTGGTTGGCGCCTGTCTCCGATTCGCCTGGCAGACTCTGACGGCGCAGGTTGGCGCCCCGTGGCTGGTTCGAAAGGGGCGGAAAACCCGCTCTCGCTTCTCTGTGATCGACCTGGGAAAGCTGGGAGGGGAAGAACTGAATTTCAGCTCCGATATCGACATCGTCTATCTTTACGACAGTGAAAAAGGAGAAATAGACGGGGCCCCTTCAAGCCCACCCCTTCCCAACGCGGAATTCTATCGCCGGCTTTCGGAGCTGCTGACCCGCCTGATTTCGGAAAAGACCTCCCACGGTTTCGGGTTTCGCGTGGACCTGGGCCTGCGCCCCGACGGGCAATATGGAGACATCGCGAGCTCTCTGAGAAGCATGGAGGTCTATTACGAGGCCTGGGGCAAGCTGTGGGAAAGGGCCGTCTGGATCAAGGCGCGCCATGGGGCGGGACACGCCCCATTGACCCAATCCCTGCTCACCACCCTGCACCCCTTCGTGTATCGAAAATACCTCGACTTCACCGCCATCGAGGAAATCCGGGATTTAAAGCTCAAGATGGATCAGGAAAACCGTCTGCGACGAAAAGGGCGGGATGACATCAAACTGGGTCGGGGAGGCATCCGGGAAATCGAATTCTTCGTCCAGGCACTCCAGCTCATCCATGGGGGGAAAATCCCCCGACTTCAGTGCCGGAGCACCCTCGAGACCCTCCGGCGCCTCAGGGAATGTGGCCTGATTCAGGAAAGGGAAAGTGGTATCCTTACAGATGCGTATCTCTTTCTCAGAAGGCTTGAACACAGGATTCAGCTCATCCACCAGCGGCAGACTCAAACTCTCCCCGCCGATGAGGAAGAACAGCTCCGCCTCGCCCGCTCCCTCGGATTCACGGGAAGCAGCCTGGCGCCGTTGCGATCGATGAAAGACCGCCTTTCCGCTTATCGGGAAGCGGTGCATCAGATCTACACCGACCTGTTTCACGCCCCTTCAACCCGCTCGACATCAGGGGTTTCACGGGACATCCTGGCCCTTTTCACGGGAGATATTCCGCCTGAAATCGCCCGGGCATGGCTCGAGGAAAATGGCTTCCAGGAACCTGAAAGGGCCCTCGCCACCCTCCAGCGGCTGCGGGATGGCCCTCCCTCCGCGCATTACGTTCCCAAGACCCTGACACGACTGAACCGCCTGCTCCCTTCCCTGCTTCAATCCGTCATCTCTTCGCCAGACCCCGACATGGCCCTGGGATATCTCCTTTCGTTCGTGGAAAAGATAGGGGCGCGCGGCACCTTCTATGCCCTTTTGCTCGAAAATCCCCCCGTGCTCAAACTGCTAACAAAAGTCTTCGGCAGCAGCCGTTTCCTCTCCTCACATCTCGTTTATCACCCTGAGCTTCTGGATGAGCTGATTCACCCAGAGCAGGCCACCATCATCAAATCCAAGGAACTGATGGAAAGCGAGCTGCGCGACATGCTTCGGGAAGCGTCCGGAGACCTGGAATTGGAAATGGACCTTTTGCGAAAGTTCAAGAACGCGGAAATTCTGAGAATTGGAATGAACGATATATACAGCGATATGGACATCCAATCCGTCACGGACCAGCTCTCAAACGTCGCGGCCGTCTGCCTCACAACCGCCTACCAGATAGCGAGAAGAATCCAACTGAGGCGTTTTTCCCTCCCGGACGACACGCGGCTTCCCTTTATCATTCTTGGGCTGGGAAAACTGGGAGGGATGGAGCTGAATTACAGCTCCGATCTGGATCTGATTTTCCTGTATGACGACACAGCAAACGGTAATTTGCCATCTCATATCGATCCCGCTGAATTTTACGGCAAACTCGCCCAGCGGTTCATCTCGGTCATGTCCTCTAAAACCATTGAAGGCACACTTTATGAAATCGACACGCGGTTGCGCCCATCGGGAACCTTCGGCCCCATCGTCACGTCGCTCCGGTCTTTCCAGACTTACCACCAAAAATCCGCTTGGTTCTGGGAACGGCAGGCCTTGATCAAGGCGCGTCCCATTGCCGGGAGCCGGGAAATGTTCCTGAACGTGGAATCCCTGATTCACGAAATCGTGTACGCCTCCCCCCTCACCGAACATGATAAAAACGAACTCCTTAAAATCCGCGGGCAGATGGAGGTTGAAATCGGTAAGGAATCTCACAATCGCTTTCACGTCAAGTGCGGGGAGGGAGGACTGGTTGACATTGAATTCCTCATTCAATATTATCAACTGAAAAATGGGAAACATGACCAAAACGTGCGAAACCCCAATACACTACTGGCCTTGAAAGCGCTGGAGGAAAAGGCAATCTTCTCCGACCGGGAAGCCCAAACCCTGCGGGGAAATTACCTCTTTTTGCGGAAATTTGAAAACCGGTTGCAGATCCTCGAAAACCGCTCCTCACCTGTCTTCGACCCGAAAGCCCCGGGATCGGCGCAACTGGCCCGACGCATGGGATACCGGTCAACAAAAGGGGAATCCGCCGCGGAAAGGCTGTTCAAGGACTACCGAAAAATCACGCAGGAAAACCGGATGTGTTTCAAGCGTCACATTGGAGATCCCACTTAACCATATTAACACAATTCAATTTATTAACGGAGGTTAAAATGAAAAGTAAAAGATTTGTCATACCGTTACTGATATTCTTTTCCTTATTCCTTTATGGAGCTTTTGCAATATACGGGAACATCTCCGGCACCTCTCCAGGCACCGATACATCCCAAGCCTCTCACTTAATCAGCCCGGTAGAAGCGTGGAATCTGATCCAGAAGAACAAGAACAACCCGGGATTTGTGATTCTTGATGTCCGAACACCAAAAGAATTTTTCGGTGGGAGGATCTCCGGAGCCAAAAATATCGATTTTTACGCCCCCACGTTCAAGGATGAACTAATCAAACTGGACAAAAGCAAAACCTATCTCGTTTACTGCCGTTCCGGTGTTAGGAGCAAGGCGGCGGCAACCCTCATGATCAGCCTGGGATTTAAACACCTTTATGACCTGGAAGGTGGGTTTTTGAACTGGAAAAAGAGCCACCTGCCTATCACGAAAGGCGGCCAATAGCGCCTTGTGAATGCCACTTCAGCCTTCATCATAACGTGGGTTTGCCACTCTGGCTATTGCATTCAGAGAGCCGCCATGTTAAAAAAAATCAAAAAATTTGAAAGGAGGCATGCATGTTAATTGAAGAAAAATTCACCGTGAACGCCCCGGCCAAAAAGATATGGGATTTCATCATCAACCCCGAACTGATTGGCCCCTGCGTCCCTGGACTTGAAAAGATCGATGTCCTGGATGAAAACACCTATGAAACCGTGGTCAAGGTCAAGGTTGGGTTCATCAAGGTAAAAATGAAAACCAAGACCGTTATCACGGAAAAGGATCCGCCCCGTCACATGAAAACCGTTTCCGATGGCAAGGACGCCCTGAAAGCGGGAGAAGTGCACCAGGATATGACCGTTGACATAAAAGAAATCTCCGAGAATGTCAGTGAAATATCGTACAGCGCCAACATTCGAATTACGGGTAAACTGGCAACCTTCGGTGAGAAAATCATGCGCTCGACAACGAAAAAGCTGTCCGATCAATTTATCAAGAACCTGAAAGCAAAACTCGAAGAACAATAACAGGAGGCCATCAGGACAATGAGAGATTTTGATTACATCGCTCCAAAATCAGTCGAAGAAACCATCAAGGTCCTGTCCGAGTACAAGGATGAGGCCAAAATCATCGCGGGCGGGCAATCCCTGCTGAATATCCTGAAGCAGGACCTCATGGCTCCGGAGATTCTTGTGGACATTAAACATCTATCAGAGCTGGATTACATCACGTATGACGAAAAGGAAGGCATGAGAATCGGTGCGACCACCACCCATCACGCGGTGGAGGTCTCCCCTCTGGTTATTGAGCACTACCCCATCCTATCCGAGATGGAACACACCCTCGCCTTCCCGCAGACCCGAAACTGGGGAACCATCGGCGGGAACCTCTGCATTCAGGACCCAACGGGAGATGTCGCTCCGCCGCTCATCGCGCTCCGGGCAACCGTGAAGATCGTTGGCCCCAACGGAGAGCGAATCCTTCCCATGGAGGATTTCTCCACGGATTACTATGAAACGGTCCTCGAGGAAGATGAGATTCTGGCGGAGGTCCGGATTCCGCCCATGGCGCCACGAACCGGTGTCGCTTATTCTAAATTCCGAATCGTTGAGGGAGACGCCCCCATCGTTGGCGCCGCGGTCGCCTTCACGCTGAACGAAGACGGCACCTGCGCGGACGCGCGCATCGCGACAAACGGCACGGCCCCCATTCCCCTGAGGATTCCTGACGCCGAAGCCGTCTTCAAGGGGAAGAAAATCACGGATGAGCTGATCCAAGAGGCGGTTGAAGTTGCGGGCGAAGCCATGGAGTGCATCCCGGATATCGTCGCCTCGGACGAATACAAGAAGAGGGTGGCAAAGGTTTATATCAAACGAATGGCCAGAAAGGCCCTGTCACAGATCCAATAAAAAGAAGGAGAGACGAACCGTGAAGAAGATTCTCAGTTTTACCTTGAATGGACAGCCTTACGAGGTCGCGGTCAAGCCAAAGACGACCCTTATCGAACTGATTCGGGATGAAATTGGTCTGACCGGGCCGAAAATCGGGTGCAACGCCGGCGCCTGCGGCGCCTGCACGGTACTGATAGACGGGAAGGCCGTGGACAGTTGCTCGGTCCTCGCCCTGCAAGTGGAGGGACACTCGGTGGAAACCGTAGAAGGGCTTGCCGACGGAGACAAGCTGCATCCCCTTCAGGAGGCCTTTTTGGACGATGGTGGCTATCAGTGCGGCTTTTGCACCCCAGGCATGCTCATGGCGGCCAAATCCCTGTTAAACGAAAACCCCGATCCGAGCATCCATGAAATCCGTCACGGCCTGTCCGGGAACCTCTGCCGCTGCACGGGCTACGTGCGCATCATCGACTCCATTCACGACGCGGCGCAAAGAATGAAAAAGGAAGGGGGAGAAAAATCATGAGCGAATTTTCAGTCATTGGAAAACCCGTCCGCCGCATTGACGGACTGGAGAAAGTTACGGGAGCCGCCCAGTACACCACCGATATCAAACTTCCGGGTATGCTCATCGGCAAGATGCTGCGCAGCCCGCATCCCCACGCGAAGATTCTCAACATAGACACGAGCGCGGCGGAAAAACTCCTGGGTGTCAAGGCGGTCATTACCGGTCCACGGGATACCCTGGGCGTCAAATACAGCAACTGGCGGCGATACCCGCACCTGATGGACGAAACGGCCCTCGCCATGGACCGGGTGCGTTACATCGGCGAACCCATCGCGGCCGTGGCGGCGGTTGACGCGGACGTGGCGGAGGAGGCCCTAAGCCTCATCGAGGTGGAGTATGAAATCCTTCCCGCCGTCTTCGACCCACTGGAAGCCATGAAGGACGGCGCCCCGCAGATTCACGAGGGTCCCACCGTGCGCAACAACGTAAGCGAGGCGCGCCACTTCGAATTCGGTAATGTGGACGAGGCCTTCAAGAAATGTGATTACGTGCGTGAAGATACCTTTTATCTCCATCCGGTCATCCACGCCTTCATCGAGCCCTACAACTCGGTGGCCCGGTATGAAGGGGATGGAAAACTGACCATCTGGACCTCAACCCAAACGCCCTACTACATCCAGACCCTGCTGGCCATGGCCCTCGGACTCAAGGAAGGCAATATCCGGGTCATCAAGCCGCACGTGGGCGGCGGGTTCGGTGGCAAGATGGAACTCTTTTCCGATCAGGTCGTGGCCGCGATCCTCTCCATGAAGACGGGCAAGCCGGTCAAGGTGGAACTGACGCGGGAAGAGTGCTTTGAAGGCGGCCGCCGCCGGCACCCCATGTATTACACCCTGAAAACCGGCTACATGAAGGACGGCACCATCCTCGCGAAGGAAGCCAAGCTCTACACGGACGGTGGCGCTTACAACGCCATGGGCCCCACCTCCCTGTACCTTTCTGGCTTCTTCCAGATGTTTCCCTATGCCATTCCCAACTACCGGTATGACGGGTTCCACGTCTATACCAACAAAACACCGGCCACGGCCATGCGCGGGTTCGGCGGGCCGCAGGCGGAATTTACCTGCGATTCCCAGATCGACATGATCGCGGAACACCTCGGCATGGATCCCGCGGAGATCCGTCTGAAAAACCGGATGAAACCGGGTCACGTCATCCCGGGGCTCGCCAAGGTGGAGAGCTGTGGGATCAAGGAGTGCATCGAGCGGGCTATGGAGAGCACCGGCTGGAAAGAAAAGAAGGGCAAGCTTCCCAAGGGACGCGGCATCGGCATGGGCTGTTATGGTTTCATGTCCGGCGGCGTGTTCAACTGGATCAACTCGCCTTACGCCTATTCCGGCGCCATGGTCCGCGTGAACGTGGACGGGACTGTCGACGTCTATATCGGCTCCGCTGAAATCGGCCAGGGTTCCGACACCGTGGCGGCGCAAATCGTGGCGGAGAAACTGGGGGTCCCCATGAGCGACATCAACGTGGTTCGGGGTGACACGCGCACCTGCCCGCCGGACCTCGGCGCGTGGGGCAGCCGGCAGACCCTGATGGTAGGCAACGCCCTCATCATGGCGTGCGACCAGATTCTGGATAAACTCTACAAGACAGCGGCCGCCCTCATGGGCCCCAACGTGGTGTATGACTACGCGGCAAAAGATGGACGGGTTTTCATCAAGGAACGTCCGGAACGCGGCCTCGACTTCGTGGAAGTGGTCAAGGCGGCCATCCGCGCCGATGAAGGCAACCAGTTGATCGGGCGTGGCTACTACACCCCGCACGACAAGGGCATGGTCTCTCCCGCCTACAGCTTCGGCGCGCAGGTGGCAGAGGTTGAGGTGGATGAGGAGACCGGGAAGGTCACCCTCCTCCAGGTCACGACGGCCCACGATTGCGGTCAGGTCATCAATGAACTGGGCGTGGAAGGCCAGTTGGAAGGTGCCTTCGTCATGGGACAGGGATACACCCTCTCCGAGAATCTGGTCACCGACCAGGGAAAGATTCTGAATCCCTCCTTCGTGGATTACAAGCTGATGCGCGCCCCGGACGTGCCGGAGAACTTTACGTCCCTGATGGTGGAAACCTACGAACCGGAAGGCCCGTTCGGCGCTAAGGAGGCGGGAGAGGGCCTGACCAATCCCAACGCGGGGTGCATCGCCAACGCCATCTATGACGCCATCGGCGTCCGGATCACCGACATGCCTATCACACCGGAGAAGATTCTCAAGGCCCTGGACGAGAAGAAAAAGAAAGAAGCCAAAGGCTAAAACTTATTCCAGAATAAGAAGAAAGAGGAGGCCTTTAATGACCTCCTCTTCTTTTTTGCCATGACAATCAGATGAACTCTTAAAACCCCTTTTCAATCTTCTCCCGGATCATCTTTTTGATGGTGTCATCGATGGCGTAGAGCCCGGCAATCAGCATTGACCCCCCCTGTTCAAAAACAGCCTTTTCAAGAATCTCGTCGGGGATTCCTGCATCCTCGAGGATGTAAGGCTCCCCAAAATTTTTCACGTGATCCACCAGTGCCAGATACGCCTTGCACCCCCACACGTTGATACAGAAATAGTATCCCCGCATGGAAGCATACAACTCCTGATTCTTGTCGGGATCGGCAAAGGCCTGCCTCAGGCGGAGGGTCACCTCTTGGGGGGTCAGGTCCCACAGAATCTGATCCCATACCTTTCGGGTATCATCGAGCGTTCTGAATTCCATATCGTTCCTTCTACCTAATCCTCCCCGAAATATGCCGTCGTATTGGTAATGGGGTCCAGCTTTTCCAGCTCGGCCTTCCAATTCTTCTTTTCAAGGTGTTCGATAATCTCTTCCTTGGAATGTTTGTCCACCAGGTCGATGGACAGGGCCACGCGGTACTGAATCCTTCCCTTCTGAATGAACCGATACTCGAACCGCATGTGGGTAACATATTTGAACTCAATGGTATAACCAGGTAACTGCTCTTCAAAATAGGGAATCAGTGATTTGGCTTTTTCAACATCCGGCATCTCTTTTCCTCCTTTTCTTTTCTATTTGCCTTTACCAGCAACCTGCGCCTCTACTTGACCCGGCCGAAAGGCTTGACTCGGCCTCTTGCCATCCAGGACATCCCTCACTGTTCTCGCGAGGGTATAGGAACTGTAAGGTTTCTGAATCACAGCGGAAACAATCCCCTCTTCCCTGGTTTCTCCGAGAGGCGTGTAATTTCCCGTGGTCAGGATGGTTTGAATGGATGGTTTCTTTTCCTTCGCGTAACGAATCAATCCTTTTCCGGAGGAAGCCTCATCCGCGATTATCAAATCCAGTTCATCCATGTGTTTACTGAAAGATTCAAAGGCGTTCCCACTCTCCGAGATAATAATCTTATACCCGGTATCGTACAAAACCCAGTTAATAAAATCCTGCCAGAAGGCGTCATCCTCAACAATCAACACCGTTTCATCGCCATAAATAGACTTGTCCCATTTGTTCATGGAAACTTTTGATTCCTTTTTTTCATCCCTGGAAGACGGGAAAAAGGTGGTATTCTTCATGGCTTCCTCAATGTCCTCGGCACGATCTCCAATAACGCCCCGGTACTTTTTGGAAAAGCAGAGGAAGTAATGCCGCCCCCGATAGATTGAGCACTCTTTGCATCCCTTGCCTGAAAAGGGACAGTTCATTTTCCGTTTTGCCATCAACCTCTCCTTTATTTTAAATTTAACGTATCACCCAAAATGTGTCAATTCACTCCCAAAAGCAAAGTGCCGTACAGACATTTCTTTCCGTAATCTTGCCTTTTAATGCTAACTTCTCGCGAGACCCTCATACTTGAATCCTGGGCCCTTTTAATTTAATAAAATATGAGAAAAGATGGTCAAAAAACCTTCAATTTAATTCAACCCTGAGGGAGGTTGGAACAATGAACGCGCGGAACGACAAGCAAAGCGAATGGGCCGTGGTGGTCGTGGACGTCCAAGGGGATTTCACGACCCTGAAAAAGGGATCCCTCGCGGTCGCAGGAACAGATGAAGCCTATGTGAACAAGGATATCAAAACGGTCAAGGCTTTAAAAGCAAAAGGGTTGCCGATTTATGCTACGCAAGACTGGCATCCAAAGGACCATCTTTCTTTTTACACCAACCATCCCGGGAAAAAGCCCTTTTCAGTTATTAAACTTCATGGGAAGACCCAGGTATTATGGCCCCCCCACTGCATCCAGGGCACGGAGAATGCGAAGCTTCTTGTCGATCGGTCACTTTTTACCCTTGTTGCCCAAAAAGGAATGATGAAAGACTGTGACAGCTACTCAGGATTTTACATTGGCGACAGCAAAAAAACTGTCCTGGATGGCGCCCTGAAAAAAGCGGGCATTAAAAACCTGATCATGTTTGGTATCGCCACAGATTACTGCGTGAAGAGTACGGCAATCGATGGCGCCAAACTGGGCTATCATGTTACGGTTGTCGAGGATCTTGGTAGTGTATAAAATTTTGTGTAAAAAGGGGTAAGGGGTAGAAAGGAGGCGCTTTTCCTAATAGGATTTGGGTAATGAAAGAAACAGAAACCCTAAGAAAGGAGAAGCGCCATGAAGTTGGAGATAAGTGTACCAGAGATAGTGGAAGT
>WGDA01000105.1 GCA_015493505.1 Pseudomonadota bacterium | reverse complement strand
TACGTCGTTGGCGCGGGCAACAAGGTGGAGCGAAGGGACATCAAAATTGGGACGCTGGTGGGGACCATGCGCGTGGTTGAAAAGGGCCTGAAGAAAGAGGATCGTGTCGTGGTGGAAGGCATCCTGCGCGCGCGGCCCGGTGAAGTGGTACAACCCATTATGCGTGAAGAGATAAACAACTCAGAAGCCAAAAGCTCCCATGAGGGGCCTGCGGAAAAGGCGCAAACACCCGCGAACAAGCCAGAACCCAAAAAAGAAAAACAGAAAAAAGGTTCCGGTTCCAGTAAACCCTCCGGAAGTTAAGGGATAACTTTATGAGCCGTTTTTTTATTGAGCGCCCTATCTTTTCCGCGGTTATCGCCATCGTGATATTGATTGCCGGAGCGGTTTCCATCAAGGGGCTTCCCGTAACCCAGTATCCGGATATCACCCCGCCCACCGTCCAGGTGACTGCCATGTATCCAGGCGCCAACGCCCAGGTCGTCTCCGAGACGGTGGCTCAGCCCATTGAGCAGGAAGTCAACGGGGTGGAAAACATGATTTACATGAGCTCCGTCTGTGCCGCAGACGGGAGCTATACCCTGACGGTTTCGTTTGAGATCGGCACGAATCTCGACATGGCCACCGTGCTGGTGCAGAACCGGGTCAGTATCGCCCTCGCCAAGCTGCCTGAAGAGGTAAAACGGCTGGGCGTCACGACAAAAAAACAGTCCACGAATATCGTCATGCTGCTTTCCCTCGATTCCAAAAACAACCGGTATGACAAGCTGTTCCTCTCCAATTTTGCCACCATGCGGCTTAAAGATGATCTGGCAAGATTACCCGGGGTTGGGGATGTGCAGATTTTTGGCGTTGGGGATTATTCCATGCGCATCTGGCTGGATCCGGCCAAGATGGAAGCCCATGGCGTCACGACTACGGATGTAATCAATGCCATCAGGGAGCAGAACGTTCAGGTCGCGGCGGGGAAGATTGGCGAACCCCCGGCTCCAAAAGGTCAGCAGTTTGAATATACGGTGAATGTAAAGGGCAGGCTGGCCAACGAAAAGGAATTCGGGGATATTATTGTCAAATCCGCGCCGGATGGCAGGTTCCTTCGTATCCGTGACGTGGCCAGAGTGAAACTGGGGGCGCAGACCTATAACGTGTTTGGCCTCAGAAACAACAAACCCAGCGCGATTCTGGCCATCTATCAAATCCCGGGGGCCAACGCCATTGACGTCAAGAAAAACGTCATCGCGAAAATGGACGAGTTGAAGAAGAATTTCCCCCCCGGCCTTGAGTACGGTGTCCCTCTGGATACCACACAGTTCATTACTGCGTCAATTAAAGAAGTCATTATTACGTTGATTATTGCCATTCTGCTTGTGGTGCTGACCCTGTTTATCTTCCTGCAGGACTGGCGTTCCACCATTATTCCCTCCGTAACCATTCCGGTCTCATTGATCGGAACATTTCTGATGATGAAATTGATGGGGTTTTCCGTCAACCTTATATCATTGTTCGGGCTGGTGCTTGCCATCGGGATTGTGGTGGACGACGCTATCGTTGTGGTGGAGAATACAGATCGTCTCATTGTTGAAGAGGGGCTGGAGCCCCGCCCAGCGGCCATCAAGGCGATGGAAGAGGTGGGAGGTGCCGTCGTGGCCACGACACTGGTTCTCCTGGCTGTTTTCGTACCGACGGCCTTTATGGGTGGGATTACCGGACAGCTTTACCGTCAGTTTGCCCTGACCATTTCCGGAGCTACAGTGATTAGTTCCATCAACGCCTTGACACTAAGCCCGGCTCTGTGCGCCCTCCTGCTCAGAAAGGAGAAAGGAAAGCCGAATATCTTCTTCCGCTGGTTTAACTGGGCATTTGATCACACAACCAACGGGTATATGATGGTGGTGCGGGGGTTTCTGCGGAAATCCTTTCTAATGCTCCTCGCGGCGGCTGCCATTGCGGTTCTCTCGGTCAGATGGTTTGGCAAGCTTCCCAGCAGTTTTCTCCCGCTTGAGGATCAGGGATACTGCTTCATCTCTGCGCAGCTCCCGGACGCTGCCTCCCTGCAAAGGACCGAAGAGGTTGCCCGCGAGATTACGAAACGGGTGGAAAAGATTCCCGGTATCCAGGACTGCGTGGCTGTTCCCGGGTATTCCCTGCTGGAAAACGCCATGCTGTCGAACTTCGCATCGTTTTTTGTCTCTTTCAAACCTTTTGAAGAACGTCTTCCCGAAGGTCACGACCTGAATTTTATCATGGCAAATATTCGAAAGAATGTTTCGGATATCCTCGGAGCGCGGATTATTGCCTTTGCCCCTCCCGCCATTCCTGGCCTGGGGACATCCGCCGGCTTTAAGATGATGGTTCAGGACAAGGCGGGGATGGGGCCGTTTGTACTCCAGCAGGCGACGGAGGCACTTGCGGAGAAAGCCAATACGCAATCGTCATTAAGGGGTGTGTATTCAACTTTTCGCGCGACGATTCCCCAGCTCTTCGTGGATATTGATCGAAACGCCGTCAAGATGATGGGGATTCCTCTCACGGAGGTGTTTGGCACGCTTCAGGCGTACCTGGGTTCCGCCTACGTTAATGACTTCACAAAGTATGGACGAAACTTCCAGGTGAAGGTTCAGGCGGAAGCCGACGCGAGGGCGAAGGTCAGTGACATCAAGAAACTGCGGGTCCGCAACGCGAAAGGGAAAATGATACCGCTCGGAAGCTTTATCAACACGAGTTTCAAACTGGGGCCGCAGGTCCTGACGCGCTTCAATCTCTATCCCGCGGCGGCGGTCAATGGGGAAGCCGCGCCGGGATTCAGCTCCGGGCAGGGGCTGGAAGTCATGGAAGACCTGGCGAACAAGAACCTTCCGAGCGGGATGGGGTACGCCTGGACCGAGATGTCTTACCAGGAAAAGAAGGCCTCCAAGGGCGCGGGTGTTATTTTCCTCATGTCCATTGTTTTCGTATTTCTGGTCCTGGCGGCACAATATGAAAGCTGGAGCATTCCACTGGGTGTTATCATGGTGGTGCCTCTTTCCCTCCTTGGGGTGGTTCTGGCCGTCGTCATACGGGGGATGAGTGTCAGCACATACACCCAGATCGGAGTCGTCCTGCTCGTGGCCCTGGCAGCCAAGAACGCGATCCTTATCGTGGAGTTCGCCAAGGACGAGCATGAAAAGGGAAAGTCTATCTTTGACGCGGCTGCCGAGGCGGCGAAACTCCGGTTTCGGCCGATTCTGATGACTTCATTGTCCTTTGTCCTGGGTACGGCTCCCCTGGTGGTTGCCGCGGGCGCCGGCGCGGGAAGCCGTCAGGCCCTTGGAACGGCAGTTTTTGGTGGCCAGATCGCGGCCATCGTGATGGCGGTTCTGTTCGTCCCTGTCTTTTATAAAGTCGTGCAAACCACAACAGAGTGGTTCAAGAGGCCGAAAGGGAAGAAAAAGAAAAAGCAGGGCCCAGACGCGTAAAGGGGATAAGGCTTGAATTGTGGAGAGAAGTGACGGAGAGAGCAGAAAGTCCACCCCTGGGAAGAAGAAGAGGGCGTCTTTAGTCAAGCTGTGGCGGGAGGAACGGTACGCGGTTCTTCTCGCATCCCTTTTTATTTATATTATTCTTTCTGTTTTGCTTCCCAGAGATACATGGGGGGCGGCCACTCTCGATATCATTTTTCTGATTCTCGTTTTGAGCGTCGTGTTTGAGGTGGCGCGACTCCGTTCGCTTTTTTCCATCCTTGGGCTCTTTGGACTGGTGGCCGTATTGGGGCACGGGTTCTACTATTTCTGCCCGGAAAAGACCCTGGGATGGGTTATCCTGAGTGTTTCATCAATCCTGTTTGTCATGGCGGCCATTGTCCGGGTTTCAAGGGACGTCCTGAACTCAAGGGTGGTGAAGGGGGATACCATCCGTGGCGCCATTATCATTTACCTTTTCATTGGAGTGCTGTTTACGAGTGTGTTTGTGTTAATAGAGACGCTTATGCCAGGCTCGTTTCTTGTCACCAACAGCGCGGGGAAGCCGTTGGCTTATTCAACACATCACATCTCAAGGCTGTTTGGCTATTTCAGCATGGTGACTCTGACAACCCTTGGGTATGGGGATATCGTTCCCGTAAAGGAACTGAGCCGCACATTGGCATGGATCGAGGCCTTTACCGGGCAGGTCTATCTGGCCGTGATTATCGCTCGCCTGGTCGGTATCTATATCACACAGTCCGGGAAAAAATCATCGTAGAATTCCTCCACAAAGCATGGGTGTGAATAGCTGCGATTTCCAAAGGGTGCGTATTCCCGCGATTTTTATGTCTCCAGGATTGCCCAAAGGAGCATAATTTAGTATGATAAAAAAAAGGAAAGTGCCAATGAAGTTTTCCGTCGCGTTAGCACAGATCAGCCCGTATCTCGGAAACCTGGAAAAAAACCTGGAGAAGTGCGAGCGCATTATCGAGCAGGCCATCCGGGACCGTATAGACCTTCTGATATTTCCGGAGCTGGCCCTGACAGGCTATTTTATCAAAGATATCGTCGCGTCCGTGGCGATTACGCGGCAAAGCCTTGTCCTGGAAAGGCTCCTCAAATACAGCAAGCGGGTGTCTATCGTGATTGGGGCGGTAGAGGAAACGCGGGATTTCAAGTTTCATAACGCGGCCTTTTACCTGGAAGACGGGAAGATTGTGCATGTCCACCGGAAGGTGTACCTGCCCACCTACGGGCTGTTTGATGAACACCGCTATCTTGCACCCGGAAACAGAATTCGCGCCTTTGACACGAAGTTCGGGAGAATGGCCATGCTGATTTGCGAGGATTTGTGGCATCCCACGGCCGTGGCCATTACGGCGATGGACGGCATCCATTATCTCATTGGGATTTCGTGCAGCCCCGGACGCGGTATCGACGCCTCGGATCGCCTGGGGAGCTCCATTACGTGGGAGCGTCTGAACCGGACGTACGCGCAGATCTACAGCATTTACGTGTTATATTGCAATCGCACGGGATTCGAGGATGGCGTGAATTTCTGGGGCGGGTCTGAAATCATTTCCCCGTCCGGCGAGCAGGTCATCAAGGCCCTGTATATACAGGAAGACCTGATCCACACGATTCTGAGTGATCGGGCCATTCGGAGGGAGCGGTTGAGCACCCCGCTGATCCGTGACGAACAGCTTCATCTCACCATCCAGGAACTGGAGAGGATTTACCGTGAGCGTTTTGAAGATTAACACGAATCTCACCCGCAGGATCCTGGTGGAATTTATCCGCAACGAGGTGGAGCGCGTTGGGTTCTCCCGGGTGGTTTTGGGGCTGTCAGGGGGGATAGATTCTGCCGTGTCAGCGTTTCTGGCGGCGGAAGCCCTTTCGCCAGATAATGTCTGGGCTATCCTGATGCCGTACAAGACCAGCAGCCCTCAAAGCGTTGCCGACGCAAAGGAAGTGGTCAAGGCGACGGGGATTCACTCAACGGTGATCGAGATTACCCCGATGATTGACGCCTATTTTGAACGTTACCCGGATGCCTCCCGCCTTCGCCGGGGCAACAAGATGGCCCGAGAGAGAATGACGATCCTCTATGACCATTCGAGCCTCTACCGGGCGCTTGTGCTGGGAACCAGCAATAAAACGGAATTGCTCCTCGGCTACGGGACTATCTTTGGGGATATGGCTTCCTCCATCAACCCCATTGGGGACCTGTACAAAACACAGATCTGGCAACTATCTGAAACTTTGGGGGTACCGAAACAGATTATTTTAAAAAAACCCTCGGCGGACCTCTGGACGGGTCAGACGGACGAGGACGAGCTGGGATTTACCTATGAGGACGTCGATACCCTGCTTTATTATATGGTTGACCGGCGTTACAGCCGCCAGGAACTGATCGAGCTCGGTTTCAAGGATACATTTGTGGACAAGGTGCACGGGATGGTGGTCAGCTCACAGTACAAACGGCGCCTCCCCGTTATCGCGAAGGTTTCGTATCGCACCATAGACCGTGATTTCAGATACGCGAGGGACTGGGAGACCTGATACCCGCGTCTGTCAGTTCCACATGCGCTTGAAAAATCCCTTCTCGTCCTGGGCGTCCCGTGTCGTGGTATCTCCCTCTATTTTAGCGAATTCCCTGAGGAGCTCTTCCTGGCGTTTGGTCAGCTTCTTGGGAACGCTGACAACCACCTGGATGATCTCATCTCCCCTGCCATATCCACGAAGCCGGGGAAATCCCTTTCCCTTGAGCCGGAAGACCTCTCCGGACTGGGTCCCCTTTTTGATATGTATCGTTTCGGTCCCTTCCAGGGTGGGTACCTCAACCTTCCCGCCCAGCGCGGCCGTCGTGAAGGAAATCGGAACCTTGCAGTAGATGTCATCCTCTTCCCGCTCGAAGAAGTCGTGTTTCTCCACATGGATGACCACATATAAATCCCCTGGCGGTCCGCCACGTTCTCCCGCCTCTCCTTCTCCTCTCAGTCTCAGGCGGGAGCCCGTATCGACCCCTGGGGGAATCTTCAGAGAGACCTTCCGTTTCTTTTTCACACGTCCGGTTCCATGGCACGTGGGGCAGGTTTCGGGGATAATCTGGCCTGTTCCCTGACAGTTGGGGCAGGTGGAGCTGATGCTGAAAAAACCCTGGGTTCGGCTGATCTGGCCTCGACCCCCGCAGGCGGGGCAGGTGATGGGATGGGTTCCGGGTTTCGCGCCGCTGCCACCACAGGTTTCACACGGGGACGTGCGGGGGATTTCCAGCTCCACTTCTTTTCCAAACGCCGCCTCTTCAAAAGTGATCTGCAGGTCATAGCGCAGGTCGTCTCCCCGAATGGGGCCCGTGCGGGCCCGGCCACCGAATCCGAAAAATTCCCCGAAGATATCCCCAAAGGAGGCGAACACATCCTCGAAGCCCCTGAATCCGGTAAACCCGGTTCCCCTCAGGCCCTCGTGCCCGAACTGGTCGTAAATGTGGCGTTTTTCCGGGTCACTCAGGACCTCATAGGCCTCGGATGCCTCCTTGAATTTTTCCTCGGCTTCCTCGTTGTCGGGGTTCCGGTCCGGATGGTACTTCAGGGCGAGCTTTCGATAGGCCTTTTTAATCTCTTCCTGGGTCGCCGAGCGCGCGACACCGAGGATTTCGTAATAGTCTTTTTCAATCATTTCCACTCACTTATCGTATTCGTCAAGGATTTTCCCTGATCGAGCCTTTTCCACCACTTCTTCAAACTTGGGGCCCAGGTCAACTCCCAGTTCCTTGGCGCGCTTTTTTGCCCACAGCCCGATGTTTCTGTCGTCCCGGTAGTAGCTTTCATCCCGTGGCGCTCGCGTGTCTATCTTTTCCAGGCGATCCTGTTCGCTCTGGTGGTAGGAAAAGCGGGAAACAAGCTTTTTAACCCGCGTTCCCTGACATCGGGGGCATTGTATCGTTTTTCCCTTTTCCCACGGGAGGACGATCTCAGTGAATCGCGCATGGCACGCGAGGCATTCGTATTCAAAAAGTGGCATCGTCCTATCCCTTTTCTTCAGTGGCCCCGGAAGTCTCGTTCTCCCGCGGCGCTTCCTGGTGTTCAGGTTCTTCGGGGTTCATGGGTTCCGCCTTGGATGAAACATCCGGAAGTGTGGTAAGAAGGGCGTTGACCTCCTGTATTTTCATCTTCCCCCTTTTTAACTGCAATTCCAGAAACCGTTTGTCCCTTTTAAAGGATTCATCCATCCAGGCCATTTCCATTTACTCCTTTTTCTTGGGGTTGACAAGCTTGTGATAGGCGGCCTCAAATTTTTTTGTCCCCTGCCTGTCGATGAAGAAAATCTTTTTCCTTCCCTTCACCCTGAAGTAGATGCCCTTGTTGTCAGCGGTAGGAGCAAACGACAGGTGCCCAAGAGATTTTTCGTCCTTTCCATAGAGTGTCACACTGACGGCGCGCGCGAAGGCATCTTTATTTGGCAACTTATCCAAGGCCTTCTGATACTTCAGGTCACTGAGCTCCCACAGGAAATTCAGGACGTCGATATTGGCCACCTTCTTTTTCCCGGTTTTTTCCATGAGGTACCAGTGAATCTTTTTCTTCTTGTAAAGATGGTCACCCGTACTGTTTTTGATTTCAACCTGTTGCACGTCCGTGTCTTCAAAGTCGAGAAGGCGCCGATATTTCAGCTGAAAAACCGTTACAAAAGTTTTCGGCACATCCTTGGGATCCACGATATCATACCATTTACTGTCGTCCAGGTGAACGATCCATTTGTCGCTCACATGATACAGCTTCAGGGTCATGGGTGCCTTGGCCGTCTTGACGCGCAGCTCGAAAAGATGGGCGGCTGCCGGGATGGTTCCGTTTGCCAGGGAGGTGAATTCGTTCTTGGTGAGAAATTTCTTGATTCTGAATCCCGAGAGGTCCCAGATCCAGTTTTCCACGGCCCGGGTATCCGCGCGCGTTTTCTGGGGCTTAAGGAGCTCCCATGTGCCTTTCGTGGTGTTTTTCTTCGCCACAATGACCAAGTGGTTCTTGGGGTTCTTGTATGTGACCTCAGTGACATCGTCCACGTCATAGTCCCAGACATTTTTATCCCTGAAGTCAAAAAGTTCTTTGTCCAGGCCCTTCAGATAGCCGGTGCTGACGATCATGACCGTGGGAGATCCTACCACCTTCACATACAGGTGCGTGTCGTCACGGTTTTTCCCCACCAGAATAACGGTGGTCTTCTCCTTCTTCTGTTTTTTGAGCGTGCCGTGCCAATTGAAGACAATCTTCATCCGGGGGTGATCCCAGCCAAACATGGAAGGCTTTTGGGGGGGATTGTCTAAAAATCGGATGACCTTTTGGTCCGTGGCGGACGAAATAAAGGCCTCAATGGAATAACGGTCGCCTTTTGCCTTGATGGGGGAGAGAATCTGCCATGTATGTCTCTTTTGCTGCTGCACGACCAGGTCGAGGTCCTTTTTTACGAAATGGATTTTGTCGATCTGGTCGGCGGGGAGGGCGAGAATCTTCTTAAACCTGAAATCATAGACGGTTTTGTTCAGCAGATTGGCGGGGTAGATCCAGGCAAGCCGGACCACCTTGGATTTCCCCCTCAGTGTGTAGTAATAGCTGTTGGTCGGGTTCTTGTTTCCAAAGATGGCGGTATAGGCATGCCCCTTTTTGTCATACAGGGTGATGCGCGTCGGGTTTTTGGTCAGCCCGAATTCCGGGGTGTCCCACTTGACATCCGCAATCTTCCTAAATTCCTTCAACTCTGGGAAGGTATTCAGAAATGATTTCATCGCCTTCTTATCGGCGCGGGCCTGAACCGGGCTCGCGAGGAACCAGTCGTTCCCCTTTTTGACCACGGTAATTTTCATCTTCCCCTTCTGGTAGACGATTTTCGTGACATTTATACTCTTGACGGGAAAGATGGTTTCGCTTAATTCCTTCTTCTTCGCCTTTTGCCCCCGGTACTTGACCTCATAGAAATAGTAATATCCACCGATCAGGGCAAGGATGATGATGCCAATCAGAGACCGCCTGAAACTTCTCATCCCGTAATCCTCCTCCTGATGTAAACCACGAAGCCGATGATGATGATAATCAGCGGGATAGCGACCACGTTGACCCAGAAGGAGAAGAGCCCCTGATGGCGTGTCAGAGTCAATGGTTGACTTTCGGTATTTTTGGGCGGAATGGCGATGAGAACGCCTTCCTCAGCCAGCCAGTTGACGATGTTGGTGAAGAAAATGCCATTGCCTGAAAGCGCAAAATAGCTGTTCGTGACGAAATCCGGATCCCCCACTACGACGATCCGAGGCCGTTTCTTCTCCCGCAGTTTTCCGGTCAGCTGGGCCATCCCTTCCGGCGTGACAGTACACACGGCGGCCAGCGGGACGGGGCCGGGCAGGTCTTTGCCCTTATCGAACTGGGCCTTGCCGGCCTCCAGCATTTTCCGGTCCGTTTCGGCCCAACTGGCCTTACCCGTTTCCGCCAGGACCGTCAGGCTGAAGTTTGTCTCAGCTGTTTTGCCTTTCATGACCTGGACACTTCGCGCCGTCGGGTAGAACGTCATCATGTTGAAATTGCGGGTGATGGGATGGCTCCCATACTTGATGACGACAGGCATCAGGTAGCTGCCCCCCAGAACCCGGCTGAGCTTATCCACAATCATGTTATCTCCAACGATGAAGCCGTAGTTTTTCAGCATATTGACCAGTCCCACGGCCGTGTAGGGATTGAGCATGACAAGCAGATGCCCCCCGCGTTTCAGGTAATCCTGAATAGAGGTGAGCTCATGTTTGAGGAGCTCAACCTGGGGACCCGCGATAACCAGAACGTCACAGTCTTTCGGGACGCCTGTGTTACGGGTAAGGAGGAGGGGTTTGACCTCGTAGTTTTTGTCCTGGAGGGCCTTTTTGACCTGGGAGTAGCCGTCTTTCCCCGTATCTTTCAGGCCCTTCTCGCCATGGCCGGTCAGGAAATAGATTTTTTTTCGGTGCTTTTGTGTGACCTTGACGATGGCATTGGTAATGGCCTCTTCGGTGTGCTGGAGGATTTTCTCTTTCCTGTCACCGCAGAGAAAGACCAGGGTTCCGTAATTTTTTACATTATACTGTTTCGCCACGCCCGGATGCCGGTCGGGGTCGATAATCTCCGTGTGAATCTTCTTCGAGTGATACGCGTAGAGGTCTAACAGTTCCGCGACCTTTTCCTTGTCTTTCCCTTCCCGCATGAAAGCCTTGATGGTGACATCCTTTTTCAGGTTTTTCAGCACCTTGACGGATTGGGCGGAGAGGGAATGAATCTTGTTCTCCGTCAGGTCGAATCGTTTGGTATGCCGGTAGGCGATGAGTTGAATCACGACCAGGATGGCCAGGACCACCAGGCTGTAAATCAAGGCGTTGGCGCCAAACTGCAACCGCCTGCTGCTTTCGCTTTTGAATTTTTTGCTTGCCATGATTAACCCCTCCACCGTTTCGATTCAAGGACCCTGCACGTCAGAAAGAGGCTGTAGAACGTGAAGGAAAGGTAAAAAATCACATCTCTGATGTCGATGACCCCTTTTGAGAAGGTATCGAAGTGCTTGATCAGGGATATCTCCGTGAGGATTTTCCCGAGTGTGGGCCCGGTGAAGCTGGAAGCCCAACCGATAACCCAGAGGAGAAGCAAGACACCGAAAGTAATGATGGCAGCGATGATCTGATTCTCCGTGGTGGAGGAGATGAGGATTCCCAGCGCGATGAAGGCCTCCCCCATCAATACAAGGCCCAGGTAACCCGCCAGGATGGGGCCCAACGCCAGTTGCGTCATGCTGCGAAGAAAGGCAATATAAACGAGGGTGATGGCGATTGGTGTCAGGTAAACCACGGAGGCGGCAAAAAATTTTCCCATGAGAATATCAAGATCCTTCAGCGGATACGTGAACAGCAGCTCGATGGCGCCACTTTTCTTGTCCTCGGAAAAGAGGCGCATGGTGAGCATGGGGATAATCAGCATGGCGATAATCCCGAGGTTCGCGAAAACGGGAGAGATTAAATCTTCCGTCAGGTTCAACCCGGAAACCATGTAGGGGTTCTGCATGGCCTGCATGCTGATGAGGCTGTAGTATGCCACGGAGCTATAGAAAAAGTACCCGGACAGGACCAGAAAAATCGTGATGACCACATAGGCCATGGGAGACAGGAAATAGGACCCGACCTCCTTCTTGAAGATGGGAGCGCTGTTAAGCATGATGTTCCTCCTGCGTGACCAGTTTCAGGAAAATCTCTTCCAGGCTCATCTCAATGCTTCGCAGTTCGTAAAGCCCGAGCTGATTTTCAAGAACCGCCTGCGCGAGCTCCTTTCGGATATCCCTTTCCGGGACCGTCTGGATCTCGTATTGCCGGATTTTACCCTTTTTCTTCACCTTTTGTTTGACATCGATGACCCCATCGACGCCACCCAGGGTATTGACAACCTTTTGGGGTTCGCCTTCAACTTCCATGATGATGGTCAGTTTTTTGGAGAGCTGGCGGTTGAGATTTTCAGGCGTGTCGATGGCGACGATCTTTCCTTCATTGATAATAATCACCCGCTCGCAGATCATCTGCACCTCCGGGAGGATGTGGGTGCTCAGGATGATGGTACGTTCCCCCCCCAGGTCTTTGATAAGCTTCCGGATTTCCACGATCTGCTTCGGATCCAGCCCGACGGTGGGTTCGTCAAGAATCAGGACTTCCGGATCGCCGATAAGGGCCTGGGCAAGGCCCACCCGCTGACGGTAACCTTTGGAAAGCTTGCCGATCAGGCGTTTTCTCACGTCTCCAAGGCCGCAGAGCTCCACCACCTGGTTGACCTTCTGCTTGAGGAGGGGTTTCCGTTTGAGCCCCTTGATGCGCCCCACAAAATGGAGGTAATCATTGACCCGCATGTCCATGTACAGAGCGACATTCTCTGGCAGGTATCCAAGCCGCTTCTTAACCTCCAGCGGTTTTTCCGTGATGTCGAAACCAGCAACCTTTACCTTTCCCTCCGTGGGCGGGAAGAAGCCGGTCAGGACACGCATGGTGGTTGTTTTTCCCGCGCCATTGGGGCCCAGGAAACCCAGGATTTCACCCTTGTTCACGGTGAACGAGACATTCTCCACCGCTTTGATATGACCATAATGTTTCGTGAGGTTTTGAATCTCTATCATGGTGTCCCCTTTTTAGTGGAAAGAAAAAAGTGTTGACAAGCATCGCATTCCAGCCACCCCGTGAAACACAAGTGCGAATATAACCATGATTTGGCGTCTGTCAAGGGGGAATAGCGCAAGAAGGCGCTGTTTTTTAACGTAAAAACGGGGCAGGCGTTGACCTGCCCCGTTTTCGGTTTGACGCCTCTATTTCAGATGCACGAGAAGCGGCGCGATAACCAGCGAGACCACGGACATCAACTTGATGAGAATGTTCATGATAGGTCCGGACGTGTCTTTGAAGGGGTCCCCAACGGTATCGCCCACCACCGCGGCTTTGTGGCTGTCAGAGCCCTTGCCGCCGAAATGACCTTCTTCGATGTATTTTTTCGCGTTATCCCAGGCGCCCCCACCGTTGGCCATCATCAGGGCCAGCATGACACCGGCGAGCGTGGCTCCAGCCAGAAGGCCGCCGAGCGCCTGCGGGCCAAGAAGGAATCCGACAAGGATTGGCACGATAACCGCGGTCAGGCCCGGGACGATCATCTCCTTCAGGGCAGCGAGGGTACTGATGGCGACACAAGACTCAGGGTCCGGTTTCGCCTTTCCCTCCATCAGACCAGGAATTTCCCGGAACTGGCGGCGGATTTCCTCGACCATTTTGAAGGCCGCTTTTCCGACGGAGGTCATCGTCAGGGCGGCTACGAAGAAGGGAACGATCCCGCCGATGAACATCCCGATGACGACACGAGGCTGGGTGATGGTGATGATTTTCAGGCCAACCGCCTGTGAAAAGGCTGCAAAAAGCGCCAGGGCGGTCAGGGCGGCGGAGCCAATGGCAAACCCTTTGCCGATGGCCGCGGTGGTATTCCCGAGGGCGTCCAGGCCGTCCGTGATTTTACGGGTGTCGGGGCCAAGCCCTGCCATCTCTGAGATGCCACCGGCGTTGTCGGCGATGGGGCCATACGCGTCCACCGACATGGTCACGCCGACCGTGGAAAGCATCCCGACGGCGGAGATTCCGATTCCGTACAACCCGGCGGTTTTGGCCGCTATAAAGGTCGCGATGCAGATAACCACCACGGGTAGCGCTGTGCTTTCGAATCCAACAGCAAGGCCGGAAATAATTACGGTTGCGGCGCCCGTTTCAGCGGATTTCGCGATTCTTCGGATAGGCCCTCCGGAGGTGTAGTACTCGGTGATAAGCCCGATGAGCATCCCGCAAACCAGGCCGGAGATAACTGCCCAGAAAACCCCCATGGGGAGCTTGAGAGAGATGGTGATAAAGTAGGTAAAGATAACGAGGAACGCGGCGCTGATAAAGGTGGAATAGCGCAACGCGGCCTGGGGGCTCATTTTTTGCAGGATCTTGATGGAGAGAACGCCCAGGAAGGAAGCGATTAAGCCGCCCATTACCACAAGAAGAGGGTAGGACATGTAGAGCAGGCGGGTCTTGACAGCGAACGCCGAGGTGGCACCGATGGCGATGGTCGCGACGATGGATCCCACGTAGGATTCAAAGATATCGGCACCCATTCCCGCGATGTCGCCCACGTTGTCACCCACGTTGTCGGCGATCACGCCGGGGTTTCTCGGGTCGTCTTCCGGGATTCCCGCCTCAATCTTTCCGACGAGGTCAGCACCCACATCCGCGCTTTTCGTGTAGATACCACCCCCGATTCTGGCGAAGAGGGCGATGGAACTGGCGCCCATGGCGAATCCGTTGATGACCTTCGCGGTGGCGGGGTCTTTTCCAAAGAAATAGTAGAAGATTCCCAGGCCGATAAGCCCCAGGCTTGCCACGGAAAGCCCCATGACGGAGCCGCCGAAAAACGCGACGTTCAGGGCCTTCGCCTGCCCGGATTCAAACGCCGCCTGTGAGGTTCGCACGTTCGCACGTGTCGCCGCGCTCATGCCGAAAAAGCCCGCCAGCATGGAGCAGGCCGCGCCGGACGCGAACGCGATAGCGGTAAAGATGCCGATCTTCCAGAACATCAGCAGGAAAACCACGATAATGAAGATGACAAGGATTGAGTATTCTTTTTCCAGAAAGACCATGGCGCCCCGGTGAATCATTTCGGCAATTTCGCGCATCGTCTCGTTTCCTTCGCTCTGTTTCTTAACATAGCCGTAAATAATCCATGCCAGAATCAGACCGATGACGCCAAACAACGGAGCAAATTTCGTCAGGCTGTACATGAATCTCCTCCTTTTTTTATTCTCTGGGGTTTAAAAAGTTAAGGACATGGATGGTTCCTTTGTCCGCCCATATCTCCATCCCTTCGGCAATGCGCGAGAGGGAGCCATGGAGGGTTTCTTCTTCTGCGGGAGTAAAGCGGGCAAGCACGTAATCGGATGCCTCTTCACCCGCGGGCGGCCTGCCAATTCCAATCCGTACCCTGAAGAACGCGTTGGTCCGCAGGGACGAAATAATAGAACGAATTCCCTTGTGTCCCGCATCCCCTCCTTTCCATTTGAGTTTTGTGATTCCCGTTTCGAGATCCATATCATCATGGAAGACCACCATGTCTTCAGGCTGAAGGCCCTCCCTGTTCAGAAGCCATCTTGCCGCGTTGCCACTCAGATTCATATAGGTCGTTGGCTTCATCATGTATATCTCGTTTCCCCGGACATTCCCCTTCCAGACCTTCCCGTGGCGTGACCGGGTTTCAGGGGTCGCGCCAAACCGTTTTTTCAGTATATCCAGGGCCCGGTATCCCGCGTTATGGCGCGTCTTGCCATACTGTGTCCCCGGGTTCCCCAGCCCAATCCAGACCCGGGGAAGCTTTTCGGGAAAGTCCAATTATTCCTTTGTTTCCTCTTTTTCTTCCTCTACAGCCTCCATCTCTTCACCTTCTTCTGCCTCGACCGCTTCCGCCTCCGGCGAAGAGACAGTCACAATGGTGAAGTTGCTGTCGGCCACAATGGTATAGTTTTCAGCGGTGATATCGTTCACATGAACCGAATCTCCCAGTCCCAGCCCGCTGATGTCGATTTCAATGGCTGCAGGAATATTCTTGGGCAGCGCCTTGATGGTGAGCTCTCGCCGGATCTGTTCCATGATGCCCCCCATCTTGACCCCGGGTGAAACGCCCACCAGTTTGATGGGAACCTCGACCTCCACCTCTCTCTTCAGGTCCACACTGTACAGGTCCGCGTGAATCCAGCGGTATGTGACGGGATCGATCTGGATGTCTTTGACCATGGCATTGCGTTTTTTCTTGTCGTATCCGTCGATGGAGAGTTTGATAAGGACGCGGGAGCCATACTCCGTGGACATGGCCTTTTCAAGGTCCTTGGGATTCAGGGTCAGCGGCACTGGCTGGGTGTCCGGCCCATAAAAAATACCGGGAATAAACCCCTCTCTTCTCAGGCGCTTGGCCGCGCCTTTCCCTTTCTGTTCCCGGAAGCTTGTTCTAAGTTCCAGTTGTTCCATGTTTCCTCCTTGATGCGTCTGTTTTTCAAAATTACCTTTTAACTTATTGTGAGATTTTTTACAAGCAAAAAATTTACTTGGTTGCCTGTTTTCGTGTGTCTTATCGTGAATCTAAATCAGACGAACAGGGCGCTGACGGAATCCTCCGTGTGAATCCTTCGGATTCCCTCGGCCAGAAGGGGCGCCACGGACAGGACCTTAATCCGGTCGAAACTGGCCGCTTCTCCCCGGAGGGGAATGGTGTCCGTTACCACGATTTCCTGGATGGCAGAATCCTTCAGGCGCTCCATTGCCTTGCCCGAAAGGACCGGGTGGGTCGCCGAGGCGTACACCTCTTTGGCGCCATGCTCGAGAAGGGCGACCGCAGCATGAGTCAGTGTCCCAGCCGTGTCGATCATGTCATCAAGGAGGATCGCGGTTTTATCATGAACATCCCCAATGATGTTCATGACTTGGGAGACATTCGCCGCTTCACGGCGCTTGTCGATAATTGCCAGGCGGGCGTTCAAGCGTTTGGCAAAGGCCCTGGCACGCTCCACGCCTCCCGCGTCCGGGGAGACGATGACCAGGTTTTCCCCGTTAGAAAACTTTTTAGACAGATAATCCAGAATCACCGGGAAGGCATAGAGGTGATCCACGGGAATATTGAAGAACCCCTGTATCTGGCCGGCATGAAGGTCCACCGTCATCATCCGGGAGGCCCCCGCCGTGGCAATCAGGTCTGCCACAAGTTTCGCCGTGATGGGAGCGCGGGGAGAAACCTTTCGGTCTTGCCGGGCGTATCCGTAATAGGGGATGACGGCGTTGATGCGCCTGGCTGACGCCCGTTTCAGCGCGTCCATCATGATGAGAAGCTCCATCAGATTATCGTTACCTGGGAAGCAGGTGGACTGGATGACGAAGATGTCTTTGCCCCGGACGCTTTCACTGATTTCAACATTGATTTCACCATCGCTGAAACGCCGGACAATCGCGTTTCCCAAGGGTACGCCCAGGTGTTTACAGATGTCTTCAGCCAGTTTTCGATTCGAGTTTCCACAAAATATTTTCATGGTTCCTTCTCTCTATCTGTTTTCCAGGAATTGGCTGGGGTGGGAGGATTCGAACCTCCGAATGCGGGTTCCAAAGACCCGTGTCTTACCACTTGACGACACCCCAAAAACAGGAATTTAAACGCGCTGAATCTCTTTCTCGTATTCCGCCAGCACCTTTTCTTCGATCATCCTTCTGGTTTCGTTGTTCAGGGGATGCGCGGTATCCTTGAAGGTTCCGTCTTTTCGTTTCTTGCTGGGCATGGCGACAAACAACCCATTGTTGCCGTTGATGACCTTGAGATCCCGCACCACGAAGCAGTCATCGAACGTAATCGTGACGTAGGCCTTCAATTTTTCTTCGTTAACGGGAAAAACCCTTACCTCGGTCACTTCCATTTGCGTCCCTCCAACTTTCGTCTGCACCTTGCCACACTGGCCGTGCCAGAAAAAACTTCCACTCTGGTAACTGGTTCCGAAGCTGGGTCATGGCCTTGGCTGCCGTTTCCCTCCCCCTGAAAACCCCAAAGATGGAAGAACCACTTCCCGTCATTCTCGCTTCCGCCGCTCCCAAGCTGATGAGCTTGTCGCGCGTTTCCCTCAAAAAAGGATACCAAAGGAAGACAGGTGTTTCAAGGTGATTGACCAACTGCCATTCATCCCCCATTTTCCCTCGGCCCCCCCTCTCATGGTCGCATGGCATCTTAACCCGCGTGTCCGGCTTTGTCAACTCTGAATCGAGTGCCTGATAGGCTTCGCGGGTGGAAATGGAGATACCTGGAAAAGCGATTACAAGCCAGATGTCGCACGAGATTTCGACAGGGTTCAGGCCCTCGCCGATCCCGGTGACCAGGCAGGCCTGCTCCATGAAAAAGAAGGGGACGTCCGCGCCGATTTTTAGGCCAAGGGCGCGCAGATTTTCGCGTGGAAGCTGGCGTCTGTTCAGAAAGTCGATTCCCTTGAGGGTGGCTGCCGCGTTACTGCTCCCCCCTCCAAGGCCCGCGCCGGCGGGGATCCTTTTTCGGATATGAATTGAAACGCTACCCGTTTCAAGGCCCTCATCCCGCAGAACCTGGACGGCCTGGTAAACCAGATTGTCTTCCCCCGTGGGGATGGTTGGGTTGTCACAGGTGATATCTATGTCGTTTCCAGGTTTCCCCAGCACGATGGTCAGGATGTCAGCAAGGGTGGCCGGAACCATGAGGGACTCGATTTCATGGTACCCGGTCACCAGCTTTCGATTAACCTTGAGGAAAAGGTTTATTTTCGCCGGGGCGATGACGCGAACCCGTTTTTCATTCAGGTCGCTGTCGAGAATCCACCGGGACCGCATGGAGCCGCCTATCCATCCACGAGGCGGACAGCGCCCGTGGGACAGGCCTCTTCGCAGGCCCGGCATTCGATGCACTCTTCCGGTGAGACGACCTGAACACCATCATCCTCCCGGGCGAAGACTTGTCCGGGGCAGGCATCGACACATTCACCACATGCCACGCATCTCTCTCTGTCAATGCGGGGGATCATTCTCTCGTGTCGTCAGGAAAGGCGGCAAAGGTTACACGGCTTCGACGCTTTCCACTTCCGGAACCATCTCTTTCACGATTCTTTCCACCCCCATCTTGAGGGTCATCACGGACATGGGGCAGGACCCGCACGCGCCACGCAGCCTGACCTTGACCACCTTGTCGTCGATTCCCACCAGTTCGATATCACCACCGTCCATCTGCAGCGAGGGCCGGATTTTTTCTATCGCTTCCTTGACCTTGTCTTCCATTATTGTTTTTCCTCCATTTAGTTTCTCTGGCCGACCCATGAATTTTTGTGCCGACACTTTACATATATCATAACATTTTTTTCTGGAATGTCACCCCCATTTGCGATTTTTCTTGAAAAAGGCAGGGAATATTGTTATAAATTCAAACTTAAAAATCTGAAAGGCAGGGGTAACATTGGAACTTATCGCGATTGGTTCAGATCATGGCGGTTTTCATCTGAAAGAAAAAGTAAAAGCCTATCTCATGGAAAAGGGTTACAAGGTTCTGGACATGGGAACGGAGAGCGAGGCCTCCGTCGATTACCCGGATTACGCCGAGAAGGTGGCGAAGGCTGTACAGGCGGGAGAGGTGGACCTGGGAATCCTCATCTGTGGCACGGGTATCGGGATGGCAATCACGGCCAACAAGATTCCTGGGGTCCGGGCGGCGGTGGTGCATGACGCCTACACGGCGGAGATGAGTCGCCGGCACAACAACGCGAATGTCATTACCTTCGGTGGCCGGGTTGTTGGTCTGGGCGTCGCTTTCAGCATTGTGGATGCCTGGCTGAGAAACCGTTTCGAAGGCGGCAGGCACGCCCGGCGCTTAGGCAAAATAGAGGCGCTGGAAAGTCAGGAGCGCTGAGATGTCTTTGCGGGACACGGATCCGGCCGTCGCCGGAATCATCGCCAATGAGGAACAGCGGGAAGCCGAGAAAATCATCCTGATTGCTTCGGAGAATTATGTAAGCCAGGCGATCATTGAGGCGCAGGGCAGTATTCTCTCGAACAAGTACGCGGAGGGGTATCCCGCCAAGCGTTTCTACGAGGGGTGCGAATATGTGGATCAGGCGGAATCCCTCGCCATTGAGCGGGCAAAGGCGCTTTTTGGCGCGGAGCATTGTAACGTGCAGCCCCTCTCCGGAACAGTGGCGAACCTGTCTGTTTATCTCACGATGCTCAAGCCCGGGGATACCATCCTGGGGATGAACCTTTCCCACGGGGGGCACCTTTCTCACGGGGCGCACGCCAGCTTTACGGGCAGGATTTTCAATGCCTTTCATTATGGGGTGTCACGAGAGACCCACCTGATCGACTATGACGAGGCCGCAATGCTTGCCAGAAAAGTCAGGCCCAAGATGATCGTTGTCGGGGCGAGCTCCTACGCGCGGATCATCGATTTCGCGAGGTTCAGGGAGATCGCGGACGAGGTGGGGGCGTTGCTCATGTGCGATATCGCCCACATCGCGGGGCTTGTGGCGGCGGGGGTTCATCCGAGCCCGGTACCCCACGC
>WGDA01000104.1 GCA_015493505.1 Pseudomonadota bacterium | reverse complement strand
TGAGAAAAATGCCCATGGAGAGAGCGAAAAGCTGATGGATTCGCAAAAAGTCATACTTAGAAGGCAAAGTAAAAAGCTTCAAGTTCAAGGAGCGCAATTCCTGAGGAATGAGGCGACCTTAGAGGTCGCTGCAATGACGAAGGATGCAGCGTAACACCGAAATTGGACTTTTTACGAAGCCGTCACCCTTATCTTCTCCGCCGGTTCCTTAACTACCTTTCCGATGATGGCGGCTTCGGGGATTCCGCTTTCCCGCAAGGCCGTCAGGAGGGCCTCCGCGTCCTCCGGCGCCACGACGATGACCAGTCCTCCGGAGGTCTGGGCGTCAAAGAGGATGTCCCGGGCGATGGCGTCCACTTTATCGTCGAAATCGACGAATGCCTCCCGGAATAGCCGGTTGTTGTAGGTGCCCGCCGGCACGAGCCCCATGGCGGCGTACTCCCGCGCCTCTGGATAAATGGGCACCATTTCCGCCGTGATACGCACCCCCAGGCCGCTGTCCACCACCATTTCACACAGGTGCCCCAGCAAGCCGAACCCGGTGACGTCCGTGCAGGCGTGGACCCTGAAAGGCTTCATCGCCTCGGCGGCGTCCCGGTTCAGGCGCGCCATCTGCTTCGTGACCCTTTCAATAATCTCCTCGGAGGCCATGCCCGCCTTGATGGCCGTGTTGATGATCCCCGTCCCGAGGGGCTTGGTCAGGAGGATTCTGTCCCCGGGGACAAAGCCCTTTTTGGTCAGCAACGCCTTCGGGTGGATGAACCCCGTGACGGACAGGCCGTATTTCAGTTCCTTGTCCTCAATACTGTGCCCCCCGATCAAGGAAACCCCCGCCTCGGTCAGCTTGTCCAGCCCCCCCTGCAGAATCTGGCGGAGGATGGCGATATCCATCTCCTTGATGGGAAAGGCGATGAGGTTCATGGCCGTCCTGGGTGTGCCACCCATGGCGTACACGTCACTCAGGGCGTTTGCCGCGGCGATCTGGCCAAACCAGTACGGATCGTCCACGATGGGCGTGAAGAAATCGACGGTCTGGATCAGGGCGACCTCGTCCGTCACCCGATAAACGCCCGCGTCATCCGGGTTGTCCAGGCCAATCAGCACGTTTTCATCCTTCGGAAACGCCAAACCGCATAACGCCTTCTCCAGGTCCCCCGGAGGCAGTTTGGACGCTCACCCCGACCCTGTGACGGTCTCTGTCAGTCGCCGTTTGTCATCCATGTGTGAGTTCCCTGTATCCCGTTGTGGTTTTTTCATAAACTCCCTTGATTCGCAATTCCGCTCCCTTCAGGATCTCCGTAACCACACCCTGCCGCGATCTTTCCGTCATAATCGCCATCCCACAATCAGAGCTGATTTCCTTGGGGACGGGAATGGTGTCAAACAGAATCTCCTTCTCTTTCAAGACCCTTTCCGCCTTCATGACATCGTGAATGGAGAATAGGACGAAGACGCATGTCACGTCCGTGTTCAATGCGACACCAGCCATTTCAGCGCCTCGAGTACCTCTTCAACGTCGCCCATCGTCGTGGACATCCCCATGGAAATCCTCACGGTCCCCTGGGGAAACGACCCGATGGTCCTGTGCGCGGCGGGCGCGCAATGCAGCCCCGTCCGGACACAGATATCGAAGTTTCTGTCCAGTTGAAACCCCACCTCCGAGGAGCTCATCCCATCCACGTTGATGGAGACGACGGCTGTCTGCCTCTCCGGGTCCCGCGGCCCATAGATGTGAACCCGATCCATTTGCGACAACCCTTCCAGCAGCGTGGCCGTCAACCGCTTTTCATGGTCCCGGACCGCCTCTACCCCCTCTTCCTGAATCAGCCCTATCCCAGCGGCCAGGCCATGAAATCCCGCGACGTTCGGCGTCCCGCTTTCCAGCTTGTCCGGCAGGAACTCCGGCTGCGCCTCGAATTCCGAGTGGCTCCCCGTCCCTCCCCGAATCAGGGGGCGGACCGGTTCCTGGCCGGTCTTGAGGATCAGCCCCCCCGTCCCCTGGGGCCCCAACAGGGCCTTGTGCCCCGTGAAGGCGAGGAGATCGACATCCAGGGACGACAGGTCGATGGAGACGCAACCGGCGCTCTGCGCTGCATCCACCAGGAGGAGGGCCTCCCCCTTGATCTGGGAAACCAGCTTAAGATCCACCAGGGTTCCCGTGACGTTGGAGGCGTGGTTGACCACGATGAGTTTTGTCTGTTCCGGGCGCACCGCCTCCGCCAGGCCGGCAATTTCGGCGACCCCCTCCTTCGAGGAGGGCACCACCGTCAATTGGATGATCCCCCGCGACACCAGGTCCCGCAGCGGACGCATCACGGAATTATGCTCCATGGAGGTGGTCACCACGTGGTCCCCCTGCTCGAGGACCCCGTAGATGGCCAGATTCAGGGCCTCGGTGACGTTTCTGGTAAAGATGACCTGTCGGGAGTCGAGCGCCCCGAAGAGCCGCGCCACGGTTTCGCGCGCCTCAAACAAGGTGCGGCTCGCGTCCAGTGAAAGGAAATGCCCGGATCTGCCCGGGTTGGCGCTGAAATTCCGGAGCCCCTCCGCCACCCCTTCGATGACCTCGCGCGGCTTGGGAAAGGACGTCGCCGCGTGGTCCATGTAGATAAAGTGGCGGCGGTTCCGTTCCATGCGCCCTCCTAAGGAATTACGACCTTGTCCGCCTGCAGGAGGGCCGACGCGATGTCATACATGTTCGAAGCCACCCCAACCTGAAGTTTCTCCTTGCGGTTGAAGAAATCAAGGCAGGTGCCACAGGAAAGAATTTCGATACCCATTGCCTCCAGCTCTTTCAGGGCGTCGATGACCGCCGAGCCCTCCGTCGTCAGAAAGATTCCGCTGTTGACAAATATCATCCGGCGGGGTTTGGGGTCAACATCCTTGAGGGTTTTGAGGAACCCCTTGATGAGGATGCTTCCCAGCGTGTCATCCCCCTGCCCCATGCGGTCCGAATGGACGTAGATGGTGATATTGGAAGAGGCGGCTTCTTCCGCCGCGTTTCCGGCGCTTTCCCCGGCGTCGCCCTTGACGACCTCGATAGAAAAAACCCCGTCCTTTTCTTCCACCCGGGTTTCACACCCCTGGCTCGTGGCGAACCGCACCACGTTGTCTTTCGAAATGGCGCTGTCCACCAGAACGGTAAAGGCGCCCGCCTCCATTTCCGACAGGGCCTTCTTGGTCATCAGAACCGGCTGGGGGCACGCCTTGCCTTTCGCGTCAATGATTTTTGCCATCACACACTCCCCTATTCTCGCTGGCCTGTTGCATTCAGTTTAACATGCCTTCCGCCGCCAGGGCCGCCCCCAGGGCGCCCGTAATGTCCGGCGCGGCGGCAACCTTGACTTCCGTCTTGAGCTTCTTTTCCAGCAGGGACACCATGGTCGGGTTCCGCGCGACGCCGCCGGAAAAGACCACGTCTTTGACCACCCCGACCCGGTTGGCCATGGACGCCACACGGGTCACCATCGCCTCATGCAGGCCCAGCGCGATCTCCGCCTTCTTCACCCTCTTGGAAATCAGGGAAATCACCTCAGACTCGGCAAAGACCGTGCACATGCTGTTGATGGGAACCGCCCGTGTTTCTCTTAGTCCCACCCGGGCGAACTCATCGATGTCGTACCCCAGGCTCTGGGCCATAATCTCCAGAAACTTCCCGGTTCCCGCGGCGCACTTGTCATTCATCTGGAAGTTCGTGAAGTTTCCGTTTGCGTCCAGGGCGATGGCCTTGCTGTCCTGCCCGCCCACGTCGATCACGGTGCGGCACGACGGGAAGAGGTACCGCGCCCCGATGGCGTGCGCCTTGATCTCGGTAATCACCTTTTCCGCCCATGTCTCTTTGAGGGCGTGCCGGCCATAGCCGGTGGCAATGACAGGGCACCGGGGGTAACGTTTCAGGAGAGAAACGGCCGTCTCGTACGGGTCGCTCCCCCCAAGCACCACCTGGGCGTCCTCAATCACCCCGTTCCTCAGAAAGACCGCCTTCACAGTCCTGCTTCCCAGATCGATTCCCACAACCATGACCGCCTCCGTTAAGCAATCTGTTCCATAAAGGCCTCGATCCGTGTCTTGATCTGGCCCACGTCCTCGTCCCCATAGTCCGATTCTATCTTCAAGACGGGGATGCCCGCTTCCCGCAGGGCGCGTTCCATCTTCACATATTCCACATTGTAGGCGTGGCAAAACTGAAGGACATAATAGATGACACCATCCGCCCGGGACGCCTTCACCCACTCGATCACCTGCTGTATCCGGTCATCGTTGGGCGTGAAACAGGAGCAGTTGATGGAAAGGGACCGGCTCGCCAGGGCGTCGATCAGGCCATCCACCGTATCGGGCGATTCATCCACCAGGTCATTGAAATACCGGATTCCCGTGCAGGTCTCTTCCCCGACCACAATCCCGCCGCTGCTTTCCACCACGTGGTGAATCTTCCAGTTGGGGATCACCTGCGGGGTTCCGGAGATAAAAAGCCGCGGGGCGTCCTTCGCCACGACCCCAACGCCATCCCGCACGCGCGCCTCCAGCTCGTCACTCAAGGCGTTCACCTTTTCCGTGAAACGGTCGATCTGATCATAAAAGGCCAGTTGGGAAACGAGGAGGGCGTCTTTCCCGCTGATGGGCGCGGGAACCGCCTTCCGGGCCTCATAAAGCCTCTTCAGCGCCCGGCGTTTCGCGTTGACCCGGCGGATTCCGTCTTTCAACGCGTCCACGGTTATCTTCTTTCCCGAGGCCTCCTCCATCTTTTCGATGAAGCGCGCGATCTCCTCGCGCCAGAGCCCCCGGTCGATCTCATCCTTCCTCTGGGGAAGCTCCATCACGTAAGTGGGCTGGAGATCGTCAAGGATCTCCCACGTCTTCTTCTTGGCGTCGCAAGTGGTCTCCCCCACGAGAAAATCGCAGCATTCGAAAAAGGGGCTGAGCTTGCCCACCTTGAACCCCACGTAGGAACGAATCAACGGACAGATGTTCCGGGGCATCATCGTGTCCGCGTCCGGGAAGGAATAGGCGGAACCGCCGCACAGCCCCACGGGGATCCCGCCCAGCGCCAGGATGATTTCATCCGGCACATAGATGCAGAAGGTCCCCACGATCTGCGCCCCCGTCCGCTCCTTTTCGTCCAGCATCTCCTGGATCGGCGCGCCATGGATATCAAAGGTCACCTCGTCGAAATATGCCATCCCCTTCGGGCGGTTGGGCTGGCTCAGGTACACCTCGGGATACACCACCCCCAGCATTCCGAGAAATTCGTCGTTTCGCTCCAGGTCAATCCCCAGGGATTTCCATAACGGATGCCTGTCCACCGCCATTACGCTCTCCTTTCATGTATCACAATAATTTTTATTAATTATAGAAAAATTTGAATGTTAGTCAAATTGGAAATATCGAAAATAGTTCAATGTTATTATCGGAATTTTCTATTTATCAGCCATTCTCGCCCGAACTGGCCGTCCCGCGCGGGCGGGGTGTCACAAAAAAAAGAAGGCGGGATAAAAATCCCGCCTTCCCGGCTCTTCCGAACAGGTGGTGATTATCTGTAAGGTGAAAAGGTCAGGTTTTCTTTGACGGCCTTCCAGTAAAGGGCATCCCAGACGGCCCACGCCACGAAGCAGGTGGTCTGCGTGTTTTTCTTGTTGTGTTTATGAAACTCCATGGGCACGCGGCTCATGTACGACCCGTCGGGAAGCTGAATCGCCTCGAGGTAATACAGGGCGTCATCGATGACCTTCGGTTTCACGTTCGCCGCGCACAGGGCGAGGATGCTGTAAGCCGTCAACTCCGGATCAGGGGGCATCAGCTTGAAGAAGCAGAACCCGCCATTATGCTGAAGCTGCACATTCAGAAGCCACTTCACCCCTTTCTGGATGGCGTCGTCATACCTCGGTATTCCCGCCTCCAGCATGGCGTAAATGGCCCATGCGGTGGAAAGCGAAAGGGACCGTCCCCCCTTGGGGACACCCCAGCCCCCGTCTTTATTCTGGGTGGCCATAAGGTATTCCACGCCCTTCTTAATCATCAGGTTGTCCATGGGAAGCCCGGCAGCCAGCAGGGCGCGCACCGCCACGGCTGTGTAGATGGAAAGGTTTGGGCCCTTGGGTGTCCTTCCCCAGCCTCCATCCTTTTTCTGAGAACGCCACAGAAAGCTGACCCCATCGGCTATCGCCTTGGGACCTTTCCGCGCGTCCGCAAGGGTCCAGATAGCAAAGGCCGTGTGGGCGATGTTGTTGTTCCATGAGCCGTTGGGTTTCTGATGCTTCAGGATATAGGCAATCCCTTTCTGGGCCGCCGCGTCATCCGCTTTGGTCATGAGCAGCGCCCGGGTCGCCCACGCGGTGGTCTCCACCTCCGTCTCGCCTTTACCGGCGATCAACTGCCACCCGCCATCCGGCTGCTGCACCTTGATGATGTAGGTGATGGCCTTGTTTAAAACGTCTTTCGGGGAGGCCAACGCCCCTTGTGTGATTCCAAACAGAAAACAACCGACAATCAAAAAAACAATAAAAATTCTGCGTCGTTTCATGTGACCCTCCTTGAATCGTTCGTTGAAATTTTGGGTTATTCGCCCACCCCCTTTCATATTACTTTTCCCCTTCGCTCATTTTCAGGTTTATTATATGAAAGCATGCGCTGTTTTTCAAGGAAAACCCTGTCCGAGTCACTCTTCATCCCCTTCGCGCGACCTCAGTTCGGCGTCCGGCCCGCCCGAAACCACCAGGGTAATCTCCCCGCGAACCTTTTTATCGGCAAGGGCACGCAGCAGCTCCGAGGGGGTTCCCCGAAGAATCTCCTCATACTTCTTTGTCAATTCCCGGCAGAGAACCACGGTCCGGTCTCCCATGGCCTCTGTCATGTCCTGCAGCGTCTTCAGGAGGCGATGGGGCGATTCAAAGAAGACAAGCGTGTGCCCCAGCGCCGCCAGCTCCCGCAGCGCTTTCCCGCGCTTCCCCGCCTTCCTGGGCAAAAATCCCGCGAAGGTGAACCGGTCCGTCGGCAACCCGGACACGGACAGAGCGGCCAGCACGGCCGAAGGACCCGGCACGGGCACGGCGCGGTATTCCCTTCTGATCACCTCCCGCACCAGCCGATACCCCGGGTCGGAGATCAGCGGCGTTCCGGCGTCGCTGACCAGCGCCACGTCTTCTCCCGCCTCAAGGCGCGAAAGGATCTCCGGTACCCTTTTTTGCTCGTTGTGCTCATAGAGGCTGACGAGGGGCGCGCGAATCCCGAATCGGGAAAGCAGCTTCCGCGTCACCCGCGTGTCTTCCGAGGCGACGAGGGTGACCCGTTTCAGGGTTTCAATGGCCCGGGGGGGAAAATCTTCAAGGTTTCCGATCGGCGTGGCGACAATGTAAAGCATCCCCATCACACCCCTCCGGTCCTAAACCACCCCGGACGCCCGAATGGCCTGAATCTCCGGAGGGGTTTTCTCCAGCACCCGCGCGAGGATTTCATTGGTATGCTCGCCAAGGAGGGGGGCGTGATGCACCGGCGGCCTTCCCTTCGGCGTCAGAATGGGGTTTGCCAGTGTGCGCACCGTGCCGCACGCGGGATGCTCCATGGTCGTGAACATGCCCCGCGCCTTCAGATGGGGATCCTCCAGCACCTCGTCGATGGACCTGACCGGACAGGAAGGAACCTGGAATTTCTCGAGGAGCCCGAGCCACTCGCGCGTCGGCCTTTTCCTTATCTCTCTCTCCAGTTCCTCATCGAGTGCCTCCCGGTGCGCCACCCTGTCCAGGTTGGTCGCGAACCTCGGATCCTTCAGCAGGTCCGTTCGCCCGATCGCCTCGCAGAAACTCTTCCAGAACCCTTCCCCGAATACCGCCACCACTACATAGCCGTCCAGGGTCTCAAAGACCTGGTAAGGGGCAACGGACCGATGCCGGGTGCCCTCGGGGCGGGTAACCGTGCCGTCCGCGAAATAGTACTGCGCGATATATGACATGAGAGACACGAGGCTTTCCATCAGGCTGAGGTCGATTACCGTACCCTGGCCCGTCTTTTCCCGTTCGTAAAGCGCGCTCACAATGGCAAAAGCCGCCATTTGTGCCCCGGCCAAGTCTCCAATGGGCAGCCCGCAGCGGGTAGGCCGCTCCCCGGGTTCACCCGTTATCCCCAGAGAGCCTCCCATGGCCTGAAGGACCAGATCATAGGCGGGCCGGTCCCGGTAAGGGCCTGTCTGGCCAAACCCACTGATGGAACACATGACGCAACGGGGGTTTCGTTCCCTCAGGACGGGATAGTCCAGCCCGAGGCGCTTCATGACGCCGGGTCGGAAATTCTCGACGACCACGTCGGATTTTTCCACAAGTTCCAGAAAGATCTGACGCCCCTCCGGCCTCTTCAGGTCGAGGGTCATGCCAAGCTTATTGCGGTTGATACTGATAAAATAGGCGCTTTCGCCTTCAATGAAGGGGGGACCCATCCTTCGGATTTCGTCCCCCCCTTCCGGGTTTTCAATCTTGATGACCTCCGCGCCCATGTCCGCCAGGAGCATGGTGCAGTAAGGCCCCGCCAGCATCCGTGTCAGGTCCAGCACCCGTACCCCGGACAGGAAAGAGCTCATGCGGCCTGGGCTTTCATCTGCTCCCGCAGTTTTTCCGTGGCAGCCATGTCCACCTCAAAGGTGTCGGGATCAATGACCACCCCATAATCCTCTCTCGCCTTTTCCACGGAGACCACGTCGTTTCGCACATCTTTCAGGACCTTCTCCACGGGACGCAGGTATGGTGGCCCATACCCCCCCCCGCCGCCGGCCTGCTGAAAGTAGATGGTGCCGGCGGGCACATCCTCGATCAGGTCCTTGGACAGCGCCTTGTACACTCGCCCGTCCGGATAGTGGAGCTCAATCTTGTTCAGGGTGCCTTCTTTGCCGCCATGGGCGCCAAAGGCGGGCTCCACATCCCCATCCCCGAAGGTTACCACCTTGGTATGGTTACTTCCGATCTTGAACTTCGTTTCGACCCCCAGGCCGCCGCGCCACTGCCCGGCGCCGGCGGAATCCCGCCAGTATTCATGGAGCAGAAGCAGGTGTGGCGTCTGCTGCTCGAACATCTCGTAATCCTGGTCTAGCACGCCACCGGACGCGTCGATCATGCCAATGTGATCATAGCCATCGCATCCCTTGATGGCGCCGGACCCCCCCTTCAGGCCCATGAAACCAATATCCACATACGGCTCCCCGTTTCTCGGGTCGATGGCCGTCGTCAGCGAGCAGAGGAGTTCGTTCCACTCCGCCGTCACCCGGTCCGGGATGACGGGTCCCAGCGCCCGCATGATGGCGTCGGCGTTGTTGGGGCAGAGGTGATTCCCGTAGGTGGTCGCCTTGGGATAGGCGGCATTGAGAATCGTTCCCTCCGGGATGATAATCTTCATAGGGCGGACCATCCCGTCGTTGTGCGGGATGTTCGGATTAATCATCTGCAGAAAGGTCAGCGTGGTTGCCGAGGCGCTGGAGGTATAGGTCCCGTTGACAAAACCGTCTGTTTGGGGAGAAGTCCCCGTGTAATCGAAGGTGATGGAATCGTCCTCCACAGTGATGGTCACGTGGATCTCATACACGGATCTCGGGTTCCGCCCGTCGTAGAAAACCCGCGAATCGCCTTTGTACACGCCGTTGGGGATGGCGGCTATCTCGGAACGCATCATCTTTTCCGTCGAGTCGAAAAGGTAATTCTTGTGCGCCTCGAAAGACGCCAGGCCATACCGGTCGATGAGCTTCAGGAGCTCACGTTCTCCGACCACGCAACTGCCGATCTCCGCCTTCATGTCTTCCGCGACGATATCGAGCCGGATGTTGGCGAAGATGAGGTCCCACACGTCCTTCCGCAGCTTTCCTTTCTCATAGACCTTCACGGGCGGAATCCGCAGGGCTTCCTGCCATACCTCCGTGGCATTGGGGTTGTATCCCCCCTGGACGCATCCGCCGATATCAGCCTGATGCCCCTTGCAGGCGGCCCAGGCAACCAGCTCGTCCTTGTAGAAAATAGGCTTGTAAACGGCCACGTCGTTGTTCTGGTTGCCCATGGAAAAGACATCGTTGTGAAAAATCACGTCGCCCGGATGGATGTCATCCCCGAAATAGTTGATGATATATTCGCACACCGGTCCCAAGGAGAAAGAAAGAATCGGCAGGTTCTCGGTCTGTTCCAGCATCTTCCCGTTCCGGTCGTACAGCCCCGTCACGAAATCCT
>WGDA01000103.1 GCA_015493505.1 Pseudomonadota bacterium | reverse complement strand
TAATTCAGACAAACGAATCACGCGTGACAGACATGCAAGAGGAGGTTATGATGAGCACACCGGATTTTACAAAGATTAACGAACTGGCGAAGCGATACGAACCGGACATGACAAAGTTTCTGCGGGACATGATCCGTATCCCAAGCGAAAGTTGCCAGGAAGAAAAGGTCATCCAGCGTATCAAACAGGAAATGGAAAAGGTCGGGTTTGACCGGGTCGATATTGATCCCATGGGGAATGTCCTCGGTTATATCGGCAACGGGCAGCACCTGATTGCCATGGACGCCCATATCGACACGGTCGGGGTAGGCAACCCGGACAACTGGGAGTTCGATCCCTACGAAGGCTTCGAGGACGATGAGTGTATTGGCGGCCGGGGCGCCAGTGACCAGGAAGGCGGCATGGCCTCCATGGTTTATGCCGGAAAGATTATCAAGGACCTGGGCCTCGAGGGTGACTATACCCTTGTCATGGTGGGCTCTGTCCAGGAAGAGGACTGCGACGGATTGCCGTGGCAGTACATCATTCGGGAATCCGGCCTGAAGCCGGAATTCGTCGTTTCCACGGAGCCCACGGATGGCGGCATTTACCGTGGGCAGCGGGGCCGCATGGAGATCCGGGTGGATGTGAAGGGGGTCAGCGCGCATGGATCCGCCCCTGAACGTGGAGACAACGCCATCTTTAAGATGGGGCACATCCTGGGCGAGCTTGAGGAGCTTCACAAGCGCCTGAAAACGGATGATTTTCTGGGGAAAGGGTCCCTGACGGTTTCGGAGATTTTTTATACTTCCCCTTCCCGCTGCGCCGTGGCGGACAGTTGCGCCATCTCCATCGACCGACGCCTTACCGCCGGGGAGGACAAGGAACTGGCCCTTGGACAGATTGCCGAGCTTCCGGCGGCCAGGGCGGCCAAGGCGGAGGTTTCCATGTATTCCTATGAAAGGCCCTCCTACACGGGGCTGATCTATCCAACCGAGAGCTATTTCCCCGCGTGGGTGCTTCCCGAGGACCACATCGTAACCCAGTCCGCGGTGGCGACATACCAGGCCCTGTTCAAGGCTGAGCCCCGCGTGGACAAATGGACCTTTTCCACCAATGGCGTGGCCATCATGGGGATGTTCGGAATCCCCTGCATCGGCTTTGGGCCGGGGAAGGAGAAGGAAGCGCACGCGCCTAACGAAAAGACGTGGAAGGCCGATCTGGTGCGTTGCGCCGCTTTTTATGCCGCCTTTCCGGGGCTGTATCTTGAGAAAATAGGCGGATAAGGAATGGTTGTGAAGGGTGTCAAGCCAATAAGGGAGGACACATGGACGAAAAACTGATGGTGGTGGCCATCGGGGGCAACTCCCTGATCAAGCGACAGGACCTCTGCACGGTGGAGGACCAGTACCAGGCGATCTGCGAGACGATTGAATATGTTGCAGATATTATTGGGCATGGTTACCAGGTTGTGATTACCCATGGAAACGGGCCTCAGGTCGGTTTTATCATGTTGCGCTCCGAAATTGCCCGGGACGTGGCCGGTATGCACATCGTCCCGCTCGTCAGTTGCGTCGCGGACACGCAGGGCGCCCTCGGCTACCAGATCCAGCAGGCGCTGGACAACGAACTGAGGAGACGGAACCTTCCCGGAGAAACGGTCACGGTCGTGACGCAGGTCGAGGTGGACAAGGACGACCCGAGTTTTTCGGACCCCAGCAAGCCGATCGGCAAGTTTTACACGGACGATCAGGTCCCGGAGCTGAAGCGTCACTATCCGGACTGGGTCCTGAAAAAGGATGCCGACCGGGGCTGGCGCCGGATGGTGCCTTCGCCGAAACCACGCCGTATCATCGAGAAGGATGCCATTATCGCCTTGCTGAAGGACGGGTTCAACGTAGTGGCGGTAGGGGGCGGGGGTATCCCCGTGGTCCGGGACGGTAACGGGTTCAAGGGCGTGGACGCGGTGATTGACAAGGACCTGGCATCCAGCCTCCTGGCGAGAGACCTGGACGCGGGTGTGCTGCTTATTTCCACCTCCGTGCCTCATGTCTCCCTGAACTTCGGGACCCCCATGGAAAAGCCGCTGGACCGGGTCACGCTCTCAGAGATCGAGGGATACCTCAAGGAAGGGCACTTCGCGCCGGGCAGCATGGCACCAAAGATTAAGGCCGCCATCGAGTTTCTCAGAAACGGGGGCAGAGAGGTCATCATCACCAGCCCCGAAAATATCAAGGATGCCGTGGCGGGAACCAAGGGAACGCATATCGTCCCGTAACACGCAAGAGAGGATAAAAAATGGACAAGACGAGTATCACCCAACTGATTCAAGACTTAAGCCGACTGGATTATCGGGGAATGTACCTTCAAGATTTTCTCCTGACGTGGGAAAAGACGGAAGACGAGCTTTACGCCACGTTCATGGTAGCGGATATCCTGAGGGGATTGCGCCAGCGCAACATCTCGAGCCGCATTTTCGACAGCGGCCTGGCCATCTCCCTGTTCCGGGACCAGTCCACCCGCACGCGCTTCAGCTTTGCCAGTGCCGCCAACCTCCTGGGCCTCGAGGTACAGGATCTGGATGAGAAGAAATCCCAGGTGGCGCACGGCGAAACGGTGCGGGAGACCGCCAACATGATTTCCTTCATGGCTGACGTCATCGGGATCCGCGATGACATGTTCATCGGAAAGGGCAACGCCTACATGCGGGAGGTCGCCCAGTCCGTGCAGGCGGGATACGACGAGGGGGTTCTGGAACAGCGCCCTACCCTGGTTAACCTCCAGTGTGACATCGACCACCCCACACAGAGCATGGCGGATATGCTGCATCTGATAAACTATTTCGGGGGCGCGGAGAACCTGGCCGGTAGAAAGATTGTAATGAGCTGGGCCTATTCCCCGTCTTACGGGAAACCGCTGTCAGTTCCCCAGGGGGTCATCGGCCTGATGACGCGTTTCGGCATGGACGTGGTCCTGGCGCACCCGGAGGGATATGAGGTCATGCCCGAGGTCATCGAGGTCGCGGAGCGGAACGCCGAGGAAACCGGCGGCCGGTTCAGCCGAACGAACGACATGGCCGAGGCTTTCGAAGACGCCGACATCGTTTATCCCAAGAGCTGGGCACCCTTCGCCGCCATGGAAAAACGGACGGAGCTCTATGCGAAGGGAGACTGGGACGGTATCGAGGCCTTGGAGAAAGAGCTGCTGGCCCAGAACGCGGAGCATCAGGACTGGGAATGCACGGAAGACCTGATGGCAAAGACCCACAATGGCGCCGCCCTCTACATGCACTGCCTCCCCGCGGACATCAGCGGTGTCAGTTGCGAGCGGGGTGAAGTGGCGGCGACCGTCTTTGACCGTTACCGGCGCCAGCTTTATAAAGAGGCCAGTTACAAGCCCTACATCATCGCGGCGATGATCTTTCTCGCCCGGATGCGGGATCCCGCCGACACCCTCGCTGAGCTGCTCGCGCAGGCGTCGCCGAGGGTCCGGTAAGAGAAGGCGAGACGGAGTCAAGGGGCATGACGACAGGTAAAAGGGAATCAGCGTACCGGAACGACGCGGTGATCAAGGTCACGGGCCGGGCCCGGTACGCGGATGACCATACCTTTCCCCGAATGGCCCATTGTGTTCCCGTCTATTCGGATTTCGTGCACGCGGAAAACCTGTCCGTGGACACGCGGGAAGCCGCGCGCCAGGACGGGGTCCTGAAGGTCATCACCGCGGCGGATATTCCAGGGGCCGTCCGGTTCGGGCAGATAGAGCGAGATTACCCCATGCTGGCCGAGGACAGGATTCTGTCACACGGAGACGTGGTGGCGCTCGTCGTGGCCGAGACGCGGGAGGCGGCCCTCGAGGCGGCCCGACAGGTCAGGATTTCGGCGGATCCTCTGCCTCCCCTGATCGACCCGGAAGAAGCCTTTCGCCCGGATGCCCCCGTGATTCGTCCGGGAACAAAAAACAATATCGTGAACCATCACAAGATTCGCCGGGGGGACGCCCGGAGCGCGTTGGCGGCGTGTGACATCGTGATCGACCATACCTTTCGGACCTCGTTCGTTGAGCACGCCTACCTGGAACCCGAGTCCGCCGTCTGCGTTCCCCGCCCGGACGGCGTCATGGAAGTCTATGGCAGCATGCAGCACCCCTTTACCACCCGCCGGTTCGTGGCGGCCATTTTGGGAGAGCCCCTTGCGCGGGTGGAGATTCGCACCGTCCCAGTGGGGGGCGGGTTCGGCGGAAAGGACGACACCGCCGCCGTTGTCTGCGCCCGGGCGGCGCTGGCGGCCCGCCTGTGCGACCGTCCCGTGAAGCTGACCTATGCCCGCCAGTGGTCCATGCGGGAGAGCTACAAGCGGCATCCCTATGTCCTGCATTACCGAATGGGACTGAATCGGGATGGCCGTGTCCAGGCGGTTGAGGCACGCATCATTGCCGATGCCGGAGCCTACTGTTCCACGACCCCGTGGGTCACCTGGCGGTCGGCCGTTCAGTGCTGTGGTCCGTACCGGGTGGAACACGTCCACGCCGATGTGTATGGCGTGGCGACCAACAACGTCTTTACCGGGGCCTTCAGGGGCTTCGGGTCTCCGCAGGTCAATTTTGCCGTGGAGCAACTGATGGACATGGCGGCGGAGAAAACGGGCCTGTCGCCCCTGGAGATCCGGCGTATCAACATGGTGACCCAGGGAGCGGAAACCATCACGGGGCAGCTTTTGAACAATCACACCGTGAGCATCCGGGAGGTCATGGACACGGTGGCTGAAAAGATCGGCTACGAGGAGAAACGCGCCCGGAGTTCCCGCGGAAAGGGAGACCCTGAAAATCTCTACGGTGTCGGCCTGGCCATCTGCTACCGGGGCGCCAGCCTGGGGGCGGAAGGGATGGACTTCTGCTCCGCCGTGATCAACTGCCAGTTCGACGGTTCCATCCTGCTGGAGGTGGGCATCCACGAAAACGGGCAGGGGGCCGAATCGGCCATGATCCTGACCCTCCAGGAACACCTCGGGGTGGACCGGGGGAGGATTACCTATCGCCAGCCTTCCACGTCCTCCATCCCGGACGGAGGCCCCACGGTCGCCAGCCGGGGCACCCTGATGGGGTGCGGCGCGGTGGTTCTGGCGGCGAAAAAGCTGAAAAAGATAATCGCGGAGGCCCTGGCGGACACGCTGGGTTGCGCGCCTGAAAAGGTCCGCTTTCAGGATGACGCGATCCTTGGGGAGGCCGATGACCAGAGGCTCTCGTGGGATGAGGCCATGCGCCAACTCTTCCTGAAGCGGGTCTATCCCTACAGCTTTGCCGGGTTCAGGGCTCCGGCCGTCACGTGGGACGAGGAGACGGGGCAGGGGGATGCCTATTTCACCTATGTGTACAGTTGCCAGGCGGTCGAGGTGTCGGTGAACCTGAAAACGGGCCGCGTCCGGCTCCTCAACGTGGTGGCCGCCCACGATATCGGGAAGGCGGTGAACCGGCCCATGCTCCTGGGACAGATCTACGGCGGCATCGCCCAGGGGATGGGGATGGCGCTGATGGAGAAGGTGGAGACCGAGGGGGGCGTTATCAGAAACGCCAGCTTTCGGAAGTACAGGATTCCCAAGGCGATGGACCTGCCGGAGATGACAGCCCTCATTATCGAAAACCCCGATCCCACCTCGCCCTCCGGCGCCAAGGGGATCGGTGAGCCCGCCCTGGAGATTATCGCGCCGGCCATCGCCAACGCGGTGTATCACGCCACGGGAAGGCGGATGGACCGCCTGCCCATCCGGATTGAAAAGGAGGACGCGTGACGTGGGCGAGATTATCATAAACAGGCGGCGCTACCAGGTTGCCAAGGCGGATGAAGAGATGTCTCTGCTTCGCTACCTGCGGGCAAGACTCGGCCTGACCGGCACCAAGAACGGATGCGAGGAAGGCGTGTGTGGCGCCTGCACGGTCATCGTGGACGGCGCGCCCCGACGGTCGTGCCGGCTGAAAGTCGAGGCGGTTCTCGGGCGGGAAATCCTGACCATCGAAGGCGTGGAGGCGGAAGACGGCCGCCTGCACCCCATCCAGGAGGCCTTCGTGGAGGCGGGCGCGATCCAGTGCGGGTTCTGCACACCTGGAATGATTCTGACGTCTTACGCCCTCCTGTCGAAAAACCTGAACCCGACCCGTGAGGCCATCCGGAAGGCCCTGAGCGGGAACCTTTGCCGATGCACCGGCTATCAGCAGATCGTGGACGCCGTGGAACTGGCGGCGCGGAAGATGCGAGACACGGGGTTTGTCGCGCGAACCCTGTCGAAAGGAGACACCGTATGACCCTTTATCTGAAAGACGCCCGGTATCTCGACGCCGAAACATTGGAAATCCGGGAAGGAATCCTGGCCGTCACGCCGGGGCCTGCCGGGGAACTGACCTTCCCTGACACCCTTCCCGGCGCGGACAGCCTGCAGCCCGGCGACCGGGTGATCGACTGTCGGGGGCGGCTCGTGACGAAATCCTTCGCCTGCGGGCACCATCATATCTATTCCACCCTCGCGCGGGGGATGCCCGCCCCCCCCAAAATCCCCACGAATTTCGTCGAGGTCCTCGAATACATCTGGTGGCGGCTGGACAAGCGTCTCGATCGGGACATGATCGAGGCCAGCGCCCTAACGGCGGCCGTTCACATGGCCAAGCATGGCGTGACCTTTTGCATTGATCACCATGCCTCCCCCTTCGCCATTGACGGGGCTCTTGAAACCATCGCCCGATCCTTTGAAAAGGTGGGGCTGGCGCACCTTCTCTGCTATGAGATTTCCTGCCGGGACGGGGATGGCCCCAGAAAGGCGGGCCTGGCGGAGACGGACGCCTATCTCTCCTCCGGACGGAAGGGGCACGTGGGGCTGCACGCCTCGTTTACCGTGGATGACGGCCTGCTGAAGGCGGCGGTGGACCTGGCGGCCAAACACGGCACGGGGATCCATATCCACGTGGCGGAGGACGCGGCCGATCAGGAACATTGCCTGGAAACCTACGGGAAACGGGTGGTGCAACGCCTTTCCGATGCGGGCGCCCTGGACAGCCCCCACACCATTCTTGCCCACTGCATTCACCTGAGCGAGGAGGAAAAGGCCCTTGTCCGGCAGTCTCCCGCCTGGGTGGTTCAGAACACGGAGAGCAACCTGAACAACAACGTGGGGGGTGCCAATTATCGGGAGTTGGGCGAGCGTGTCATGCTCGGGACGGACGGCATGCACAGCGACATGCTGCGAAGCGCCAAGGCCGCTTACCTGATTGGTCAGGGGACCGAGGGGATTTCCCCCGACCAGCTCTACCGGCGTTTCCGTGCCGTTCACACGTTTGTGCACGGCATGGGGGCACAGGGCGATGGGGACAACAACCTCGTTATCCTTGACTACGATTCCCCCACGGACGTGACACCCGAAAACTTCCCCGGGCATTTCGTCTATGGCCTGGAGTCCGGTCATGTGGCGACGGTCATCGCCCAGGGACGGGTCATCGTGGAAGAGGGCCGGGTGACCACGGTGGACGAGGGGGAGGTTCTTGCCTTTGCCCGGCAGCAGGCCCGGCGGTTGTGGGATAAGTTAAGGGTGAACGGTTAAAGGTTTACCCCGTGAAATACCGCAAAGCGGTCAGCCGAAGTTTACCCTGTAGGTTCGGAAAATCCTACCAGGGGCGGATTTCACTGGGGTGAAAGGCATGAGGAGTTATTAAGTTTTAAGTTTTAGGTTTTAAGTAAATCTTAACACTTAATAACTTAACCACTTAAAACTGAGAAAAACGAGATAAACGGAATGAACCAGACAAACGAAACAAACCAAAAACAGCGAGAGTGACCATGAGACCTGATGAATTTGTGTGTGCCGATATTGAAACACTGCTCCAGTGGGTTTTGAGGGACCTGGAAGAGCGGCGTGAAATCTTCGGAATCCCCGAGGAGCTCTTTTTTACCCCAAAGGCCACGGACCCCTTCCGCATGCGCCGTTTCGGAAAATTGCTGGAGACCCCTCTCGGCGTGGCGGCGGGGCCCCACACGCAACTGGCGCAGAATATCATCTCCGCCTACCTGTGCGGTGCCCGTTACATCGAGCTGAAGACCATCCAGGTGCTCGACGAGCTGGAGGTGACCAAGCCCTGCATCGACATGACGGACGAAGGATACAACTGCGAGTGGTCGCAGGAGCTCCGTCTCGACCAATCCTTTGATCAGTATCTCAACGCCTTCATCCTCCTCTACATCCTCCGGGACAAATTTCAGTGGGAGAGCGCGGAGCCCGGCTTCATCTTCAACATGAGCGCCGGTTACAACCTGGAGGGGATTCGGAGCCCGAAGGTGCAACGGTTTCTGGACCGCATGGCGGACTGCACCGCCGAGCTGGAAGAGAAAATCGCCCGTGTGGCGCCCATCTATCCACGGGTGCGTCAGCTCGAGATTCCCACCCGCCTCTCGGACAACCTGACTGTTTCCACCATGCACGGATGTCCCCCCGACGAGGTGGAGAAGATTGGCCGGTACTTCATCGAAGAGCGGGGGCTGCACACGACCATCAAGTTCAACCCGACCCTCCTGGGCCCCGATCGCCTGCGGGAGATTCTGAATGACCGGCTGGGGTACGCCACCCGAGTGCCGGACGCGGCGTTCGAACACGATCTCAAATACGAGGACGCCCTCGATCTCATCGCCTCTCTCCTGAAGTCGGCCGAGGCGCGCGGCGTCCGGTTCAGCCTGAAGCTGACCAATACCCTGGAGACAGAGAATATCGAGCAGAACCTCCCGGACGGGGAACCCACCGTCTACATGAGCGGCCGGGCCCTGCATCCCATCAGCATCAACCTCGCCGCCCGGCTTCAGGAGGCCTTTGACGGACACCTGGACATCTCATTCGCGGGCGGGGTGGACTGCTTCAATATCGTCGACACCCTGGCGTGTGGGCTTCGGCCCGTGACCATGTCTTCCGACATCCTGAAACCCGGGGGGTATGGTCGGTTGTCGCAGTATCTGGAGATTCTCGGAAACGAGATGTCCGCGCGGGAGATTCCCTCCCTGGAGGCCCTGCCTCTCTCCCGGACGGACACTGACGACCCGCGAGAAGCCGCCCTGCGCGTCCTCAAGGCCTACGCGAAACGTGTGGTGGAGAGTGGGCGTTACGCCAAGCAGCGTTTCCCGTACAGGGGCGTCAAGACCTCACGCCCCCTGCCTCTTTTCGATTGCGCCGCGGCGCCCTGCGTGGATGCCTGCGCGGCGGATCAGGACATCCCGCGGTATCTCGATTTCACCGCCCGGGGGGAGGATGAAAAGGCCTTCCGTACCATCCTGGCGACCAACCCCTTCCCCGCCGTTCAGGGCATGGTCTGCACTCATCTGTGCCAGTTTCAGTGTACCCGGGTGAACTACGACGCCCCGGTGCTGATTCGCGAGATCAAGCGGTTTGTCGCCCAGAGGCGGGATGAACGGGACCTCCCCGCGGCGTTGCCCGCCAACGGCCGCCGGGTGGGGGTGATCGGGGCCGGCCCGACGGGATTGTCCTGCGCCTATTTCCTGGCGCTGGCGGGGTTCGAGGTGGATATTTATGAGAGCAAGGCTTTTCCGGGCGGCATGGTTGCCGACGCCATTCCCGCCTTTCGCCTCGACAAAGCGAGCCTGGAAAAGGATATTCATGCCATTCTGTCTCTCGGTGTCCGGCTTCATACCGAATCCGCCGTCGGCAGGGAAACCTTCGAGGAATTGCGGCGGACGAAGGATTTCGTCATAATTGCCGTGGGCGCCCAGGAGAGCCTGACGCTGGGGATTCCCGGCGAAGAGGCCGACGGGGTACTGGATCAGTTGTCCTTTCTCAGCGCGGTTCGCCGCGGTGAGAAGCCGGCGCTGGGGCGACGGGTCGTGGTGGTCGGTGGCGGGAACGCGGCCATCGACGTGGCCCGTGCCGCGAAACGGTTTTTGCGTGAGTCGGGCGAGGTGACCATCGTCTATCGACGCACGCGCCGGGAGATGCCCTGCGATCCCGATGAGCTGAGGGAGGCCCTGGAGGAAGGGATTTCCCTGCGGGAGCTGACGCAGCCGATTCGGGTGTTGACGCGGGAAGGGCGGGTTACCGCCCTCCAGTGTGACCGGATGAGGCTGGGGGAGAAGGACGCCAGCGGACGCCGTCGGCCCGAGCGGGTGGAAGGGGCGGAATTCACGCTGGAGGTCGATACGGTGATTACCGCCATCGGTCAGCGGATCCGACTTGATTTCCTGCCTGACGGGGCCCTGGAGGTGAACCCCGAGACGCTGGAGACCCAGGCGGAAGGGGTTTACGCGGGCGGAGACGCGGTGCGTGGCGCCTCCTCCATCGTGGAGGCCATTGGGGACGGCAGGCGCGTGGCGGAGGCCATCATGAGGAAGTCCGGGCTTTCGTTTCCCGAAGCCCTCACGCCGGAAGATGACCGGTCCCCTGACCTTCGTGAGCTTTTCATCCGGCGGGCGCGCCGCGCGTTTGGGCCGGAGCCGATCACGCGGGAACCTGGGGAACGCCTGGATTTCACGCCTTATGTGGGGACGCTGCCTGAAGAAGACGCCCGGCGTGAAGCGGCCCGCTGCCTCCAGTGCGATCTGCTCTGCAATATCTGTGTGACCGTCTGCCCCAATCGGGCCAATGTGGCCCTCAGCGTTTCGCCGGTCCGGTTTCCCCTTCAACGCGCGGTCCGGGACGGAAACGGCGTGTCGGCGGAGACTGTGGGGTGGGAGGCCATTACCCAGCCCTACCAGGTCGTCAACATCGCCGATTTCTGTAACGCCTGCGGCAACTGTGAGACCTTCTGCCCTTCCAGCGGGGCTCCCTATCGCGACAAGGCCAAGGTTCACCTGAGCCGGGAAAGCCTCGAAGCCTCTGGCAGGGGCGTGTATTTTCCGGAACCCGGCGTCATGGAGGGCCTGTATGACGGGAAACGCGCCACGCTTCGGGAATCGGGAGATGTCCTGGTTTACGAAGACGCGGACGCGCGCGCCGAACTCGACGCGGAGACCCTCATCGCCCGTTCCGTAACCCTGAAGGAAGGCGTTAGCTCCAAGGACCTGGCGTGGACGGCGCGCATGGCTGTGCTTTACCGCTGGCTGAATGGGCGGTTGCCGGTCGCAAATCGGAGCGTCTGACCGCTTTCCTTCTTGGAAGATAGCCGGAGACGCGCTAAGCGGAAGCAGGGAAATTTTTAATCTGTTGACTTTTTAAAAGTTTTATTTATATTAAAGCCACAGGCAATGAAGTCTGCCAGAATGCCCCTGTGGGCTGATGACTTCTACCCTTTGAGGGGTAGGGGTCTGTGAATCCTGCCCCATCCAACCGCCGGGTGGGGTTTTTTTCTAAAACCTCGCCTTGAAAAAAATAGGACTGTCAGGAGGGAAAGTCATGTTAGACGTGTATAGCGCTTATCACCGAAAGGCGAGTGAAGTGTTGGATCGTATCGTGGATTATGCCGCGGACGCCCACAACCCGACGTTGTCGTCTTCGCTGGGGCAGATCCGGCAGAAACTTGTGGACAACCGTTTCTACCTGGTGGTGTTGGGACAGTTCAAACGGGGAAAGAGCACCTTTATCAACAGCCTGATCGGGGATACCCTGCTTCCCACGGCCATCGTTCCGCTAACCTCCATCGTGACGGTTCTCAAGTATGGGGACCAGCAGAAAATAGAGGTCATTTTCAAGGATGGCACGCGCAGGGAGATTTCCCGTGACGGTCTGGCGGAGTACGTGACGGAAAAGGGGAATCCGAAGAACGTGAAACAGGTCGACCGGGTCGAGATCTCCTACCCCTCCGATTACCTGAAACAGGGGGTTCATATCATCGACACGCCCGGGGTGGGGTCCATTTTCTCCAACAATACGGAGATGACGTATGACTTTTTGCCCCACGTGGACGCGGCCCTCTTCCTGCTGGCGGGGGACCCCCCCATCAGCGAGGCGGAGCTGGCGTTCCTGAGGGATATTCGAAAGTTTGTCGAAAAAATCTTTTTCATCCAGAATAAGGTGGATTATCTCGACGAGGCGGAACGCGAGGAGTCCATGGCCTTTTCCAAGCAGGTGATCGAGGAGGCCCTGGGTCGGGATTCCGTGGTCATTTATCCCCTTTCCGCCAAGAAGGCACTCCTGGGGAAGACAAAGGGGGATGAGGCGCTCCTCAGGGAGAGCTTCCTGCCGGAATTCGAAAAGACTTTGAATGATTTTCTGATGAAGGAGAAGGGGAAGGTTTTCCTCACGTCCATCCTCAAGGGGACCCAGAAGCTGCTGGGAGATGAGATTGTCTCACTGAAAATCGAATTGAAGGCGATCGCCACCCCGCTGAAGGACCTGGAAGAAAAGATCGCGTTGTTCAAGAAGCAGTTGGAAAACATCCAGGCGGAGAAGCGGGACAACGGGTACTTCTTCGAGGCGGAGGCGAAGCGCCTGATCGACCGGGTGGATTACGAGGTTCGCGAGCTGAAGGACCGGCAGCTTCCCGCGCTGCTGGAGGAGTTGAAGAAGACGGCCGAGGTGAAGAAGGACCTGGATATCAAGGAGTACGTGGAAACCCTGGAGAAAACCCTGAACGATGGGATTGTCCGGGCCTTTGATGACTGGATTACCCGGATGGAAGAGGAACTGAACAAGGAGTATTCCAGGATTTCCAGGAAATTTTCGGACAAGGCGAACGAGATTATCGACAGCCTCCTGGAGGCGTCCGCCAAGCTTTTCGGAATCCAGCTGGAACGGGTGAGCGGAGAGGAAGCCATCAAGGAGGACAGCCGGTTCTACTATCTGATGGGGGACCGCCCCAAGTTTTTCGACCTGGAGGGCGCAATCGATTTCTTCTCCCGTTCCGTGCTGCCCAAGGGATTTTCCCGGAATTACGCCCTGAAGAAAATCCTGAAGAAGCTTCCCGACCGTATTGACGCCAACTGTGGGCGGGTCAAGGCGGATTTTACCATGCGGATCCGGGAGAGTTTCATGCAGTTCCGGTACGACCTGAACCAGAAGATCGACGCCACGGCCGCCTCGATCGAAGAGGCGCTGAAACGGGCAATGGATATGAAGAAGGTGAACACCGAAGAGGTCAAGAAACGCGAAGAGGAGCTCGCGAAACGCCTCGAAGAGGTGGAAGGCATGAGCGATTCTGTGAACGCCCTTCTCAAAGAGGTCTCTCAGGGGCTGTAACGGTGGCGGAAAAGGGGGGGCTTGATTTCATTAAAAATTTATGTTAACTTGCGTAAAATTTATGGTTCGCTTGGAAAGCGGGCATTAAGCCCGCTTTCTATTTGAATGAGGCAGCGATGGAAGACCTTAAGATTGTCGAGGAAATTTGCCGGGAGCTGGGAGACTGGCTGGGGTATGAAATCGTGGATGTGGCGTTCATTCCGGGAAACCGGGGCTGGATCCTTCGCGTCACCATCGACAAGGAGGGAGGCGTGACCATCAATGATTGCGCCACGTTCAGCCATCAGCTCGACCCGCGTCTGGACGTGGAAGACTGCTTTGCCGATCAGCCCTACACGCTGGAGGTTTCCTCTCCGGGTCTGGAGCGCCCCTTGAAACGGATTGAAGACTACAGGCGTTTCCAGGGCAAGAAAGTCAAGATAAAGACCAGGCGTGAAATCGATGGGCACCGGGTGTTCAGGGGGATTCTCAAAGGGGAGCAGGAAGGCGTGATAAGGGTGCAAGAGAACGGCAAAGAAATCGCGGTCCCCTTTGAAGACATTAAGAAGGCGAATTTAGAGTTTGAATGGAAATGAGTGTCAGGAAAAGAAATATCAAGGCGGCGCCCTTTTGTGAGGCCGCCAATCCTTGCAGGGAGGAAAATTAGGCATGGCGCCATCACTGGATTACGTGATTGAACAGGTACAACGGGAAAAGGGGATATCCCGGGAAGTCATCGTTGATGCCATCGAAACGGCGATTCTGACGGCGGTCAGGAAGAAGCTGGGACAGGACCTGGACCTGGAGGCCCAGTTCAACCCGGAGACGGGCGAGGTCGAGGTCTTTCAGTTCCGCACGGTCGTGGAAGACGTGGAAGACCCTAACACGGAGATTTCGCTGGAAGAGGCACGTCGGGAGCTGGACGAAGAGAGCGAGGTGGGCGACAGCATCGGAATCAAGGTGGATACCAGTGATCTGGGGCGAATCGCCGCGCAGACCGCCAAACAGGTCATCATGCAGAAGATTCGCGACGCCGAGCACGAAAGCATCTACGACCAGTACAAAGACCGGAAGGGAGATCTGGTCAGTGGAACGGTGCAGCGGGTGGAGCGGGGCGGCCATCTCCTGGTGAACCTGGGGAAAACGGAGGCCCTGCTGCCGGTCAGCGAGCAGATTCCCAACGAGACCTTCCGGCGGGGCGAGCGGGTTCGCGCCCTGATTATCGATGTCAGGAAGGAAACGCGGGGACCTCAGATTATCCTTTCCAGGACCCACCCCGGGTTTCTCATCCGGCTTTTTGAGCTGGAGGTTCCTGAGATTGCCTCCGGCGACGTCAAGATAATCAACGCCGTCCGGGACCCGGGTCAGCGGGCCAAGATCGCGGTTTACACGAAGGATCCCCATATCGATCCCGTGGGGTCCTGTGTGGGGGTTCGGGGATCACGGGTTCAGAACATCGTGCAGGAGCTTCGGGGGGAACGGATTGATATCATCCCGTGGACACCCGATTATACCACCTTTATTTGCAGCGCCCTGGCGCCCGCCAAGATTTCGAAGGTCTTTATCGATGAGGAAAACCGCTCCATCGAGGTCATCGTGGATGACGACCAGTTGTCCCTGGCCATTGGCAAGCGGGGGCAGAACGTGAGGCTTGCCTCCAAGTTGACGGAATGGCGTATCGATATCCGAAGCGAAACGGAACTGGAGGAGATCTTCCAGAAGGCGGTGGCGGAATTCATGGAGAAGCTGGAGATTGGAGAGGTGCTCGCCAGGATGTTGTACAACGAAGGGTTTACCAGCCTCGAGGTCATCGCGGACGCGGACATCGAGGAGCTTTTGGATATCGAGGGGCTGGAGGAGGAAAAGGCCCGGTGGATTCACGAGAGGGCGCGGGCCGCGGTTCGTGGGGCGGAAGCGCCCGTGAATGAGGAAGATGAAGGAGAACCCCGGCAGGGATCCGGGGGGAAATCACTGAAAGATGTGCCGGGCATTGGCCCCAAACTGCAGGACGAGCTGGAGAAGGCGGGAATCGCGTCTGCGGAAGAGCTTGCTGCCGTGTCTGTCGAGAAGCTGATGGAACTCCCCGGAGTGGGAGAAAAGAAGGCGCGCGCGCTGATCGAGGCCGCCCGGAAGGTAACAGAGGGGGAGCATGACGCGTAATCAGCCCATTCGAACTTGTGTCGGGTGCAGGAGCAAGCGGGGAAAATATTCCCTTGTGCGCTTTGTGGCCACGCCGGATGGCAGGATACTTCTGGATGCCCGGCAAAGGATGCCGGGACGAGGCGCATACCTCTGCGCTGAGAGGTCGTGCCTGGAACAGGCCAGGAAGAAAAAGGCGCTTGCGCGCACCTTGAAGATTCCGCCTTCGAAGCATGGGGTGATGACGGAGGAGTTGTGGCAGGAGCTTGGGAGGCGTTTGGAAAACTTCGCCTCTGTTGGCGGGAAAAGATCCGAAGAAGGAGTTTTAAATGAGCAAACTGGATGACTTTCTGGAGTTGGCTCGTAAGAAAGGCTTGAGTGAAAAGGAACGCATGGCGGAGCTGAAGCGCTTGGGCTTTAAGCTTACGAAGGAAGAGGTTGATGAGCACCTTCAAAAGTCAGAAAAAGAGGTCAAGGCCTCGGAAGAATCTCCAGCTTCAGGGGTGAAGGTCATAGAAAAACGGATCAAGAGAAACGTGATTCGCAGGCGGGTCCGGAAGGTCGCCAAACCCAAGCCCGAAGAGGAAAAACCCTCTGTTGAAGAGAAGCCCGCTGCCAAGGAGGAAACGGCTGGGAAAGAGGCGGCACCCCAGGAGGTAGCCGCGGATGAGAAGGCGGTTCCCGAAAAGGCTGTCGAGAGCGCTCCGTCCAAAGAGGCGGAAGTGGTGGCCGAAAAGGAAGAGGCAAGGCCTGAACCAGAACCCGAGAAGAAAGCCGAAGCCGTGACGCCAGAAACACCCGCTGAAGAGGCTCCTCAGCCCGAAGAAGAGGCGAAACCCGAGGAGGTAACCCCTACGGAGGTCCCGGAGGAAAAGGCGAAGGCGGCTGAAAAGGAAGAGGCAAAGCCCAAGAAGAAGAAAAAGAAGAAGATCGACGAGGCGCGGGTAACGGGCTTCGTGGACCTGACGGACATCCTCGCGAAGGAGAAAAAGGAAGAGAAGAAGGCCGCCACGCGGCCGGCCGCTCAGGCGGCAGCCAAGCCGACGGGTGAGGTGGTGAAACCGCTGACCCTGGGAGGCGGGAAGAAGGAAGAAAAGGGCGGTAAGATAGAAGAGAAGACGCCCCCCAAAAAGCGCCCGAAATCCCGTAGAAAATGGGTGGAACGGGATCTTCGAAAGGAACTGAACGAATATCTCGCGGGGGCCAAGGGACAGGGTGATGATGTCCATCGGGCTTCGAGAAAGCATAAGAAGGAACGAAAAGGGGCGAAGAGGGAAACGGTGACCACCGCGCCCGCCAAGGAAATCAAGCGCGTCATCAGAATCCTTGGGAAGGTCTCCGTGGGGGAACTTTCCAAACGGATGGGTGTCAAGCTGGAAGAGGTGATGAGCAAGCTGATGGAGCTGGGAATCCAGGCGACCGTCAATGAGACTGTGGACGCGGACACGGCTGCCCTTATCGCTTCGGAATTTTCTTATACGGTTGAAGATGCCTCCAAGGATATTGAAAGCGCCCTCTACGATGAAGAAGAACGGGAAGAAGACTTGGTTCCCAGGCCGCCCGTTGTCACCGTAATGGGCCACGTGGACCATGGGAAAACGCTGCTTCTCGACGCGATTCGCAAGACGCACGTGGTGGATGAGGAGGCCGGCGGGATTACCCAGCACATCGGTGCCTATGAAGTTACCCTGGGGAGCGAAGACAACAGAATCATTTTCATCGATACCCCGGGGCACGAGGCCTTTACCGAGATGCGGGCGCGAGGCGCCCAGGTGACCGACATCGTCATCCTCGTGGTGGCGGCGGACGATGGCGTGATGCCACAGACGGTCGAGGCGATCAATCACGCCAAGGCGGCGGGCGTGCCGATTATTGTCGCCATCAACAAGATTGACAAACCCCAAGCTCAGCCGGAGAAGGTGAAACAGGCCCTGATGGAGCACGGCCTCGTGCCGGAGAATCTGGGGGGCGATACCCTTATGGTGGAGGTATCCGCCAAGACCCGGCAGGGGATCGACGAGCTGTTGGAGGCGATTCTCCTCCAGGCTGAGATGATGGACCTGAAGGGGAACCCCAAACAGAAGGCCCGCGCGGTTGTGCTCGAATCAGGCATGGACAAGAGCCGGGGCATCACGGCGACCGTGATCGTGAAGCGAGGAACACTCAAGAAGGGGGATTCCTTTGTGGTCGGGGCCAGTTATGGAAAGGTTCGCACCCTGACGAACGACAAGGGCAAACAGGTCAAATCAGCGGGTCCCTCTTTTCCCGTACTGGTTACAGGATTTTCGGAAATCCCTGAAGTGGGTGAGACCCTCTATGTGGTGAAAAACGAGAAGGAAGCCAAGCAGATATCCTCTTACCGGAAGACCAAACTCCTCGAGGAAAAGGCGGAGGCCCAGGCATCCGTTTCGCTGGATGATCTTTTCAACAAGATTAAGGATGGCGAGGTCCATGAGCTGAATGTCATTGTAAAGGCGGACGTCATGGGCAGCCTGAAGGCGGTGTGCGAGGCCCTCGGCAAGCTGGGGAACGAGGAGGTTCGTGTCAATGTGGTGCACGAGGCCGTTGGTGGTATCAGTGAGTCGGATATCAACCTCGCAATCGCTTCCGGCGCGATTGTCATCGGATTCAACGTCCGGCCGGAGCCCAAGGCCCGAGCCCTCGCCAAAAAGGAGGGCATTGAAATCCGTGTCTATTCCATCATCTACGATATCATCGATGACGTGACCAAGGCCCTGACGGGGATGCTGGCGCCGAAACGGGAAGAAAAAGTACTCGGCCGGGCGGAAGTCCGCGCCACGTTCTCGGTTCCGAAAGTCGGGGTTGTGGCTGGGTGCTACGTGGTGGACGGAGAGATCCCCCGAAATGCCAATGTGCACCTCCTCAGGGACAATGTGGTAATCTACGATGGGAGAATTGCCTCTCTTAAACGTTTTAAGGATGATGTAAAAAGTGTTCAGGCCGGCTACGAATGTGGCTTGGGGATTGAGAATTTCAATGATATCAAGGTTGGAGATATCATCGAAGCCTATATTGTGGAAGAAACCGCGGCAGAGCTGTAACGGGGCGCCGGCATGGTTATCGGGTATGGCATGATGGACCTCTTTATGGATGGTGTGGAATCCCTGAAAGGGAAAAGAAGGATTATCGTGCGAATCATGGATAGGACGCGGCACCGGTTTCCCGTTTCCATATCAGAGGTAGATATGCAGGACCTGTGGCAGCGCGCGCGCCTTGGCTACTGTGTGGTGGGCCCCAGCCGGAACGTGGTGGAGCGTATCCTCCGACAGGTGGCCGATTACGTGGAATCCCTTCACCTGGCCCAGGTGACCCAGGTGGAGACCGGCGTGATTATCGAAAAAGGACAACGGGTTTGAGGCGATGAAGGGACAGAGAACCATTCGGGTGGGAGACAGGATCCGCGAGGTCGTGTCTCAACTGCTGCTGAAAAAGGTTAAGGACCCGCGGGTTTCTTTTTGCACCATTACGCATGTCCGCATGACGACGGACCTGAAGATCGCGCGAATCTATTTCACCGTTCTGGATGAATTTCAGGACTGGCACCAGACCCTGAGGGGCCTGAACAGCGCGAAGGGATACATACGAAGGGAACTGGGACGCACCGTCGTCCTGAAAACAACCCCACAGATAGAATTCATTCATGACGATACATTTGAGGAGATGGACCGGATTCAACATCTTCTGGAAAAGGTGAAAACAGAGGTGGAGCCCTTATGAAACGCCTGTGTGAGGAAATCCGAAGGCGGCAGCGTTTTGTGGTGACCACGCACGTGGAGCCGGATGGGGACGCGGTGGGTTCCTCGCTGGCCATGTATCACGCCCTACGGGCGCTGGGGAAAGAGGCCTGCGTGTGCCTGACGGATTCCGTGCCGCCCGTGTACAGGTTCCTCCCCGGATCCCAGCAGGTTCTCCGGGAGGTGCCTGCGGATTTCAACCCGGATTGCCTGGTGGCGCTCGACTGTAGCGAACTGAGCCGAGCGGGTGAGATTGTTTCGCAAATCGACCGGGCGTCCGTGCCGATTTTGAACATCGATCATCATCTCAGCAACGATCGTTTCGGCACTTTTAACCTCGTGGAAGAAAGCGCCGCGACGGGGGAGCTGGTTTATGCCATCATCGGGGAGCTGGGAATTCCGGTCAGCCGAGAGATGGGAGAGTGTGTTTACACGGCAATCCTGACAGACACGGGCGGGTTTCGGTACCGGAACACTACCCGGCGGTCCCTCCAGATCGCGGCGGAAATCGTGAGTTTGGGGGTCAGTCCTGGCGAAATCGCGGAGAGGGCGTGTGAAAGCTACCCGCTGGAGCGCTTTCAGGTCCTGGGGAAGGCCCTTCGGACCCTTCACGTGGGGTGCGATGGCAGGGTAGCGGACTTTTTTGTCAGCCGGGACATGTTTAACGGAAATGGAGTGTCCCCCAGTATCGTGGAAGGGTTTGTCAACTACCCCAGGGAGATCGACGGAGTTCTCGTGAGTGTCTTCTTCCGGGAGAAGGATGAGAATCAGTATCGCGTCAGCCTCAGGTCGAAGGGGGACGCGGATGTTTCACTCGTGGCTCGGTCCTTTGGGGGAGGCGGGCACCGGAACGCGGCGGGATGCCTAATTGAAGGTGAATTTGACGTGGTCAGGGAACACGTGCTCCGAAAGGTTTGTGAAATGATCCAGGGAAGCGGTTTATGAAAGAGACGAAACGGGGAGGATTTCTCATCCTGAACAAGCCTGAAGGGATGATATCAAATCAGGCTTTGGGGCGTATCAAGCGGTTGCTGAGAGTCAGGAAGGCCGGGTATATCGGCACGTTGGACCCGTTTGCCACGGGGGTGCTCCCCATCGCCATCAACCAGGGAACCCGGCTGATCCCCTATTTCGAAAATGATATCAAAAGCTATGAAGGTGAAATGACGCTGGGCGTCGAGACGAACACCATGGATTCCTCCGGCGAGATAATCTCCGAGAAGGCCCCGCCGGAACTCGACGCTGCCGACGTGGAGAAAATATTTCAGAAGTATGTGGGGGTTATCGAACAGATCCCCCCCATGTTTTCGGCACGAAAGGTAAAGGGGGTTCCCCTTTATAAGATGGCGCGCAAGGGGCAGGAGATCGAACGTGAGACGAAGCGGGTTGTGGTGCATGAGTTTCTGCTGCGGGGTATCGAGGGGCCGCGCCTGAAGTTTTTCGTGTCGTGCTCGAAAGGGACCTATATCCGGGTCCTGGCCCACGATGTGGGGCGGGAGATCGGATGCGGGGCCGTTTTGTCGAGCCTGTGCAGGGTTCGAAGCGGCCGGTTCCATTTGAAAGACGCCGTAGACTTGGATGACCTTGCCAACATGAGTGAACAACAGCGTTGGGAAAAGGTCTTGACAAACCGGCAGGTCTTGGCGTCCTGGGAAGAAATCGTGGTGCCGGATGAAGTGGTCCGTTCCGTGGTGAACGGAAAGGCGATTACCTGGATGGATGTCAAGCGTTATGACTTGCCATTGATAAAAATCAAAGAACCGATTAAAATAGTTTCGAGAGATGGACATCTGGTGGCCATCGTAAGGAGCCGGTTTGCCGGAGAAGGGGATAAGGGGAATGAAAAACGGGACCTCTCCCCCGTCATCTATGAACTTGAAAAGGTGTTTGTGCCTTAATGAGGCGATTTAGAAAAGGAGGAAGTTAAATGGTTCTGACAGCGGAAAGAAAAGGAGAAATCATACAAAAGTTTCGGGTCCATGATTCCGATACGGGGTCTCCCGAGGTACAGGTGGCCCTTTTGACCGAACGGATTAATTATCTTACCGAGCATTTCAAGGTGCATAAGAAGGACTTTCATTCAAGGCGGGGCCTCCTGAAACTGGTAGGCCAGCGCAGGCGGCTTTTGGATTACCTGAAGCGCAAGGACGTGGAGCGGTATCGGAAGTTGATCGCCGAACTGGGCCTGAGAAGATAACCCTGTAAACTTGTTACAAGACGATAGATTCGTAAAATGGTCTGTTTTATGGAACTGCCGTAGAAGGAGAAGTAGAATCAATGGAAATTAAAGAAACGACAATGGTGGGAGGACGGCCTTTTACCATAGAAACGGGAAGGTTCGCGAGACAGGCGGATGGTGCGGTGGTGGTGACACACGGGGATACGGTTGTTCTGGTGACCGCGGTCTCGGAGCGCACGAAGAGGGAAGGGCTGGATTTTTTTCCTTTGACAGTCAACTATCAGGAGATGACCTTCGCGGCGGGGAAGATACCGGGAGGGTTTTTTAAGCGGGAAGGGAAGCCTTCAGAGCGGGAGACCCTGATTTCGCGCTTGATCGATCGCCCAATCCGCCCTCTTTTTCCGGATGGGTACAAGAATGAAACGCAGGTTATCGCCACGGTCCTTTCCTTCGATCAGGAAAACGACCCTTCCGTGATGGGGATTATCGGGGCGTCGGCCGCTCTCGTGACATCGGACATTCCCTTCAATGGCCCCATCGCCGCCGCGCGCGTGGGGCGCGTGAATGGAGAACTGATCGCGTATCCCACTGAATCTCAGCTTGCTGAAAGCGACATCAACCTGACAGTCGCCGGGAGCCGGGAAGCGGTTCTGATGGTGGAGGCCGGGTCGAATTTCGTGTCGGAAGACGACATGGTTGCCGCCATCCTGTTTGGCCATCGGGCGCTTCAGCCCCTCATCGACATTCAGGAAAAGATCGCGAGGAACCTCGAAGTGGAAAAACGCCCCTTCGAGCAGGAAGAAATAGACGAAGGGTTTTTGTCCTGGGTGCGGGAGAAGGCCAACGGGCTGGTGCGCGAGGCCCTGCTGATACCGGTTAAGAAGGAACGCCAGCTTCGGATGAAAGAGATTTATAGCGAACTCCTTGAGGCCATCCCGGAGGAGTTTGAGGCCTTCAAACCCTCATTCGGAAAGTGTTTCGAAGACCTCGAGAGGGAGATCCTGCGAGGACTCATCATCAAGGAGGGGCGCCGTATCGACGGGAGGGCGTTTGACGAGATCCGCCCCATCCACTGTGAAGTCGGGCTCCTTCCGAGAACCCATGGGTCCGCCGTGTTTACCCGGGGGGAGACCCAGGCCCTGGTGGTAACCACCTTTGGCACCTCGGAAGACGAGCAGAAAATTGATACTATCAGCGAGGAAGGCTACAAATCCTTTCTGCTGCACTATAATTTCCCTCCCTACTGCGTGGGAGAGGCGAAACCCCTGCGTCCGCCCAGCCGCCGGGAAATCGGCCATGGCGCCCTGGCGGAACGCGCGCTGAAACCGGTGATTCCCGACGAGGAAAAGTTTCCCTATACCATCCGGGTCGTCTCGGAGATCCTCGAATCCAACGGCTCATCTTCCATGGCGACCGTCTGCGGGACGAGCCTTTCCCTGATGGACGCCGGCGTGCCCATCAGCAAGCCCATCGCGGGAGTAGCCATGGGCCTGGTCAAGGAAGAGGATAAAACGGTGATCCTGTCGGACATCATGGGGGATGAGGACCATTCCGGTGACATGGACTTCAAGGTCACGGGAGACTATGATGGAATAACTGCCCTGCAGATGGATATCAAGATCTCCGGTATCGATGAGGAGATTCTGAAGAAGGCCCTGTATCAGGCGAAAGAGGGGCGGCGCCACATCCTGAACATTATGCGGATGACGCTGGACAAGCCCCGAGAGTCCCTCTCCAAACACGCGCCGCGTATTACCACCCTGGAAATCAACCCCGACAAGATCAGGGATGTCATTGGTCCGGGCGGGAAGGTGATCCGTGGCATCATCGAAAAGACCGGCGTCAAGATTGACATCGAAGACAACGGGATCGTCAAGATTGTTTCCACGGATGCCGCGCAGGCGGACGAGGCCATCAGAATCGTGAAGGAACTCACCCAGGAGGCGGAGATTGGCAAGATCTACGAAGGAAAGGTGCGGAAGGTTGTCAACTTTGGCGCCTTTGTCGAAATTCTGCCCGGTACGGACGGGCTGGTGCATATTTCTCAGCTTGCGGAAGAACGGATCCGCGACATCTTCAGCTACATCAAGGAGGGGGATGTCATTCCCGTGAAGGTAATCGATATCGACCGCGACGGGAAAATAAAGCTGAGCCGGAAGGCGGCCTTGAAGGAGCTCAAGGGGGGGCAGAAACATTAACGTGCCGGCCACGAACACGCGAAAGGTTATCCTGGATAACCAGATACGGCTTCTCATGGAACCTCTTAAAGAGGTTCCATCTGTTTGTGTTGGCCTGTGGGTGTGCACGGGTTCCCGGGACGAGTCTCCTGAAGAGAACGGCCTGACACATTTCATCGAGCACATGCTCTTCAAGGGAACGTCGAAGAGAAACGCCTTGGAAATCGCCAAGGAGATTGACCGGATTGGAGGGGTTATCAACGCCTTTACGGGGCGGGAGTACACCTGTTTTTATACGAAGGTGTTAAAATCCCATGTGGAAAAGGGATTTGATATCCTCTCGGATATATTCTTCAATTCACGGTTCGATCCGGATGACGTGGAGCGGGAACGGCAGGTCATTCTTCAGGAAATCCGCATGATTCAGGACACGCCGGACGAATACGTGCATGAGCTTTTCTACCAGGATCTCTGGGGCAGTCATGCTCTTGGAGCCCCCATATCGGGAACCATGGAGACGGTCGGAAGCTTTGCCCGCGAGGATATCGTGGCATATTTCCGGCAACACTATATGGGTTCCCGCGTTATCTTGTCAGTGGCTGGGAATATCGACCCTGAGGAAATTATATCTCTCGGAGCCCGATATTTTGGCTCCAATGAATTTACCGACAATAATGTTTTAGCTCCGATTCCCGCCGATACCCATACAGGGATTCATCACCATCCTCGAGAGCTTGAGCAGTTGCACGTCTGCTGGGGCGGGAAGGGGTGTGCAAGAACGGACCAGGAGCGTTACCCCCTTTATGCCATCAGCACGTATCTGGGAGGCGGCATGAGCTCGCGGCTATTTCAGGAAGTGCGGGAAAAACGGGGGCTGGTCTATTCTATTTACAGTTACGCCAATTTTTTCAGGAGCGAAGGGAACTTCACGGTGGCGTGGTCCGCGCAGAAGGATCACTTCGATGAGATTCTGGATGTGGTCACCAGGGAGATTACGCGCGTGCGGCAAGAGGGTATTCCCTCCAAGGACCTGAAAGAGATCAAGGAACAGATGAAGGGGAACCTCCTGCTGAGCCTGGAAGGGACCAACAGCCGCATGAATAAGCTGGCGACGGATGAAATCTATTTTGGAACCTCGATCCCGATTGAAAAGGTCGTGGCGCAGGTCGACGCCATCACGGAGGAAGACGTGGAAAGGGTGGCGGAGAAGTATGTCCGGCCTGACGAGTTCTGCATGACATCCCTGGGCCCCCCGGGTTGAAGGAGAGCCAGATGTTTCCAGCAGGTCGTGAGTCCACATGGAGATAGGGTTTTATCCCCTGACGGCTGCCGCGCGAAAGAGGATACCAACACGGGCGACGGAAGGCGCGGCAGGGTGGGATGTGCAGGCGTGCCTTGCGGGGGATATCTGTCTGAAGCCGGGGCAGCGAGCCCTGATTCCAACGGGATTCGCGCTGGCCATCCCGGAAGGGTTTGAAGCGCAACTGCGCCCCCGCAGCGGGTGGGCCTGGCGGACGGGGGTTACCCTGCTGAATGCCCCCGGTACCATCGATGCGGATTATCGGGGCGAGGTCAAGGTTTTGCTGGTTAATCTGGGACAGGAAGAGGCATGGATCCGGGACGGCGACCGCATCGCCCAACTTGTCTTCTCTAAGGTTCTGCCGGTTGAGTTTTTTGTTCTGGAGGAGATTGATCAGACCCCCCGCGGAGAGGGCGGGTTTGGCCATTCCGGACGGTAAAGGAGGGGTTTATGCGGATTGGTGTTTTGTCGGATACGCATGACAGGCTTCCTCTGATTGAAAAGGCGGTGGACGCCCTGAACGAGGCTGGGGTAGACCTGGTGATTCACCTGGGGGACTATTGCGCGCCTTTTTCCCTGAATCCCCTGAAACGGCTCGGCGTGGACTGGATTGGGGTGTTCGGGAACAATGACGGGGAGACTCAGGGGTTGCTGAAGGCCTCGGAGGGCCGCATCAAGCCGGGAGCCCTTTCCCTAAAACTGGGGGGAAAGCGGGTTTTCGCCGACCATATCAACCCGCTTCGTTCTTCCCTGGCCGGGTCGGGAGATTTCGACCTGATTCTTTATGGACATACCCACGAGTTGAAGGTTTACATGGAAAGAGGGTGCCTGTGCGTGAATCCTGGAGAGGTCTGCGGGTATCTCACGAATCGATCAACCGTGGTGTGTCTGGACCTTGACCGGCTGGAGGCGTCGAACGTGGACATTATCGACCTTGATTGATGGAAGTGGGGGAGAAAAACACAGGGGGCGCGCGGCACACCCCCCCCGCCCACACGTTTGACCGTGAGCTGTTACGGTACGGCCAGGTCCTCATGATGGAAAAAGGATTTTCCCGTCACACAGTCTCGGGATATCAGCGGGATCTCCGACAGTTCTTCAGCTATTTCCAGAGGCATGGCGGGATGGAGGTGGCCGAGGCGGACATGTACGTCGTCCTGGGGTTCCTGAAAGACCTCAAGAAGCGGGGGATGAAGCAGCGGACCATCAACCGGAAACTCTCGGCCATACGTGGGTTCTTTCGCTACCTTTCACAAAAAGAGGACCTGCAGGGAGACCCCACGGAAGAGATCCGCACCCCCCAGTTGCGCCAGTCTCTTCCCCACGTGATTTCGCTGGATGAAGTGGAAAAGATGCTGAATCAACCGGACATCAAGACGCCGAAGGGAATTCGGGATCGGGCGATCCTGGAGGTTCTCTACGCTACGGGGATTCGCGTTTCAGAGCTAATTTCCCTCCAGCTTCAGGGGGTCTTCTGGGACGAGGGGTTTATTCGTGTCTTTGGGAAGGGAAGCAAGGAACGCCTGATTCCCATTGGAAGCCAGGCGCTTGCGTGGCTTAAAACCTATTGTGAAGACGTCAGGAAAAAAATCCGTGGCTCTTCGGAGCGGGACGAAGTCTTTCTTTCCCGCCTGGGCAAACCGCTTTCCAGGCAGAGCGTATGGAAGCTGATCAAGCAGTACGCGTCAAAGGGAAACCTCCGGGAAAAGGTCAGCCCTCATACGTTACGGCACTGTTTCGCTACCCATCTGCTGGAGCGCGGGGCGGATTTGCGCTCCGTCCAGATGATGCTCGGGCACGCGGACATCTCCACCACCCAGATCTATACGCATCTGACGAAGGAGCATCTCATCAGGATTCATAAAGCCTTTCACCCAAGGGGGTAAAAAGAGAAGGGGAATTTTTATGGAGGCCACTAAGCTTCTCGTGCTGACGCCGCGCGTGACGATTTTGGAGGAGATCAGGAAGGTTTTTCTCGGTTACGATGTGGTGATTGATCACGCGGAAGATCACATACAGGCGGTGTCCCTGCTGGCAAAGTATCCTTATCAGGGGATGATTCTTGAAGAGAGCCTGCCTGGCGTATCCGGAATCGAATTTTCGAAGCGAATCAAAAAAAAGCTGAAAAACCTGATTGTGTTGCTTCTCATTGCGGAGAAAGAGATACGAAGAGGGAAGCAAGCGATCCAGTCCCTATTCGTGGACCACGTGATAGTTTATCCATGGCGGATGGAAAAGGCACGATCCGCCCTTCACGGAATCTTTCCGGCACGGCCGCTTGTAATGCCAAAAGAAGAAACAGAACCTGATGAACGGTATGTGCTGCAGGAGGATGACACGGAGGACCATCTGGATCCGGATGTGGTCAAAGTGGTCATTAAAGGAATTGAGGACCTTCCCCCGCTCCCTGACGTGGTGAGAAAAATTCTGCGGCTTGTTGACGATGCCGGGGCTGGCGCGAAAGACCTGGCAAAAATCATCACGAGCGAGCCTTCTTTGACCGCGAAGGTTTTGAAAATTACCAATTCAAGTTTTTATGGCCTGAAACAACAGGTGACAACCATCTCGCACGCGGTTGTGATTCTGGGGTTTAATGAGGTCAAAAACCTTGTCCTGGGGTACTCTATTTTTTCCAATATTATTGGAGGGAAAGGCCGTGAAAACCAGGAGGAGTTGGATTTCTGGCGCCACAACATCGCGTGCGGGGTCGCGGCGCGCGCGCTGGGAATGCGCATGGGCTATCAGAATCCCGAAGAGCTCTTTGTGGTTGGATTGCTGCACGATATCGGGAAAACGGTTTTCCGGAACTACTTCACGGAGCGGTATCAGGAAGTCCTCGCGGAATCGGGACGTGAGCACCACTCTCTTTTTCATGAAGAGAGAAAATTGTTGGGTCTGACGCACGCGGACGTGGGGTATTGGCTGGCACGGCACTGGAATCTTCCTCCATTGGTTCGGGATGGTATCCGTTTCCACCACACGCCCGCGCTTGCCAAAAAGAGCGCCAGCTCCTTCGCCCCGAAATTGGTCCCCCTTGTTTTTTACGCGGATATCTTCAGCAAATTGTTAGGGATAGGGAACGGGGGAGACGCTTTTATTCCTGATGTGATTCAGGCGGAATTTTTTGAAGCTATTGGATTCAGGAATATAAGCGAGCTTTGTGAAACAGTTGTCTCGCAGGTAAAGCTTTTTGAACAGTCCCTTGGAATTTTTCATGAGGACAGGTGGAAACAGGACACACTTTCCCGTATCAAGCAACGGCGCTTTTTCATTATTGATGACTGCGAGGGGATTAGCCCCTTGGAAGTAATCCTCGGGATCCGCGGTGTGCCTTACAAGAGGTTGCCATTCAGCAAAGATGTATTCCTCGACATGCTGTCGCGCGACACGGATGTTTTGGTTTTGAACCTGAAAGATGACGCGTTTTATGGAAAATTTATCGAACGCCTGCTGTTTGAGAACCCAACACCTCCTCCCGTGATCGCCTTCACGCAGGCCCCTAAGCTGTCGGATCGGGGCAGGCGGATTACCTATTTGAGGAAACCGTTTAACGTGGAAGAACTCTGGGGTGAATTGGAACAGATTACTTCTTCAGAGACCGCGTGACGACCTGATTTCAAGGAACACACACAAACCGGCCCCTCCCACCGCCCTCGCGCTTCAGAAGTCTTTTGACAACAATTCACAAATCCGATATAAATGAAAACATGGATCTGACGATCGTTGACGAAGATTTAAAGGCAGTCGAGGTAAGCTTTCAGGAGTATCTTGCGTCACGGGTTCATCTGATTGCCAAAATTGGAAAACACATTCTGAGCAGTGGCGGCAAACGCATTCGCCCGGCTATTCTCCTGCTCAGTTCGCGGCTGAACGGGTATCAGGGCGAGCGGGCGATCCGCATGGCAAGCATCGTCGAATTTATTCACACCGCCACGCTCCTCCATGATGACGTGATTGACAACGCGGACATCCGCCGCGGCAACCCGGCCGCCAACACGCTCTGGGGAAGCGAGGCCAGCGTGCTGGTTGGCGACTTTCTCTTTTCAAAGTCTTTTTTTCTGATGGTGGACGATGGAGATTTGCGGGTGTTGAACATTCTGGCGGAGGCGACCACCCGGCTGGCCGAAGGAGAGATCCTGGAGCTTGTGAAGACGGCGGACCTTGGCATCACGCAGGAAGAATACCTGGACCTCATCACGAGCAAGACGGCTGTTTTGATCTCCGCGGCAAGCAGGATTGGCGCGGTTTTGGGTAACGCGCCGGAAGATCGGGAATCCGCTTTGGAAGCGTATGGCTTGAATGTGGGAATTGCCTTCCAACTGGTGGATGACTGCCTTGATTATACCGCGACCAATGAGGCCCTGGGGAAGACAGTCGGAACCGATCTGCGTGAGGGAAAGGTAACCCTTCCCCTGATTTTCGCCTTTCAGCAGGCAACGAAGGAGGAGAAAAACAGGGTTCGGGACGTGGTGTTGTCCGAAAGGATAACGGACGGAGATTTCGAAGAGGTTCGGATGGTGATTGACCGGTATCAGGGGCTGGAAAAATCCCTTCACCTCGCGAAAGAGCATGTCCAAAGGGCGAAGGCGTGCCTCGCCGTTTATCCGGAATCTCCTGAAAAGGAGGCACTCGAAAGCCTTGCGGATTTTATCGTGCAGAGAGACAGATAGCAAGCAAGTTTGATTAAAACCTTGACAAGGATACAGGTATTCGATAAGTAGGCGGTACGGAACGAAAAAGCGAGAATCACGTGAATCGTCTAAAAATACCAAAAGGAGGGTGAAAATGTCAGATAGCCTTTTGCATGTTAATGACACCAATTTCCAGACAGAGGTGCTGGAATCGGATGTGCCGACACTGGTCGATTTCTGGGCTCCCTGGTGCGCCCCGTGCAATATCCTTGGCCCGGTGATTGAAGAGCTGGCGGAAGAATACAAGGGGAAGATCAAAGTCGCAAAGATGAACGTGGATGAAAGCCCCGCGACGCCGGGACAGTACGGGATCCGGGGAATTCCAACCGTGATTCTTTTTAAAGGCGGAAAAGTGGCGGATCAGGTGGTTGGGGTGGTTCCCAAAGCCCATCTAAAATCCATGATAGATAAGGTTTTATCATGAAGGGACGAGAAGAAAAAAAATGGACACGGTCTCTCCTAATCGTCGCCGGCGTGCTGGCGATGGTGTTCGCGTGGCAGGCGATCCCCGCGTTTTGTGGATCGAAAAAACCGTCCAAGGCGTCACAGGCCGTGGCCCCGAACTTTACTCTCGACGCCCTGAATGGAGGGACGAAATCCCTGAAGGATTATCGTGGAAAGGTGGTCTTGGTTGATTTCTGGTCAATCAAGTGCCCCCCCTGCCGCCGGGCGGTGCCCCATCTCGTAACGCTGTACGACAAATACAAAAAGCAGGGATTTGTGGCTTTGGGAGTCAGTTTTGACCGGAAAGACATGGAAGACCTCAAGTCCTTTGTCAGCGAATTCAATGTCGATTACCCTGTTCTGTTGGGTACCATGGACGTGGCGAGGGCATACGGTGTGCGAAGCATCCCCAGTATGTTTTTGCTGGACAAACAGGGGCATATCCGGCTGCATCGAATTGGTTTCAATGAGGAAATCGGCAACGAGATCGAAACGGAGCTCAAGGCACTCTTAAAGGAAAAGTAAGATTTTTTAAAAATCAGGAAAGAGGGCGGAGCCGGCATGCCGGTAACCGCCTTTTTTTGTTTGTGCCCTTTTTCTGTGGGGGTTTACAGCTTCGTTCCGCGCGGAACCACCACGATTCCCCCCTGGGTCACCGTGAAGCGCTTGGCGTCTTCTTCCAGGTCAAAGCCAATCTCTGCCCCTCTGGGGATCTTGACTTCCTTGTCGACAATCGCGCGCCGGATCCTGGCCCGCCGCCCCACATCGATCCCGTCCAGAAGAACGGATTCAATTACCTCCGCGTAGCTGTGAATCCGGACGCCCGGGGAAAGGATGGAGCGGATAACCCGCCCCCCACTGATGATCACGCCGCCGCAGACGAGCGAATCCAGCGCGGCACCTACCCGCCCACCTGAAACGTTGTCATACACAGACTTGGCGGGCGGAAACTGTCCCTGGTAGGTTCTGAAGGGCCAGTCCGGGTCATAGAGATCGAATTTCGGTGTCACGGAGGCCAGGTCCATGTTGGCTTCCCAGTAGGCGTCGAGGGTCCCCACGTCCCGCCAGTAGGTGTCATCCGGAAGCCGAGATTTCTTCCGAGTCCCGCCAAAGGGATAGGAAAAAACCCGGTGCCTGTGGATGAGGGAGGGGATGATATCCTTCCCAAAATCGTGCGTGGAGTGAGGGTCTTTGGCGTCCTTTTTCAGGATGTCCACGAGAAAGTCGGTATTGAAAACGTAGATACCCATGGAGATAAGGGCCATATCCGGGTGATCCGGGATGGGTTCCGGATTTTCCGGCTTTTCGTGGAAATTGATAATCCGCATGTTTTCATCCACATGCATGACCCCAAAGTGATGGGCGTCCCGTATGGGGATGACCTTTCCAGCGACCGTCAATTGGGCTCCCTTTCTCCGGTGAAACCAGAGTAGTTTGGAATAATCCATTTTGTAAACGTGGTCGCCTGACAGGATGAGGGTATATTTGGGCGCGGCCGACTCAATGAAATAGAGATTCTGATACAAGGCGTCGGCGGTGCCGAGATACCAGTCGGTGCTGATGCGCATCTGTGGGGGGATATTCAGGATATACTCGCCCAGCTCCGGGTTCAGGATTGTCCACCCGTCCCTCAGGTGGCGAATGAGAGAAGAGGATTTATACTGTGTGAGGACAATGATTTTTCGCAGACCGGAATTGATGCAGTTGCTCAGTGTAAAATCGATGATACGGTATTTGCCGCCGAAAGGGACCGCAGGCTTTGCCCGGTCTTTTGTTAAGGGGAACAGGCGAGAGCCGACCCCTCCCGCGAGAACGACGGCCAGCGTGTGTTTTTTTATCATTCAGGCATCCTGTGGGTTACTGTTTTTTCCCCTTCTGGGAGGATTCCATCAGGGCGAGATATCCCTCCGCCGTTTTCTGGGGGTCCAATCCGATGATGGCGGCGATCTGTTTGACGAAGCTTTTCAGGTAAACGGGTGCTGGGAGTGAGGAGTAGGCGTCTTCTTCAATCAGGCGCAGGGTGAACTTCCCTATTTTCGTCTTTTCCTTGATTTCTTCAAGGCTGATGCCCATGGCCTCCCGTTGGGTTCTGATATCCTGCCCCGAAACAGGTTCCACGTCCGGTATTTTCGATGTGTTTTTTCCCTTTTTTACCATGCTTTCCACCTGCCTTCGAGGGCCGTGTGGCAGAACGGACATGCCTCATTTTCGATGAGATTTTCGACAACGTTGAATCCAACCCGGTGAATCAGCCGCTTGCCACACCCGGGGCAATACGTGTTTTCTCCCTCGTCTCCGGGTATATTTCCGGTATAGACAAATTTGAGCCCCTTTGTCAAACCGATCGCCCGTGCCTGTGACAACAGGCGCGCGGGTGTGGGCAGCGCGTCCGTCAGGTGATAGGTGGGATAAAAGGCGGAAATATGCCAGGGAATTCCCCGGTCAATAGTGCTCAGAAAATCGGCGATTTTCTCCCATTGTGCCGGGTCGTCGTTGTAACCGGGGATAATCAGCGTGGTCACTTCCACCCACACGCCCTTTTCGAACAGGGCGGCAATGGCGCGCTTAACCGGTTCGAGGTGTCCCCCGCAGATTTTCTTGTAAAAGTCTTCCGAATACGCCTTGAGGTCGATGTTGGCACCGTCCAGGACAGGGGCGATCATGTCGATGGCCTCTGGGGTCATGTAACCATTGGAGACGAAAATGTTTCGCAACCCGCTCTCATTGGCAATCCGCGCCGTTTCATAGGCGTATTCGAAATAGATCGTCGGCTCGGTGTATGTGTAGCTGATGCTTTCACACCCCTGGCTTCGCGCGAATTCAACAATTTGCCGGGGAGAGACGGCTTCCCCCTCGATCCTTCCACGGTCCACGGGCATCTGTGAAATGCTCGCGTTCTGACAGTGCCAGCACGTCAGGTTACATCCGGGTGTCGCGATGGAATAGGAAAGAGACCCCGGCAGGAAGTGGAAAAGAGGTTTCTTCTCAATAGGGTCCACATGGGCGGCAATGAGTTTTTCATACGTGAGTGTAAACAGCGTGCCCCCCCGGTTTTCCCGAACCCGGCAAATCCCTCTTTTCCCCGGCTTGATGACGCATCGGTGCGCGCACAGGGTACACTGAACGGATTCTTCGGAAAGGTGTTGCCAGAGGAGGGCTTCTTTCATGCCTTGTCTTCCTTTCTCCGGTCGGGAGGAACCCAGTCGTAGAAAAAACGTTCCTTCAGGCGTTCTTCCTCGGTCTTGGCGGAGGAGATGAGAAGGGGAAGTGGAATCCTGACCTGTTCTACGTGTTTTAAAAGGGTCTGATACGCCCAGTTTACGGTTTCCATGTTTGTTTTCCGTTCTTTTCCCGATGGGTTCCGGTCGGGGTGCAGGTCTTTTGCCAGTTTTTTGTAGGCATTCTTGATGTCAAGGATCGAAAAAGGCGGCGTCAACTCCAGTAGCATCACGGCCCGCATCAGGTCATTTTTTCGATTGCTCATCTTACTCTTTTCACATTTTATATCAGGTCGACGTAAAAGTTCAAGGCATGCTTCGCGTAAAGGGAAATATTCCTGTTCTCATGGGTCGTGAAAGTCCGTGAAGAAAGAGAATTTGCTGTTTCATCTTGACATCACGGGGATTTCCTCATATAAACGCAGCGGAGGAATTGGCATGGAAAAGCTCATTAAAGAACTGGAAGAACGCAAACGCGCCATCCGGGAGAAAGATGCGGAAAAGCGGGCTGGCTCGCAGCACAAAAAGGGAAAATTGACGGCGTGGGAAAGGATCGACCTGCTGCTGGACAAAGATTCCTTCTGCGAGATTAACCCGTTTGTGACTTCCCGGGTGACGGATTTCGGGATGGACAAAAAGCGCACACCGGGCGATGCCGTCATCACGGGGTATGGCCGGATCAACGGGAGAAAGGTGTTTCTCTTCTCTCAGGATTTTACCTCCCTGGGAGGGTCTTTGGGCGAGATGCACGCCCAGAAGATTGTGCGTATCCAGGATTTGGCGATGGAAAATGGCTGTCCCCTGATTCAGATGAACGACTCGGGTGGGGCACGCATCCAGGAGGGCATTCTTTCCCTGAATGGATACGGGATGATCTTCCGCCGCAACTCCCTGGCCTCCGGGGTGATTCCGCAGTTTTCCCTGATCCTGGGGCCTTCCGCGGGTGGGGCGGTCTATTCCTCCGGCCTGTCCGATTTCGTCTTCATGGTGCGCGGGGTCTCCCGGATGTACATCACGGGGCCGGATGTGATTAAACGGGTCGCGGGAGAGGAGATTGGCCACGAAGAGCTGGGCGGGGCGGATGTCCACGCGCAGGTCAGCGGGGTCGCCCATTTCGCGCACGACAGCGAGAAAGAATGTTTTGAAGCGGTACGGCGGCTTCTTTCGTACCTGCCTTCGAATACCTATGAGGATCCCCCATATCGGGAGCCCGATCAGGAGCTGTCTCCGGACGAGGAAATCAACAGTCTGATCCCTCTTGACCCGGAGGAGTCTTACGATGTCCATGAGGTGATAGACCGGGTTTTTGACCGGGGAAGCTTCATGGAAGTCCACGAAGAGTACGCCATGAACGTGGTCGTGGGGCTGGCACGCCTGTATGGCCATGTGGTGGGAATCGTGGCCAACCAGCCGGAGTTTATGGCGGGGGTTTTGGATATCAACGCCTCGGACAAGATCGCGAGGTTCGTCCGTTTTTGCGACTGTTTCAACATACCGCTCATTAACCTGATTGACACACCGGGTTACCTGCCGGGGTCCACGCAGGAGTTTGACGGCATCATCCGGCACGGGGCGAAAATTCTTTACGCCTATTCAGAGGCGACGGTTCCGAAAATTGTCCTGATCATGCGCAAGGCCTATGGGGGCGCGTACATCGCCCTTTGCAGCCGGGACATGGCTTATGACCGCGTCCTGGCCTATCCCTGCGCGGATATCGCGGTCATGGGGGCGGAAGGCGCGGTAGCGATTATTTTCCGCAAGGAGATCGCGGCGGCGGAAGATCCGGAAAAGCGTCTCGAGGAACTGAAGGAGGCGTACATGAAAAAATTCGGGGGCCCCTATCTCTCCGCCTCCTACGGGCTGGTGGATCAGGTGATTGTCCCCGCGCAGACGAGAATGGAGCTTTTCAAGGCCCTGGATTCCGTTCTGGAGAAACAGGTGACGCGACCTGAAAAGAAACACGGAAATATCCCATTGTAAAGGAGAGTGGAAATGGCGAAAGAGATAAAGGCGAAAATGTTGTCAAAGATTCTGGAAGTCAAGGTCAAACCCGGTGATACGGTGAAAGCGAAAGATGTCCTTCTGGTCCTGGAATCCATGAAGATGAAGATTCCCGTCCGCACGCCTATCGACGGGGTGGTGAAATCTGTCGAGGTGAAGGTGGGAGACACGGTGGATCGGAACTCCCTGCTCGCCGTCGTGGAGTAGCACATGAACTGGGTGGAAGCGTTCAAACTTGCCTTGGGAATTTATGCCGTGACATTCGTGGTGGCCATGTTTGTGGGTGTCATGGTTCTGGGCATCCGCAAAATTATCAGCATGTGACATAAAAATAAGGGGCGGTTCACTATGATGGATCAACTCGTGGGCCTCTTTCCGGGGCTCCACACGTTTTTTATGGTATCCGGAACGATGGCTTTTGGAAGAATCTTCCTGATTTTTCTGGGGGGATTCCTCCTTTACCTGGGATACAAAGAGGTGCTGGATCCCCTTCTGATGGTTCCCATGGGATTTGCCATGTGCATGGTCAATGCCGGGATGCTGGTTCTTCCCGGGGCGGGAGGGGTTGGAAACCTCTTTTTAAGCCCCCTGACCAGCAAGGTGGGGGAGCTGATGCAGGCGTTGCAGGTCTATTTCCTGCAGCCCATCTACACCTTTACCTTTACGAATGGCCTGATTGCCTGCCTGGTGTTCATGGGGATCGGCGTGATTACCGATGTGGATTTCCTGATCGCTCGCCCCATGCTGAGTTTCTTCCTTGCCGTCATGGCGGAGCTGGGGACCATTTTTACCCTTCCCATCGCCGTGGCGTTTGGGTTTCCGTTCAAGGAGGCGGCGGCTATCGCCTCCGTGGGCGGGGCGGATGGCCCCATCGTGCTGTACGCCTCCCTGATGCTGGCGAAGGAGTTGTTCGTTCCCATCACGGTGGTGGCGTATGTCTACCTCAGCGTGGCCTATGCCGTTTACCCGTATATCATCAAGATGATGATTCCCCGATCCATGCGGGGAATTACCATGGAAGAACAGGAACTACCGGTGATTTCGCCGGCCCAGAAATTCGCGTTCGCCGTCGTTGCGGGGATTATCCTCTGCCTGTTGTTCCCGGTGGCGGCTCCCCTGATCGCGAGCTTTTTCTTCGGGGTGGGGGTCAAGGAGACGGCCGCCCTGAAGCGGTTCCAGACCTTCCTGAACGATGTCATCCTGAGCGGATCGACGGTCTTCCTGGGATTTACCCTGGGGGCCCTGTTGAGCGTCGATACCATCTTTTCCAAATCAGTCTTCCTCGTCATGTTCCTCGGCATGGTGGCCCTCATTCTCTCCGCCATCGGCGGTCTGCTGGGCGGGCTTTTCGTCATGTGGCTGAGCAGGAAGGCCATCAACCCGCTGATTGGGATCGCGGCCGTGTCGTGTATTCCGACCACGGCCAAGGTGGCCCAGAAATGCGCCATGGAGGTGGAGCCCGAGGCGATGATCCTCCCCCACTGCATCGGTCCCTCGGTGGCCGGGGTGATTACCACGGCCATCATTTGTTCGTGTTATATCTCGTACGGGCCGCTGCATTAGGGCTTTCAAATGCCTGAGCCTGAGCAGGATTATATCCGGGGGCAGAAGAAATACTGGATTATCGGCGCGGCGATCGCCTTCCTGGGCGTCGGGATCGTCCGGCTGGATGTCCACTTCTGGAAGCAGACGGCGGCTTTTCTTCCCCTTTACGCCCTCGGGATCATCGTGGCCATCGGTGGCCTGGTCCTGATTACCAAGGGAATTGACAAGAAAAGGGAAAGCTTCCGTTACTGTCCCCACTGCATGTCCCTGAATCCGGCGGACGCCGCCGTGTGCGCCAAATGCCGGAAACCTCTTCCCCCGGTCAGGACGAAACGGCGCGTGAAAAAGGCGCCAAGTCAGAGGCCCTGACCCCAGAACGGTTCTCAAGAATCAAGGATTACCGCTCTCCCTGAATGGGCGTTAGAGTTTTCCGTTTCGTTTGTCGAGAAGTTTCTTGCCAATCGGGTTCCAGTAAATCTGTTTTAGCCGGCTTTTCCTCGGGAAAACCCACTGCGCCGCTTCTCCAAGCACCTTGACCTGGGCTGGTGTGATCTCTTTCACCGCCACGTAATCCCGAAAAACCCTTCGCTCCGCCAACTGGTTATCCGTTTTGAAACCCTTTCTCAGGGTGAAAATGCCAAAGCCGAGGTAAAACTTTCCCGTTTTCAAATCCATCAGAACCAGGATGCCTCCCATTTCGTCATCCTTGGCCACCACCTCCATGTCGAAAAGCGATCGCATGAGTTTTGGAGGCAAAAACGCCTGCAGGGCGTGGCGGTTGCGCCAGAAATGATAGGCGACCCAGAAACAGCGACGCGGGATGTTGATCTCGGGTTTGGTGTATTTTGGGTGCATGCCCGTTTCCTCTCGGACGCGTTTGTGATGGTGATCGAGATCGTCAAAGATGTAAAACCCGTGGTGTTTCAGGATAGTCAGGGAATCGTCCTTGTCGTGGATTGGGAAGAATTTCGAGGGGTGCGCCCGCATGGCGGGGGGGATGGGAATGCCTCCTTCCACGGGGGCCACCCCGGTTTTCGCGGCCGGGGCTGGGTAGGCGGGGAGGGCCCACACCAGGGTGAGCATTACCAGAAACGGGATTAAACGAGGCTTTCCGCCCCGCCCATGGTTTCGTTGGCTTTGCCGGTTCATAAGGCTGTTTTCCCCTTTTCCATGTGCTGTCGCGTGGACGCGTCCATGCCTTCCGGTTCGTTTTTAAAGACCTTGCGGTACAGGTCCACGCCGAAGCTTGTTTCAAGCGGTTTCCCTTCCTTGATTTTGAAGGTGCGTCGCTGGTCCGGGAGCCGTTCCGCGCGCAGGAAGCAGGCGTTTTCGGAACCTTTTTGGTAAAAGCTGTTGGCGAACTCGTAGAGGTGCGTGACGAAGAAGACCTTGACCCGTTTTTCCGTCAGGGCGGTGACAATCTGTCGGGCGACCTCGGACCCTTCCCGCTCATTTGTGGCGGCAAAGGACTCGTTGAGGAGGATGAGGGTGTGAGGCGTGATGTGATCCACGATGGCGCTCATGCGTTTCAGCTCCTCCCCGAATTTCCCGCTTTCCATGGTTTTGTCTTCCTCCCGCTTGAAGTGGGTAAAGAGTGCCGTGAACAGATTGGCGGTGAAGGCGCGGGCGGGGACAAACATTCCGCACTGGGCCATCAGGTGTGCCTGTCCAACGCTCCGGAGGAAGGTGGTTTTCCCCCCCTGGTTGGGTCCGGTAATGATGATGAGCTCTTTCCCATCGGCCGAGATGTCGTTCGCGACGACACGCTGATTCATCGTCAGCGTCAGTGAGGCGTCATACAGTTCGCGGCATGAAAATCGCCTTTCCTCGGCGGACGCCGGCTCGGGGATGGAAACAGGGGAGTCCAGTCCGGAGAGCCGGTCTTTCAGGTTCAGGCACCCGAGATAAAAAGCCAGCTCCGTCCGAAGGGCGTTGAAAAAACTTTCGATATGATCCGCGGCCCGGGCGACGGCACTGGCGGCGCGCGCGATCCCCCGGTCTCTCAGCTCTCCAAGCGCCTGCGCGCCGTGTTCGTCGCGTGGATGTAGTGAAAAGGAATACACCGGTGATTTTTTCGCGAAGACACGCTTCAGCCAGGGTTTGTCCGTGTTGTTGGGTTTGCGGAGAAGGTACTCTGTCCCCTCGTTTCCGGGGCCCAGGCGCGCGCTGATTAGGGCGCCGTCCGGGAAGCGAAGCTGTTTGATATGCCGGGCGACCAGGGCGAGGTAATCATCGTCGAGCTCTTTTTGAAATGTCTTAAACAGGTTTTGAAACCCCAGTGACCTGAAGCTGGACCGGTGCTGGTCCGCGATCTGCCTCAGGGTTTTGAGCAGGTCGAGGGACGCCTCCAGCATGTGCACCGCGCTGCTGAGAATGGAGCTGGGGTTGGCGTGCCGGGTCGAAATCCACAGCCACTGGCTGCGCTTCCTCTTCAGAAATTCCATGGGGACCTGGTAAAGCTGTTTCACCACCTCCGGGTGTGCCATGCAGTCCGAGAGAATCTCCTGCCGGTAACGGATGCGGTCGAGGTCCGTCAGGCTTGCCAGCAGGGCCTGACGCGCGATTTTTAGAAGGAATTCATCCTCATCAGCCATGGCGGCGAGGATGGGGGTTAGCTCAAGGTCTTGAATCAGGTCGTTCGCGTTGAAAGGCAGAGCCTCTTCCGGGTTGAAATCCCGGTCGGCAAACATGAGGTGAACCTTCATCATGAGACCCGCTCCTTGATGTCCTGATAGGTCAGGCTGTGTTTTTTGGCCAGCGAGAGGGCATAGGCCAGGCCGTCGGCCCTTTTTCTGACGACCTTGAAGGTGCGCCGTGTGGGGTCTTCCGGAACCACGGTGGCAACCATGCTGACGGTCTTTTCACTCAGGGAAGAGAGTTCGTCGATGAACGTGACCCATGCGCACAAGACATCCAGGGCCATCAGATGCTCAAGAATCTTCCGGCTCAGGTACAGGGCGTCCTTCAGTGCCGTGGAGGCGAAAATTTCATTGACCACGACCAGGCTATCCGGAGTCGCCACCTGGAGGATGTCGTACATCCGGAACAGGTCATCCTCGAATTTACCACGCAGGTTACGGATATCCTCCTCCCGCTCGAAATGGGTCAGGATCTGATCCGGCAGAAAAAGGCGCGCCTGTCGACCGGGCACGGGGCAGCCCAGGCTGGCCAGATAATGCAGTTGTCCGAACATCCGGGCAAAGGTGGTTTTCCCCCCCTGATTGGGACCGGTGACGACAATAATGCGCTCCGGGTCTTTCAGGGAAAAATCGTTGGTAACGATGGTCGCGTCCGTGTGCCGGAGAGCGTGGGCCAGCGCCAGGTCAAAGCTATCCCGCGCGAAATCCTCTTTGCTCGTGAGGGTCACCTTCGGGAGGCAGAAAGGCAACCCCTGACGCTTAAAATCCGCGATAAAGTCCAGATAGGCGATGTAGAACCGGATCTCCCGGCCGAAGGTTTGAATCACGCTGTCCGGGAAGTGCCGGTGAATCTCGTAAAACCGGTCCAGGGCGACAAAGGGTTCTGGAAAAAGCTTGGTCACAAATTCAAGGATCTTTGCCTCGATGTGGTTGAGCCCCATTCGCTCCGGCAGCTTGACCGTGTAATCCTTTCCCGTGCCCTGTTTGAATTTCTCGAAGGTCTTTTCCACCTCGATGCTATAATCACTCTCTCCTTCATACCGCTTGACCTTGAACTTGCCGCTCTGGACGATGACGCAGTAAGTCAGCTCGGACAGGCCCTTTTTGGTCTCTTTCGCGTCCTCTAAGAGGCGCAGGAAGTCCTCGGATCGGACGTATTCCGTGACATAGTCGCGAAAGGATGACAGCCCGCGGGATGTCAGGTTCAGGGTTGAGAAGAGCCGGGCCTGAGAGGACAGGGTTTCACAGTAGAGGAGGGCGGCCTCCAGGAACCACCCTTTTTTGTGGGCGTCGTACTCGAGCTTTTCCGCCATGGCCAGGTATCTGCGCACCCGTTCCATCCCGTCGGCGAATCCCTTGATTGCCTTCATCAGGGAATCATTCTCCAGGTCACGCATGACCTCCTGCCGGTAATGGAGGGTCTCCAAGTCGCGAAGAGGGATGTAGAAATAGGAGGTCAGGACATCGTCCCGGTAGGGAGTCGTGATGGCCTCAATCACCTGGTCCAGATTCAGGTCGGTGAAACACGGCGCCTGCCGGTCCACGCCTTTGACATCCCTGAGTGTGTTAAACAGAATGCTTTGAAACGCCATACCTTCCTTTTCCTGTACGGGCGAGCGGCCGCTCACCCCTACCACTTGCCTTCTTCCTTGCAATAGCCCCTTTGCCGCGAAAAAAAGCCTCCACGTCCGAACCCCCTCTTCCCGGGGATTTCACCGCAGAGGCTATCAGCTTTAATCAGCGGTTAAACGTGAGCCTCATCACCTGTATTTTCGTGAAATTTTCAGCCACGCGTCAGGCGTATATTTGACCTCCCCTTTACTTCCAGTAATAAAGCGCGGATTTGCCGAGCTCCTGTTCGATTTCCAGAAGCCGGTTGTATTTTGCGATGCGCTCACTGCGGCTGGCGGAACCGGACTTGAGATGTCCCCCATCCATGGCCACGGCGAAGTCCGCCAGAAAGGGGTCTTCCGTTTCGCCCGAGCGGTGTGAAATGAAGTAACGCCAGCCCGCGTCACGGCACATCCGCACCGCCTCGATTGTTTCCGTTACCGTGCCGATCTGGTTCAGCTTGATGAGGGAAGAATTGGCCGTACCCTCCTCGATGCCCCGGCTGATGTAGCGGGTGTTGGTCACGAAGATGTCATCGCCCACCACCTCGATTTTATCGCCTAACTTGTCGGTGAATTTCCTGAATCCCTCCCAGTCCTCTTCCGCGAGGGGATCCTCCCAGAGGACGATGGGATATCTGGAGACCCATTCCTCGGCCAGTGCGATCAGGTCTTCGCTTGACTTGGTTCCGGCACCGGACCACTTCAGGTCGTAGGGTGCCTTGCCATCGCTCGAGAATGATGTGGCGGCGCTGTCCAGGGCGATGGCGATGTCGATGCCCGGGCGGTATCCCGCCTTTTCTATCGCCTGGATGATGGTCTCGATGGCGTCTTCGTTACTGTCGAGGTTGGGCGCGAAGCCCCCTTCGTCCCCCACGCCTGTCGAGAGTCCCCGGTCTTTCAGGATACCCTTGAGGACGTGAAACGTTTCCGCCACGTAACGCAGCCCTTCCCGGAAAGAAGGGGCGCCCAGCGGCACCGCCATGAATTCCTGGAAATCCACGTTGTTGTCCGCGTGTTCTCCACCGTTGAGGATGTTCATGCAGGGAACCGGCAGCCGCCTGGCCCCCGCTCCGCCCAGGTACTGGTAGAGGGGAACGTTCGCGGATGCCGCCGCCGCCCGCGCGACCGCCATGGAGATTCCGAGGATGGCGTTAGCGCCAAGGTTCGATTTGTTCTGAGTGCCGTCCAGCTCGAGCATCCGCTGGTCAATCAGGGCCTGCTGGGTGGCGTCCATCCCGATAAGGGCCGGTCCCAGCTTTTCGTTCACGTTGGCGACCGCCTTGAGGACGCCTTTCCCCCCGTAACGTTTGGGATCCCCGTCACGGAGCTCGAGGGCCTCGTTCTCGCCGGTGCTTGCGCCGGATGGCACGGATGACACCGCCGTGGTTCCGTCACTGAGCTCCACGAACACGCGAACGGTAGGATTCCCGCGGGAATCAAGAATTTCCATGGAACGAATGGCTGATATGGTAACTTTCACGTTATCCTCCTTTATAAGGTTTGAGTGATTGCAGATTGATGAAGTTACTTTATTAAATACGTGAAGACTTGTCAATCTTGACAATCACCAGGTGATTGTTACCTTATAACACACAAAAAGCGTGAAACTTTTCCGGAGGCAATTTTATGAATCAGGCCAAAACGTTTTTCCTGATGGCCGTGCTGACCATTCTTTTTGTGTGGCTGGGGAGCCTGTTTGGAGGCCGCACTGGGGCCCTGGTGGCCTTTATTATCGCGGCTGGCATGAACTTCTTTTCCTACTGGTACAGCGACAAGCTGGTTCTGTCCATGTACAAGGCCCAGCCCGTCACAGAGGCGGACGCGCCAGAGCTCTACAACCTGGTCCGTGGGCTCGCCCAGCGGGCGGAGCTGCCCATGCCGAAGGTGTACATCATTCCAAACGATTCTCCCAACGCCTTCGCGACTGGCCGAAACCCGTCCCATGCGGCGGTTGCCGTCACGACGGGCGCCCTGAACCTTCTTACCATGGAGGAACTTTCCGGGGTGCTGGGCCACGAGCTGACGCATATCAAGCATCGGGATATCCTGATTGGCACCATCGCCGCCACCTTCGCGGGGGCCATCTCTTTCCTCGCCTCCATGGCGCGGTTTGGCGCCATCTTCGGCGGGTTCGGGGATGATGACGAAGGGGGCGGAAACATATTTGTGGTCCTGATTGTGAGCATTGTCGCCTCACTGGCCGCCCTGCTGATCCAGATGGCCATTTCCAGATCCCGGGAGTATCTGGCGGATGAAGGCGGCGCGAGAATTTCAGGAAACCCACGGTATCTCGCCAACGCGCTGAAGAAACTGGATGCCTACGCCAAGCGTATTCCTTTCCAGTCGGTCAACCCCAGCACCTCGCACATGTTTATCGTCAACCCCCTGAAGAGCGGGGGCATTGCCGGCCTGTTCCAGACCCATCCCCCCATCGAGGAGCGTGTCCGCCGTCTCGAGGGGATGACCATGTGAAAACGGTTCGTCGCGCGGCCTTAAACATCCTCCTTAAGATAGAACGGAATCACGCCTTCGCGGCGCCGCTTCTGGCGGCCGCCATGGCTCGCTTTCAGCAAAGGGATCGCCGCCTGCTGGTGGATCTCGTGTATGGCGTGCAGCGATGGCGCTTGACGCTGGACTGGGCGATTCGCCAGGCTTCACGCCGCCCCATTGAAAAGATCGACCCTTTCACGTTGAACCTGTTGAGGTTGGGGGCCTACCAGATTCTCTTCCTTTCGAAGATTCCGCCACACGCGGCCGTTTCCACGGCGGTCGCCCTTGCCAAATCCCGGAGAGGAGCGGGCGGGGGAGGGTTTGTCAACGCGATTCTCCGCCAGCTCGCTGAAAATGGGGAAACCTTGCTGCAGCAGCTTCCCGGGGAGCGTTCGGCGGAGGCGCTGTCCCTTCGGGTGTCTCACCCCCTCTGGCTTGTCAGGCGATGGGTCGACGCCTATGGATACACCGAGGCGGAGGCCCTGTGTCTTGCCAACAACCAGCCACCTCCCGCAACCCTGCGTGTCAATCAACACAAAACCACGCGGGACACCCTGCTCACTGAAGCCCGGAGACTGCCCGCGTTTCAGGAAGCGCGGGTCATTCCCACCAAAATCGCCGGTCAGGGCCTTTCCGTGACCCCTCTATCGGCGGTCTTCGGCAGTGACTGGCTGGAGAAGGGGCTCGTAACCATCCAGGACGAGGCATCCCAGCTCGTGGGAGAGATCGTCGCTCCACGCCCCGGCGAGTGGATTCTGGACGCCTGCGCGGGCATAGGTGTGAAGGCCCTGGAGCTTCTGGAGCTTTCCGAAGGAGATACGCGCCTAATATGTTTCGATCCCATTGCCAGGAAGCTGCGGCAGTTAGGTGCCGGGGCGGTCCGGCTGGGATTTACCCCCCCGTTCACTGTGGCCGCGAGGGCCGAGAGGCCACCCCTTGCAAAACACCCTATTTTTGATAAAGTCTTGCTGGACGCGCCTTGTTCCAATACGGGGGTGCTGAGGCGGCACCCGGAGAGGAAATGGCGCTTGGAGGAAGGGGATATCGGACGCCTGGTGGAGATTCAGTGGCAGCTTCTGTCGGCCGCCGCTCCCCTTGTGAAGAGAGGGGGCGCGATAATTTACAGCACCTGCAGCCTGGAACGGGAAGAGGGAGAAGAGATGATATCGAGGTTTCTGGCCCATCACAGGGAGTTTGAGGCAGAAAATTGCGCTTTGTTTCTTGCCCCGGAAGGCGAGGCGTACGTAGAAAACGGGATGTTTCGGTCTTTTCCCCACCGGGGTGGGATGGATGGGTTTTTCTGCGCGCGCCTGAGGAGAACGGCATGATCTCGGCATCGATTCTCTCAGCGGATTTTTCCAGGTTACGGGAAGAGGTCAGCGCGGTGATCGCGGCGGGCACCGACCGGATTCACCTGGACGTGATGGACGGCCATTTCGTGCCGAACCTGACGTTTGGCCCTCCGGTGATTCGATCCCTCGGAAAGGTCTCGCGCCCGATGGACGCGCACCTGATGGTTGAAACGCCCGAGCGATACGTGGCAGCGTTTTCCGAGGTCGGATGCGAAGTGATTACCGTGCACGTGGAGGCCACCCGCCATCTGCACAAGCTCTTGACGGACATCCGTGACGCGGGTGCCAGGGCGGGTGTCTCCCTGAACCCGGCAACCCCCGCGGAGATGATTTACCCGGTAATCCCCTTTATTGACGTGATTCTGGTGATGACGGTGAACCCCGGGTTCGGAGGGCAGAAGATGATCCCCGAAGTCTTGCGCAAGGTTCGGAAGATTCGGGAGAAGATCAATGAGAGTGGCCGTGAGATCGTCCTCGAGGTGGACGGGGGCGTGAAGGTGGCCAATATCCGGGAAGTCGCCCGGGCCGGAGCAACCCGGTTTGTGGTCGGCTCCGGAATCTTCAAGGCCCCGGATTATCACGCGACAATCGAAAAGTTAAAAGAAGAGGTGAGCCTCGCGCACGCCTTGTCTGTCTGAACGGTTAAAGGAGAAAGGGCATGGGACTTCCTAAACAGGAAGGATATCGGCAGGCGGTCGAAATCGCCTGCGAAAAACTCAAAGGGGCAGACCTGCCCCGGCAGGCGGGAAACGGCGGTTTTGCCTACTCTCCCGAAAAGGGGATCGAACTCCCCTTTTTCGGGAAGACCTACTATATCGATCCGGAAACCTGTGACTTTCGGTCTCCCGATGAATCCGTGATCTCCCTTGTCTCCAAGGGGGTGATGTTACACTATATCCTTCTTGCTGACGGGTTTCCCAACGTCAAGAAATTCATCACTTATGGGGAAATCCCGGGGGGTCTTTCTTACGCCGGCGTGTTCCGGAGACGGGTAATCCTGCCGTTTCTCCAGGCCTTTGGCGAGGATCTGGAGGCTTTTAAAAAGGCGGCGGAGGCGCACCAGGGGGTGCCGGCCCTGCTGGGAGACGCCGCCTACACGTTTCAGATATTTCCCAGGATTCCCGTAACCCTCGTCCTGTGGAAGGGAGACGAGGAATTTCCAGCGGCGGGAAAGATGCTTTTTGACGCCTCGATCGATCACTATCTCGAGCTGGAGGACGTGGTGGTCATGGGAGAGATGATTGTTGGGAGGTTGAAAGCGGCCGCGCAGGACTGATTCGGAGGAGAGAATGGGGCGATTTCAAAGGATTCGCACAATCCATAAAAACCGCTGGATGGTTGTCGCGGGAGTGCTCTTTTTTCTGTCGTGGGTGTTTCCCGGAGCGGTCCGGGCGGTACCTCTGACGACGCTGGCAGCCAACGCCGATACCATCGTGATGGCGGTTCCTGTTCAGAAGACCTGCTATTGGGAAAACAAGGTGATTAAGACCCGGGCGCGCCTTCGAGTGGAAAGGGTTTTGGCCGGACAGGTTTCCAGCCGGGAAATCACGGTGGAGTATGATGGCGGGGTCGTGGGAAAAATCGGGCTGCGGGTATCTCACGGGGTGCGCCTGCCAAAAGGCCAAAAAGGAATCCTCTTTCTTGTGGAAGGCATGACCGGTTATCAGGTGCTCGATGATATGGATGGGGTCTTTTTCGTCGTCACGTCGCCGGAAGGCGAGGTCGTGGTTCCAGAGGCCCTGTTGTCCACGCGGCCCGGAACCCTGATAAAGTCATTGAGAGAGACGGCCGGTAACAATCAGGGCGTTCCGTTACAGGCCTTTATCCAACATATTCGCGCACTGCGGGGGAACAGGCCATGAAGCGTTTTCTTTGGATTTTCCTCTTGATGGCCGGTTTCTTTTTTACCCTGGCGCCGTTTGGCCACGCCTATAAGCTGGAGCATGATGAGAACGGAAATGTCCTTCACTGGAGCCGCGATGATTTTCCCGTTTCTTTCAAAATTAACATGAAGACGACTACTGTTCCCGCGGGGCAGTTTCAGCAGGCGGTGAAAAACGCCTTTGCCGCTTGGCAGGCGGTAAAAAACGCCTCCATAACCTTTGCTTACGTGGGCCCAACCGACAGCACAGAACCCGCGTATGACGGGGAAAACTGTGTCATAATGGGAAAACATGTTTCAGGGCCTGATGTGATTGGCCAGGCTTATATCTTCTATTCATCCGATGACGGAAGGATAAAGGATGTGGATATCGTTCTGAACACCTTCTACCACTGGGCGACGGACGGCGCGCCCGACAAGATGGATATTCAGAACGCCATGACCCATGAGGTGGGGCATCTCTGTGGGCTTGACGACCTCTACGCCAAAGAGGACAGCGAAGAGACCATGTATGGGTACATGGATTATGGTGAAACGAAAAAGAGGACCCTTGAGCCGGATGATAAAGCGGGACTCGAAGCCATCTATGCCATTAATCCTTCTGAAGACACGGGCGGTGGTGGAGGTGGCAGCGGGTGCGGGACGATTTCTCCTACCAGCCCTCCCCCCGGAAGTGGTGATATCAATTTCCTGTGGATATTCCTGCTCATGCTGGCTCTGGGCTTTCGCCGATTTTTTTACAGGCGCCGTGGAGGCCATCCCGCCTGATTTGATTGACAAGTTCCCGGGCTGTAGTAAACTGACGTGTGAAGGGGGCAAACTCAAGCGAGGGGGCGCGAGATGAATGTTTCAGTTTTTATGACGAAAGAACCGTTGACCGTCACGAAGTACACCAATATCTACGACGCCAAAAAGATTATGGAGGAGCACAACATCCGGCGGCTTCCGGTCCTTGACGGCGATCGGCTTGTTGGAATTGTCAGTAAGAGTGACATCATGGAGGCGGCCCCGCCGGACCTGTCGAAGCTGTCGATTCACGAATTGAACTATATCCTTTCCCGGATGATTGTTTCAGAGGTCATGACCAAACATCCCCTCACGGTTACGCCGGATACTCCCATCGAGGTGGCCGCAAAACTTATGAGAAAATATAAAATTGCGTCATTGCCCGTTTTGGAGGAAGGGAAGGTCGTGGGGATTATCACGGAATCCGACCTTTTTGAGGCCTTTATCGAAATCATGGGCGGGAACGTGCGGGGCTCCAAACTGATAATGTCCCTGGAAGACAAGCCCGGCGCCCTGGCGAACGTCACGCATATCATCTCGAAACACGGTGCCAACATCCTCAGTATCGTCACGAACCGGAAGACGCCGGCAGGCGGGAAGAGTACCATTTACATCAAGATTGATCAGGAAAACGCTTCGGAAATTGTGGAAGACCTGATGGATATCGGGATTCCCGTAAAATCTCGATTTGAAGAACCCATTTAAATTTTCAGACTTTCCTGGCCGCGGGCCCGGAATAGTCAAGAGATACAAAAAAGGGGAGAGGTACAGACCTCTCCCCTTTTTATATGCGCGATGCTTTCAGGTTTAGCGTTATTTCACTTCCTCGAAATCCGCGTCCACGACGTCGTCTCCGTCGCCTGAAGAACCGGACGCGCCCGCCTGGCCCGCTCCGGTACCAGCCGCGCCACCGGTTCCGGCACCCTGCTGGCCAGCCTGCTGCTGGGACGCCTTGGCGTACATGGCCTCGGCGAGTTTGTGCGAGGCGTTGCTCAGTTCCTGAGTGGCATTCTTAATCTCTTCGGCATTGTCTGTTTCCATTGCTTTTTTGGCCTTTTCGATGGCCGCCTCGAGGTTGGATTTGGAAGCTTCGTCGAGCGTGTCCTTGTTCTCGTTCAGGGTCTTTTCCGTTGTGTAGATCAGGCTGTCGAGCTGGTTCCTTGCCTCGATCAGCTCCTTCTTTTTCCGGTCTTCCTCCGCGTGCATCTCAGCGTCGCGAATCATCTTTTCCACCTCTTCCTTGGACAAGCCGCTGGAAGCCGTGATCTTGATGGACTGTTCCTTTCCGGTCGCCAGGTCTTTCGCGGAGACATGGACGATGCCGTTCGCGTCGATGTCGAAGGTCACCTCGATCTGCGGGACCCCTCTGGGTGCCGGTGGAATGCCGACCAGCTCGAACCGTCCCAGGGTCTTGTTGTCCCGAGCCATTTCGCGCTCACCCTGAAGCACGTGGATGGTGACGGCCGTCTGGTTGTCCGCGGCCGTGGAGAAAATCTGGCTTTTCCGGGTCGGGATGGTGGTGTTTTTCTCGATGAGCTTGGTCATCACGCCACCCAGTGTTTCAATCCCGAGAGAAAGCGGGGTAACATCCAAAAGCAGCACGTCTTTGACATCCCCGGTCAGGACTCCGGCCTGGATGGCCGCGCCGATGGCGACCACTTCATCCGGGTTGACGCTCTTGTTGGGTTCCTTGCCGAAGATTTCCTTGACCTTCTGCTGCACCCGCGGCATTCGGGTCATACCGCCCACCAGGATGACCTCGTTGATATCCTGGGGCGTCAGGCCCGCGTCTTTCAGGGCGATGCGGCACGGCTCCTCGACCTTTTCAATCAGGTCTTCCACCAGCTTCTCCAGCTTCGCCCGCGTCAGCTTGATGTTCAGGTGCTTCGGGCCGCTGGCGTCCGCCGTGATGAACGGGAGGTTGATGTCCGTTTCCATGGTGCTCGAAAGTTCTACCTTGGCTTTTTCCGCCGCCTCTTTCAACCGCTGCAGGGCCATGCGGTCGTTTCTGAGGTCGATACCCTGGTCTTTCTTGAACTCGTCGGCGAGATAATCCATGATGCGCAGGTCGAAATCCTCGCCACCGAGATGGGTGTCGCCATTGGTGGATTTAACCTCGAAGACGCCGTCGCCGATTTCGAGGATCGAGATATCGAAGGTTCCACCACCCAGGTCGAAAACCGCGATCTTCTCGTCCTTCTTCTTGTCCAGTCCATAGGCGAGCGATGCCGCCGTGGGTTCGTTGATGATTCTTTTTACCTCAAGACCCGCAATCTTTCCGGCGTCCTTCGTAGCCTGACGCTGGCTGTCATTGAAATAGGCGGGGACGGTAATGATGGCTTCCGTCACCTTTTCTCCCAGGTAATCTTCCGCTGTCTGCTTCATCTTCTGCAAAATCATGCTGGAGATTTCCTGGGGGCTGTATTCCTTGCCACGCACGCTGACCCACGCGTCCCCATTGGACGCCCGGATGATTTTATACGGCAGGATGTCCAGGTCCTTCTGGACCTCCGGGTCTTCGAACTTCCTTCCGATCAGGCGTTTGATGGCGAAAATAGTGTTCTCCGGGTTCGTGATGGCCTGACGTTTGGCCACCTGCCCCACGAGACGTTCCCCTTTTTCAGTGAAAGCCACCACGGATGGGGTTGTGCGCGCGCCTTCCGCGTTGGTCAAGACCTTGGCTTCCCCACCCTCCATGATGGCAACGCAAGAGTTTGTGGTTCCCAAATCGATTCCTATTACCTTTCCCATGTTATCCTCCTTTTAATTAGTTCGTTTTTTTTATGAATTTTTCTTTTTTGAAACCGTGACGGTTGCCGGACGAATCACGCGCCCGTGAAGCTTGTATCCCTTTTGCAGTTCCTGGACCACTTTGTCAGGTTCCACCTCGTCCGTTTCCACCTGCATGATGGCCTCGTGAATATTTGGATCAAATGGCTCTCCTTCCGCCTTGATGGGTTCCAGACCATATTTCTCCAGAACCTTGAGGAAGTGTCTGATGGTCATTTCGATGCCTTCTTTCAGGGCGTCGATGTTTTTCGCCTCATGAGCGTGCTCCAGGGAGCGTTCGAGGTTGTCCACAAAAGGAAGAATCTCCTGAATCAGGGTCTGATTGGCGAACCGTATGGCTTCTTCCTTGTCTTTGGTGATTCGTTTTTTGAAGTTGTCGAACTCGGCGTGCAGGCGCACATACTTTTCGTACAACTCCTTGTATTCCTTTTCCCAGTCCTTTTTCTTCTCGTCTTTTTCCCGTTTTTCGGTTTCTTTTCCCTTCGCGCCCCCTTCGCCCTTTTTCCCTTTCAACTCGCGCAGTTTCTTTGCCTTGTCAGAAAACTCCACCTTGATGGCTTCGTTCTCTTTTTTTTCCTCGACTTCCTTATTCATCCTTGTCTTCTCCTTTTCACATCCGTCGTAATATCTCGCTGACAATCTCAGCGGTATAGTCCACCACGGGAATTACCTTCGAATAATTCATCCGGGTTGGCCCCAAAACCCCTAAGGACCCCAGGGTTGAGGAACCATTCGTGTATGAAGCCATAATCAGGCTCAAGTCGTGAAAGTCCTCGAGCTTGCTCTCCGTGCCGATATATATCTGAACCCCTTTCGCGGAAAGGCTCTTGTCGAG
>WGDA01000102.1 GCA_015493505.1 Pseudomonadota bacterium | reverse complement strand
GACTTCCAAGGAAGTCATTTTGGCGAAACTGACATAAGGTGATAATATTGTTACACATTCACCCAAACAACAAGAAACGTTCAATGTCAGCGGACTTCGTTGCTGATAGACTGCCGAAAAACGGCATAAATTAGCTTTTTACGAAGCCGTCGAACAAGGAGAAAAGAAATGACGCGGAAAATAGTCATTATCGGCGCGGGAAAAGTCGGAACCGCCCTCGCCGCTCTGCTTCAAAAGGCGGGGTACAGCATCGTGGGGATCGCGAGTCGAACCCGTGAATCCGCCATACAGGCGGCTGACAGGCTGACGCCTCCTCCCTCCGTCACGGACCAGGCGTGGGAGCTGACTCCACGGGGAGAGATCGTCCTGATCACGACGCGGGATGACGCCATCCGGGACGCTTGCGGGGAAATCGCGGAAAAAGGCGGATTCCAAAACGGCCAGGTTGTGTTACATGTCAGCGGGTCTGTGCCTTCCGGTGCTCTTGCCGCCGCGAGAGAAAGGGGATGCTTTATCGGCTCCATGCACCCGCTTCAGAGCTTTGCTGACGTGGAGGTCGCGATCAAGACCCTGCCGGGATCTTATTTCTGCCTGGAGGGAGATCCCGGGGCGCTGACTGTCGCGCGGGAACTGGCCGAGGCGCTCGATGGCACGGTCATGACCATCAAAACCGAGGATAAACCCATCTACCACGCAGCCGCTGTCATCGCCTCCAATTTCTTCGTCTCCATCATCGACCTGAGCCTTCGATATTATGAGGCAATTGGCATCGATCGGGAGCAGGGCCTGGCCGCCCTCACGCCCCTGATCGAAGGAAGCCTGAACAACATCCGCGCCCTGGGCCCCGTGCGGGCCCTGACCGGCCCCATCGCGCGTGGCGACACGGGGGTCGTGGCACGCCACCTGGAGGCGATTCGCCGTGTGATTCCTGACACCCTCCCCGCGTATAAAGAACTGGCCCGCCTGAACGTGGATGTCGCCCGCCGCAAAGGCACCTTATCCCCCGACGCCGCCGACCGCATCCTTGAACTGCTGAAGGAATAAATCCTCGTCCTCAACCTTGGGCTCTCAGTGATTTTTAATTGGTTCTGAATTTTCCAATGAAGATTCTGATTATATGAGATTCTTTCCTGGCAGCATTTATTGAAACCAGAGTGTCCCCTTTTCCTTGCCCCCGTAAAAACTAAAATTCGCGTGCCAGAAAGTTGCTATCCAGGGTGCCAGGTTCCGATAACCGCCAAGAATGAGGAAAAAGCACAGGCTGTGGCTGATCAAGGTAAATGTCAGGACAAATAGGGAAGAAAAAATGGGGCCACTGCCGCCGATATCCGTTGGTATTTCCTTGCCATCCGCCGACAACTTCAGAGGAGCCTTTGTCCAGTTTTTTACGCTCTCCCGAATGGTGCTGAACATGTGGTAGGCCAGGGTAAACCCAAACAAGGCGATGCCGAAGGGGCGTTTTCCTGGAACAAGCGGGTAGATCAACGCTAACAAAAAGGAAAAAGTTGGAAAGTAATACGGCGCCAGGCGGACCATATCCCCCTTGAAGCCGTTTCCAAGGGTTCCCATCCAGTGGGATTCGCCCCCGTCAATAAAGTCGTGTCGTGAAACTTTTTCGAGAAAAAGAGCGGCCATGACAACATGAGTCAAATTGTGCTCAAAACGGTCTATCGAGGGGAACCTGGTCATTACCCCGAAATACACTGCCGTTCCGACAAGAAAACCGATGACCAACGGCTCCCAGAACCGGGAATAGAGGTAGATTTTTTCAATCGCGATGCAGAAGACCCGCACCGCCCCCGGAAGCATAAAAAGGCAGCATAACCCTATCGCACCTTTCAGCCAGTTTTTCTGCCACCATTCGTAAACACTTAAAAAATTATCCGAATTAGACATTGCAATCTTATGTCTTTTGGGAATTTAAGTATCCTTGTTGCTGAAATTCTCGTAAACTTGACATGGATGAATTCTTTGCATTAAAAATGGATTTATCATGGTGAAATTAAAAACAACTGTCACCCTTCTCTCTTCCAGCCAATATCCTGCCGGTTCCGACTACCCCTCATTCTACCCTCTGGCACTCCGCGCATTCTGTCATTATTCAGATGGGTCTCGGGGGCCTCCTGGGATGGTCATTGGGCTATTTTTCCAGGAAAGCGCTTAAATTTCTCGCCATCCTTGTGGCGGTTCTTTTCCTCTTTCTTCAGTTCCTGGCGTTCAAAGGTTACATCAGTGGGATTCATTGGACAAGAATCGCGGAAGATTTCACAGGCTCCATTCACCCAAACTCCTTTGGCGCGTTGTGGCACTTTCTGACCTATAACCTCCCCTTTGGGGGGGCCTTCGCCGCCGGATTTTTCCTGGGGCTGAAAAAAGGCTAAACAGGCTTTTCTCTTTTATTCGTCAAACCGCGGGAGGGCGGGACCATAGTGGTCTGGATTGAGAGAAGCGCCACATGCCTTGAAATAGGCAATCCAGAAATTTTTGATTCTAAGCATTTGGCTTGTTGTTCTTCCACCCGCGCCGCAGACATAAACCTCAACCCCTTTCAAATCCGGCAGGCGTCCCGCCGCCTTCTCCTTTTTTATGATTCGTGAAGCCGTCCTTTTGTTCGGGGGGTAGTGCATAAAATTATAATGACGTGATTCTTCAATCATATCTGACATAATAACCAGAATCTTTTTGTGAAATTCAGGATAAACTTCGAACAGTTGCTGCGCCGGGATCATCGCGCTCATAATTCCGGTGGAACGGCTCTTCTTTCTTTTCAGGAACTCTTTAACCTTCTGCTTAATCTTTTCCTTTTGAATCATTATTTTTCTTTTGTATATCAGAGGGTTATCGCTCCATGACGAGTAAGCCGGAAGTTGCTCGTCAATGGGATAAGTTGCATTCAAAGCGGACTCGGATTGAATCGCCTCTACCACAATCCTGTCCCCGCCATGAAGATTTTCCATAATGCGATTGAACCACTGGGAAAATATATCTCTCTTTTGTGCCGTGCTGCCTGACAAATCAAAGAGCACGTAAACAAGCTTTTTGGGTTTATGATCCGAAGCGCTGGCTTGGCTCACCACGGCAAACGTGCAGAGAAAAAACGAAAGAAAAATAATCGATAAAACTTTTTTAAGCATGTCGTTCCTCACCATCAACAAGTCTGATCAAATTCACCGTCAAATGGGGCGATTGAGATTGCCGGTTCTTGTTTGAAACACTCGGGCGTTATGCCATCTTTCCGCGCGCGCGTATTGCTCAACCGGTAGAGATTCACCAGATAATGGCACGATTTTACAGCCATTTCCACCCGTTCTTTGTAGATTTGGAATAACTTTTCCCGTCTCGCGTGAATCTTGGCAATGGACTCTTCAAGTTCCTCAAGGCGTTTCTTTAATTTTTTCAACTTCTTGGAAATCTCCTCCGTTTCATCCTCCAATTCATCCTTTGTTTTTTTAATCCTTTTTCGTTTCATAATCATTTCTCGGTGTTCTTTGATCATTCTGTCAGTGACATCCAGGTGAGTAAAATAGGAAGCAATCGTCGCTACAGTAAAAATCAACAAATTCATGGATAGGAAAAGAACATTTACCATCATGGGATCCAACTGAATCCCCAACAATTTGGTTACGCCCATCCCGACAATATATTTCTCCCGGAACCAAGCAATCAATGAAAGAACGAAAAACACAATCAGGAAAAACGCCCCGCACTTTAGCCCCCCCCTCCAACTGTGCAGCGGGGATTCCCGTCTGAGCAAAATCCCCATGTAATGCGCCGCGAATGGAATGGCAACCGCTATGCCAATTGCGATGAGATACGTCAGCCATCTTGCCTCGCCAAGGAGATTAAAGATTACGGAGTTCAAAGGGAATTCGCTTGCCGCCAAAAAAGCCATAAGGACTAAGTAACCACGATTTTTATACGTGCCATCTGGCACGATGATATTTTCCGCTTTATCTTTAAGGGCTTCATAACTTGGTTCTATCTTCTTTATTTCCTCCAGCACATTTTTCGCTGTTTGCAACATTCCACAATAATCTTCTTCTAACTTGCTGTCTTTCTGATGCCATTCGCGCGTAAGTATCTGAACAGTTGCCTCATACCCATCGACCAGTGTTTTCTCATAAATAGACAAGTCATCCTGGGGGCCGGGACGATTTTTCTTTCCGTCAACCCTTCCGTTCCATTTCGCGATAAGCTTTTCGAAGAAAGTCATCTTCTTCATGCCTCTCCCCCAAATAAAAAGGTCTCTTTATACCCTGCCAATGAGTTGATAATGGGCACCTTCCCTGTGTTGGCTCGTATGAGGTGGTTTTCGTAAAAAAAGAAAAACGCTTCGTGAAAGGGAACAACCGGATTCCACTTCAAATCTCGCTCCAAAATAATGAATCACGGTTTTTATCGCATTAACTCGCTTGCTCCATAGCACAGACAGATTGAAAATTCAAGAGATTTTGGAAATTGACCATCCACAGATATTTTTTTGCAATTTATGGGGAAATGTTTTATCAGGCGGATTCAACTTGTAAGTGCAACTTTTGGGATTAGAGTTGTAGAGGTATTATAGAACACCTCATAAGGGGTTTTGAACCCCAACTTTTTCCGTGGACGGTGATTCAACCGATCCATGGCCCTTTTGATATCATCTTCTTCAATCTCTG
>WGDA01000101.1 GCA_015493505.1 Pseudomonadota bacterium | reverse complement strand
TCCCTTATGAGCACAACCTGATGTTAAGCCGGCTCATCATCCGCCGAACGCTGGAATATTACGGGATCCAACCGGGCGAAGACAAATCCCGTAAGCAGTGACGCAAGCCTTCACCCCAGCCGGCAATCACATTTTCGCGTTACACTTCTAAGCCTTCCGTCTCGATCATCATTTCAGCACGTTGACACCTGCCCCCACAAAAGCTAAGATGGGCCTGTGAACGATGGAGAGATCAGTTTTACCTTCCTGAGAGATCAGGTCATCAAAAAGGGCGTGTGTACCGGATGTGGGGCATGTCTGAACCTGTGCCCTTATCTGTCGCTCTACGAAGGCGCTATCATCTCTCCGGATGCCTGCGCCCTGGAAGAGGGGCGATGCGTCAATTTCTGCCCCCGGGGCCCCGACGACGGATCAGACCCCCTGTTGGGACAGCTCTGGCGGGAAACCGACCCGGAAAACCCCATCGGGCCTGTCAACACCCTTACCATGGCCCAGACGGCTGACCCCGTCCCCTCGGCGCAGTACGGCGGGGTGGTTACCGCCATTATTCAGACCGCCATTTCCGAGGCGGAATATGATGGCGCGCTCGTTACCACATGGCAAAATGCGGACTATCCACGCGGGAGAGTCATCAAAACCCCCGAAGAGGTTTTCGCCAGCGCGGGGGTTCACTACGCCACGGGGTACAGCCTTTCCGCCCTGAACGCGTATCGTAAAACGAACCCGAAACCCCTCGTAATCGTTGGGCTTCCCTGCCAGATCTTCGCGGTTCGCCGGATGCAGGCAACAGATCACCCGAGAAACCCGCACAAAGGAATGCAAGACCTTCTTATCGGTCTGTTCTGTACCTGGGCGCTTTCTCCCCGTCCCTTTTTCGCGGAGATGCGGCGTCGGTTCGGTGAACAACCGGTCAGGAAATATGACATCCCTCCGCCCCCCGCGAACCGGCTCGATATCATCTTTGAAGACGGAACCCGGGCGGACATTCCTCTGGATGAGATTCGTCCGTTTATCAACCCGGGATGCCGGACCTGCCCGGACATGACCGCTGAATTCGCGGACATTTCGGTGGGAGCGGCTGAGGGGTTCAGCGGGTGGAATACCCTCATCGTCAGGACCGGGAAGGGAACCACGCTATTCAATCACCTGTCACAGGCAGGCATCTTAAAAACCCGCGACATGCCGGAGGCGTCCCGCTCACACCTTGCCGAAGCCTCGTTACTGAAAAGAAAACGGGCCTTTCAGGCCCTCCAGCCACCCCTTTCCGAACCTATGGAGGATCCACAATGAGCGCGCCTCACCCCATCGCCTTGAATGAGCCGGGACGCGTGGAGCTCCTCATGGGGAATGAAGCCCTGGCGCGGGGCGCCCTCGAAGCCGGCGTCCGTGTCGCGGCTGCCTATCCGGGCAACCCCTCTTCAGAGATCATCGAAACCCTTTCCAGGGCGGCGGACCCTTCAAGGCTGCATGTGGAATGGTCTGTAAATGAAAAGGTGGCCCTGGAAGTCGCCGCGGGCGCCTCCTTTTTCGGGCTGCGGGCGCTGGCCGCCATGAAACAGAACGGTCTGAACGTGGCCTACGATTTCCTGACCAATCTGAATCTGTGTGGTGTCAAGGGAGGCCTGGTGGTCATCGTGTGCGACGATCCCGGTGGCATCTCCAGTTCGAACGAGCAGGACACCCGCTACATGGCGAGACTGACCGACATTCCCCTCCTCGAGGTCGCGGGGTTCGCGGACGCCCGGGACATGGTTCGATATGCCTTCGAGCTATCGGAAACGATCGGGTCGGTAGTCATGGTCCGAAGCGTCACGCGCATTTCTCATGGCAGAGGTCCCGTGGTATATGGTCCCCTGCCGGAAATTTCGGGCCAGACGGAATTTGACACCAGCACCCCTTTCACGCCCTTTCCCATCCTCACCAAGCATGAGAAACGCCATAACGCCATAGAAAAGTTGAAGAAAGATTTTTCCCGATCCCCTTTCAATACATATGTGGGACCGGAGCGCCCCGAACTCGTCATGGTTGCTTCAGGCATCGGGTTTCTGTTTTCCAGGGAGGCCGTCTCCCTACTGGGGCTCGAAGACCGTGTGGGTATCGCCCGGTTGGGAACCACATGGCCACTGCCCGAAACCTTCGTGGCGGATGTGATAGACCGCTCTTCCCGTTTCCTCGTCGTGGAAGAGGTGGATCCGTTCATCGAAGGAAATCTCCGGGAATTCCTGGGCGGGCGTGGTGACGCAGGCCAGGTAAAAAGGATCTTTGGACGCATGACGGGGCACCTTCCGTCCGTGGGAGGCCTCACGCCGGAACATCCGATAGCGGCCCTGAAAACCCTTTTCCCGGATGTTCCCGACGCCGGGAGGCCGGCTTCATACGAGCGTGAAGTCAGAGAGGCCTCGGAAGGGCTTGTCATCGATCGTGCCCTGGGGTTCTGCCCTGGCTGTCCCCACCGGGCCTCTTTCTGGGCCATCAAAAACGCCCTCGCCAAAGATGGACGGAACGGCATTGTGACGGGGGATATTGGCTGCTATGCCATGGCCATGTGGCCTTCCGGGTACCAGGTCGCCAAGACCCTGCAGGCCATGGGGTCGGGAATCGGCGTTGCATCGGGCATGGGAATCCTGGGACCTATGGGGAAACGCCAGCCAGTCATCGCCGTGTGTGGGGATTCCACCTTCTTTCACGCCGCAATTCCCGCCCTCATCAACGCCCGGTTCAACACCTCCTCTTTCGTGGCGGTCATCCTGGACAACAGCGCCACGGCTATGACGGGCTTTCAGCCTCACCCAGGCACGGGGCTCACATGCATGGGGCGGGAGGTAGATCCGATTGAGATTACCAAAATATGCCAGGCCATCGGTTTCCATGTGAGAACGGTTGATCCTTTTGACCTCCCCGCCACCGAGGAGGCCCTGCTCGACACCTTAAAGGCGGACGAACCCCAAGTACTGGTTTTTAAACGAACCTGCGCGCTTGTCGCGTTCAAGCGGGCGGGGCGGCATTATTCCATGAAGGTGGATGCCGAAAAATGTATCGGTGAATCGTGTGGCTGTGACCGGTACTGCACCCGCGTCTTTCGATGCCCAGGCCTCATCTGGAATCCCAAAACCGGGAAAGCGGAAATCGACGAAGCGATCTGCACCGGATGTGGGGTTTGCGCGGATATCTGCCCGGAAAAGGCCATACAGCGGGAGGCTGTCTCATGAGCACCTTCAGGACGCCCTACAACTTGATTATCGCCGGCGTGGGAGGCCAGGGAAACGTGTTGATTTCCCAGCTCATTGCCCGCGCCTTTATCAAAAAGGGGTTTCAGGCCATCGTGGGTGAAACGTATGGGGTTTCACAGCGTGGGGGGTCCGTCATGAGCCACGTTCGCCTGACTAAAACAGGTGAGATTGCCCCCATCATCCCGCCAGGGAAGGGGGACTTCGTGCTGGGCCTGGAACCCATGGAAACCCTGCGGATTCTCAAGATGTTTGGAAACCCCGACATTCACGCGATGACCAACGTTCGCCCCATCGCACCTCTGGATGTGATAATCGGCACCCTTTCCTATCCTTCGCTTGACGGTATTCTCAAGGCGATTCAAACCCTTTCATCCCAGGCCTGGACACTCGATGCCAGTGCCATCGCCCTGGAAATGGGAAACGCCCTCCTGACAAACATGGTTATGGTCGGTGCCATGATTGGAACAAAAATTCTTCCCTTGACGATGGGTGATTTCATAGATATATTGAGAACACATACGAATAAGAAAAATCTGGAGGATAACGTACAGGCGCTTCAAAAAGGGAGTGAGGCCGTAAAAAATTAAGACATGACAGCGGGAGTCGACTATTACAAAATCTTGGGTGTTTCTGAGCAGGCTGATGAAGAAACCATCAAGCACGCCTATCGAAAGCTGGCGTTGAAATATCACCCGGACCGGAACGCGGGTGACCCCCGCGCGGAGGAACGGTTCAAGGAGATCAGCGAGGCCTACGGCGTTCTGATCGATCCCATTAAGCGTGCCCAGTATGACCGGGTGCGGTCAACCCGCCCGTTTGAGGGATTCCACGCCACAAGTGGACAGGGGTTTGGATACAAGACAGAGGATATCTACCGGGATATCTTCAACAACCCGCAGTTCAGCGATGTATTCTCGGAGCTGGCACGCGAATTCCGGGCGCGTGGTTTTC
>WGDA01000100.1 GCA_015493505.1 Pseudomonadota bacterium | reverse complement strand
CCATCAACGGGGCTGGGGCAACCTTTCCGTACCCCGTTTACGCCCAGTGGGCCTACAAGTATGAAAGGCTTCGTGGTGTGAAACTGAACTATCAGTCCATCGGTTCCGGGGGCGGCATCGCACAGATTAAGGCCAAAACCGTGGACTTTGGGGCCTCGGACGCGCCACTGAAGGCAGGCGAGCTCGAGAAATACGGGCTCATCCAGTTCCCAATGATCATGGGTGGCGTGGTGCCCGTGGTGCACCTTGGTGGGGTTAAACCCGGCACCATGAGGCTTACCCCGGAGGTTTTGGCCGGTATCTTTTTGGGAAAAATCAAAAAATGGAATGATCCGGCCATTAAAAAGCTGAACCCGGGCCTCACCCTGCCGGATAGAAATATCACGGTGGTTCATCGCGCCGATGGTTCTGGAACTACCTGGATCTTCACCAATTATCTGGATAAGGTTTCGAAAGAGTGGCACGAAAAAGTCGGTACGGGAAAGGCTGTCTCCTGGCCTGTCGGCGTGGGTGGTAAGGGAAACGAGGGCGTTTCCGCGTACGTGGAGAAGGTGAACGGAGGTATCGGCTACGTGGAATACGCGTACGCGCTCCAGAATAAGCTGACTTATGTTCAATTGAAAAACAGAGAGGGTGCCTTCGTAAGCCCCGCCATCAAGACATTCCAGGCCGCCGCCGCCAACGCGGACTGGGCTCACGCCAGGGGATTTTATATGGTGCTGACCAACCAGCCCGGAAAAGACAGTTGGCCCATCTGCGGGGCGTCGTTTATCCTGATCTACAAAAAACAGAAAGACCCGAAAAAGGCGAAGGCGGTGCTGTCATTTTTTGACTGGGCGTATAAGCACGGCGCGGGGATTGCCAAGAAACTGGATTATGTCCCCATGCCGGATAAGGTTGTCCGGCTGGTCGAGGCCACCTGGAAGAAAACGGTGAAAGACGCGAGCGGAAAACCTTTATGGCCCTAACACAAACGAGTCCCCCCTCCTTGCCGGGGGCGCCGTCTGGCGTTCCCGGCTTCCCCCCTTCCTCGCCGCCGGAGAGCCCGCGTGGACGCGGGGATACCCTTTTTCGGTGGGTGACTGTGGCGAGCGCCGTTCTGGTCCCCCTTTTAATCCTTGGGCTGTTTATTTCCCTGACTGACCTGTCCATGCCTTCCATCCGGCATTTCGGGCTGAGGTTTGTCGTCTCGAACGCCTGGAACCCGGTGAAACATGACTTTGGTGCGTTGAGCAGCATCTACGGAACCCTTGTCTCTACCCTGATTGCCATGGTGATTGCCATGCCTTTGGGCCTGGCCATTGCGTTTTTCCTGGTGGAGCTGATTCCCCCCGGCTTCGGCCGAATCATCGGTGGCGCGATCGAATTACTCGCGGCCATTCCCAGTATCATCTTTGGCATGTGGGGACTTTTTGTGTTCGCCCCATACATGGCGGACCACGTGCAGCCCTTCTTGGCGCGGATTGGCGGAAACCTTCCCCTGTTTCAGGGGCCTCCCATGGGTATCGGGATGCTGACGGCGGGAGTCATCCTCGCCCTGATGATCCTGCCATTTATAACCTCTGTCACCAGTGACGTTTTTCGCATGGTGCCGGTTCAATTGAAAGAGTCGGCGTATGGGATGGGTTCGACTACCTTTGAGGTGGCGAGGAAGGTCACCCTCCGGTATGGTTTCGATGGAATTGTCGGCGCGGGATTTCTTGGGCTGGGCCGTGCCCTGGGGGAGACGATGGCCGTGACGTTCGTCATCGGAAATTCCCACAAGATCTCAGCGTCTCTTTTTACCGGGGCCAACACAATCGCCTCCACGCTGGCGAACGAATTCACGGAGGCGTCTGACCCGCTCTATCTCAGCTCTCTGGTGGAGTTGGGGCTGATTCTCCTCTTCATCACGGTTTTTGTGGAAATATTGTCGCGGCTCTGGCTTGGTCGGATGAAGAAAAAATCCGGCAGGAGGGTGTAGATGCGGAGGCGTCCTGCCACCTTCAGGAAGTTTTTGAACACCTTCGTGGTGGGGGTGTCCGGTTTTTCGGCCCTGGTGGGGCTTTTCTTCCTGGGGTGGATTCTTTTGGAGGTGGTTCTCAAGGGGGCCTCAGCCCTGTCCATTGGGTTTTTCACAAAGCTTCCCGCGCCTCCCGGTGTTCCGGGCGGGGGGCTGGCGAATGCTATTGTTGGCACGATCCTGATGACGGCCCTGGCGGTTTTGATTGGGGTGCCCCTCGGGATTCTGGGTGGGGTGTATCTGTCGGAATTTGGGGAAGACTCGAAAATCGCTTCGACCATCCGTTTCGCTTCGAATGTCTTGATGGGAACTCCTTCCATTATCGTTGGTGTTTTTATCTACGCGATCATGGTTTATCCCATTGGGCATTTTTCCGGTTACGCGGGGGCGGTCTCGCTGGCGGTGATTATGCTTCCGGTGGTGGTTCGCACCACGGAAGATATGTTGCGTATGGTTCCCAACGCCCTGCGGGAATCGGCCCTGGCCCTCGGCGCCCCACGCTGGAAGGTCACGTTTCAGGTTGTCTTTCGCGGGGCAAAATCCGGCCTGCTGACTGGGGTGCTGCTGGCCATCGCACGGGTCAGTGGTGAGACGGCGCCCCTCCTTTTCACGGCCCTGAACAGCCCCTTTTGGATGAAATCCCTCTTCGGGCCCACGGCCAACCTGACGGTAACAATTTTTAACTACGCCATGTCGCCCTATAAGGACTGGCAGCGGCAGGCCTGGGGGGCGTCCCTGCTGATTATGGCGGGCGTGCTCTCCGTGACAATCATCAGCCGTTTATATTTGAGAGGCAGGAACAAAAGATGAACACAGCAAAGATTCGTCCCCTGTTTAAACATGAAGAAGGCCGCGGTTCAGGGGCGACTTTTGAATCGCGCTCCATGGATTCACAGCCGCGGAAAAATATTACCCTGAGAAAGGCGAAGGCGCGAAACAGCGAGACGTCTCCCAAAATTTCTATTCGAAACCTCAATTTTTATTATGGGGATTTTCACGCCCTCGTGGATAACACGCTGGATATTTTCGAGAACCGGGTTACGGCTATCATCGGGCCATCGGGGTGTGGAAAATCGACACATATCCGTGTCTATAACCGGATCTATGAGCTTTACCGTGAACAACGTGCCACCGGAGAGGTGTTCCTGGACGGGGAAAACATCTTGAGCCCGAGTTATGACGTGATTGAGTTGCGCCGCCGGGTAGGAATGATTTTTCAGAAACCGACGCCGTTTCCCATGAGCATCGAGGACAATGTGACTTACGGCCTGAAAATGCACTATAAACTGACCCGGTCGCGGATGATGGAGCGGGTGGAATGGGCGTTGAATCAGGCTGCGCTCTGGGATGAGGTGAAGGATGAATTGGATAAGCCCGCCACGGCCCTGTCGGGCGGGCAGCAACAGCGGCTCTGCATCGCCAGGGCCATCGCCGTGGAGCCGGAAATCCTCCTCATGGATGAACCCACGTCGGCGATCGATCCCATTGCCACGGCGAAAATCGAAGATCTTGTCGTGAATCTCAAGGACAGGTTCACGATTGTCATTGTGACCCATAACATGCAGCAGGCCGCGCGTGTCTCTGATTACACCGCCTTCTTTTATCAGGGAGTCATCGTGGAAGTGGGAGAGACGGAAAGAATCTTTACCAAACCCGAGAAGGAGCAGACCGAAGCCTATATCACGGGAAGGTTTGGATAGAGGTTAGGTGGTAGGCCCGGCCCTAAAACCTGAACGAACACTGAATCAGCAGGCAGGCATTCATCGGTTTTAGGGCCCGGCAGGTAGAATGTAGGGGCGAGCGGCCGCTCGCCCGAACAGGGGTAGAGGTGAAGGGAGAGATATCGTGTCAGTACATCTGCAGAAAGAGATTGAAAAACTGAAGAAGCTGATCATCGCCGAGGGGACGGTGGTGGAAGAATCCGTGGCGATGGCGGTCAGGTCCATCGAAGTGCGGGATGAAGAGATGGCGCGACAGGTGATCCGGATGGATGATGAGATCGATCAGTTGGAGGTGAACCTGGAGGAAGAGGGGCTCAAGATTCTGGCTCTGTATCAGCCGGTAGCCATCGACCTGCGGTTTATCGTGGCCGTGCTGAAGATAAACAACGAGCTGGAAAGGATTGGCGATCTGTCCGTGAACATTGCCGAGCGCGCCCTGTTCCTGGTGACTCAGCCCCCCATCGATATTCCCTTTGATTTTGAGACGATGGTGTTCAACGTCCGCAAGATGTTGCGGGAAAGCCTGGATTCCCTGGTGAGTGTGGACGCACGGCTCGCGAAGCAGGTCTGTGAATCAGACGATGTGGTGGACAGGATCAATCGCGAGATGTACGCGCAGGTTAAGAAAGGCATTCTGGCTCACCCGGAGAGGCTGGAGTGCCTGATTCACTTTCTGCTTGTTTCCCGGCATCTTGAGCGCATCGCGGATTTGGCCACGAATATCTCAGAGGATGTGATCTACATGATCGAAGGTAAGATCGTGCGCCACAAGGTGAAGGAATACATGGCGTAAAGTTTTTGAAAGGTTGCCGCGCGAAACGCGTGGGGCATCCGCCGAAGCGGTTTTCACGGAATTTCACGATGGGTTGTCGTTCCGGGGCGAAAAGGATATAGTAACGCCCATGCAAACGGCAAGCGGAAAATCCATTCTTGGAACCTTTTTCCTGGTTCTGTTGTGCGTCGTGGGGGCGGACCAGTTCACGAAACATCTCGTGATCTCGCATCTCATGCTGTACCAGTCCATACCCGTGGCGAAGGGCTGGCTGAACCTGGTGTATGTCCACAATACGGGGGTGGCGTTCGGGTTTTTCAATGGGCCGAATACCCTGCCAAAGACGCTCTTTTTCTCCGGGGTGACCCTGATCGCCGTTCTTGTCGTCCTTTATTTCCTCTCTCACGCCGTGCGGGATCGTGACAGGGTCCAGGCGGTGCTGCTGGGGATGATCTGTGGGGGCGCGATCGGGAATCTGATAGACCGTTTCCGGCTGGGGTCGGTCATCGATTTCGTGGACGTGCATTACAAACAGTATCACTGGCCGGCGTTCAATGTGGCAGATTCAGCCATATCGGTCGGAGTTGTGCTTTTAATCCTTCTGCTGTTATTCAGAAAACCCCATGAGGCGGGTGAAGGGGACCGGGATGCATCCAGTCCTGTTTCATATCGGTAGGTTTACCATCTACAGCTATGGCGTGTTGGTTGCCCTGGGATTTGCCGCGGGGATCGCCTGGGCTTATCTCAACGCCCGGCGGGAGGGCATTGACCCGGGCCAGATTCTGGACCTTTCCTTTTACGTGGTTGTCTCTGCGGTGGTAGGCGCCCGCCTTTTTTATGTCCTGATAAAATATCAGGATTACATTCACGATCCTCTGAGAGCCCTCAAGATCTGGGAAGGGGGGCTTGTGTTTTATGGTGGTTTAATCCTGGCGGGCATTACGGGGACCTGGTATATTCTTCATCATCGCCTTCTCCACTGGAAGGTGATGGATGTGTTCGCCCCTGGGATCGCCCTGGGGCACGCCATCGGGCGGATTGGCTGTTTTTGCGCCGGTTGTTGTTATGGAAAGGCCTGCCACTGTGCCATCGGCGTCGTGTTCCGCGACCCCCGCAGCCTGGCGCGCCTGGGGGTGCCCCTGTATCCCACGCAACTGATTTCTTCACTGACCCTCTTTACCATTTTTATTATTCTGGTCATCATCAGTAGGCGGAAGAGATTTGACGGCCAGGTTTTCTGGTCTTATGTTTTGATATACGCGCTGGCACGCTTTGGCATCGAATTTTTGAGGGGGGACCCGAGGGGGTTTACCATACCGGGCCTGATTTCTACCTCACAGGGAATCAGTATCCTTCTGGTCCCGATCAGTATTTATTTTCTCATACGGCTGAAGCGGCAATCCGAGCGCGGAAGGAGAGGATAAGAGATGGCGACTTTAACGATTTTGAAATACCCTGACCCCTTTTTGAAAAAACCCGCGGCGAGTGTCCCGGAAAAGGAGGACATGGAGGGCCTGGTCCAGGACATGT
>WGDA01000099.1 GCA_015493505.1 Pseudomonadota bacterium | reverse complement strand
TTTTGAAGAGAATATCTTCGAAGATCGCGAATTCTATTCGCAAGAAGATGCTGAACGACCCGATACATGATACGGGATGTTCCCTCAAGGCCTACAAGGCCGAGTACGTGAAGCGGATCAAGATGTTCAAGGGGATGCACCGCTTTCTGGGCGTACTGATTGCCATGGAAGGCGGCAGGATTACGGAGGTGCCCGTTCGCCATCACCCGAGGAAATTCGGACAATCCAAATATGGTTTCTGGAACCGACTCATTTCGCCTTTTATGGACCTTCTCGCCGTCAGGTGGATGAAAAAACGGGCCATCCGATATAAAGCAAAGGAGATTTCATGAAGTTTCACTGGGATTTTTGGATTATACTGGGATTTATCGCGCAGGGCGTCTTCAGCGCCCGTTTTCTTGTGCAGTGGATTGTGTCAGAAAAAAAGAAGAAAAGCACGATCCCAAAGGTTTTCTGGTATCTTTCCCTTATCGGGAGCAGCATGCTCTTTGTTTATGCCGTCCATCGGAGGGACCCTGTCTTTATTCTTGGCCAGGGCGTGGGGGTTTTTATCTATATTCGCAACCTCATGTTATGGAACGGGAAGGCCCCCCAGACGCCTCAGGCGACGTGACGGGGGTCCTTTGCGGATTTTTTCTTCAGCCTGTCCACTCGGATGAGCCGGGCCTGCCCTTCAGCCACAAGGTTCCCGGAGTCGTCTTCGATCCTGGAGCTTCCCTCGATGACCCGCGCGGTGATTTTGTCAAGTTCCCCAAAGACATGAAGCGGTTGCCCCACCCGAGCGGGCTTCCGGAAGGTCACCGTGAGCTTTGCGGTCACCGCGTCGTATCCTATCTCATAGGCCAGTTTCGCCACGGCTTCATCCAGCAGGGTGGAGAGGATTCCCCCATGCACGATGCCGTCCCATCCCTGAAAAATCTCGGGAGGGACGAAGGTGGTACGCAGGCGACGACTCTCGCTATCGATCTCAAACTGAAGGTGCAGTCCACCCGGGTTGTTGTTTCCACAGACAAAACACCGGTTTTCAGACTTGAAATTCATTTTGTTCCGAAAAGGCGGTCCCCCGCGTCACCGAGTCCTGGCAGGATATACGCGTGTTCATTCAGTTCCCTGTCCAGGGCCGCCGCGTAAATGGGGACATCCGGGTGAGCCTCCTGCATGGCCTTGACGCCTTCGGGCGCCGCCACCAGGCAGATGAATTTGATGGATTTGGCGCCGATGTTTTTCAGGTAGGTTGTGGCAGCCACGGCAGAGCCGCCCGTTGCAAGCATGGGGTCAACCAGGATAAAATCCCTGTCTTCAGGGTTCTGGGGAACCTTGAAATAGTATTCGACGGGCTTGAAGGTGTCATGATCCCGGTAAAGGCCGATGTGTCCCACCCGAGCGGAGGGAATCAGGTTGATAATGCCATCGACCATGCCCAGCCCGGCGCGGAGGATGGGGACGACCGTCAGCTTTTTTCCCCGGATGACCTTGCCGGTCATTTTTTCCAATGGGGTTTCAATCTCTTTGTCCTCGAGGGGAAGGTCTTTGGTGACTTCATACGCCATGAGCATGGAGAGCTCTTCCACAAGCTCCCGGAATTTTTTCTTCGACGTGTTGATGTCCCGCAGATAGGTGAGTTTGTGCTGAATCAGGGCATGATCAATGAGATGGAAATTGTCCATGATCTTCTCCTTTTTTTAAGGTAAGACGGTTACGTTAAGGTCATTCCCTGAGTATATGCTTATAGCATAAAGCGGGGAGAAACGGAAGATGATTGACAAACGTGGCGGGTGAGGATACCTTTTGAACCCCATGGAAAAAAGGGAATCTGTTGCCACAGCATTGATAGAGGCCTATAACCGGATGCTTCAACGGTTTGGGCCCCGCCACTGGTGGCCCGCTGACAGCCCTCTCGAGGTGATCGTGGGGGCGATCCTGACCCAGAACACCGCCTGGACGAATGTTGAAAAGGCCATTGGGAATATCAAGTCGGCGGGGGCGCTTTCCGTGAAGCGGCTCCTGGAAACACCTCCTGAGATCCTATCATCCTGGATTCGTCCTTCCGGATATTTCAATCTTAAAACGAAGAGGCTTCAGGCGGCCATGCGCTTTATCGAGGCCGCTTATGGGGGTGACCTGGAAAAGATGGCGCGGGAGCCTTTGCCTTCCCTGCGGAAGCGGCTGCTGGGCGTTTATGGCATCGGAGAGGAGACCGCGGACAGCATTCTCCTTTACGCCCTTGAAAAACCGGTGTTCGTGGTGGACGCCTACACCCGGCGGATTCTTTCCCGGCATGACCTGATAAACCCTTCAGCAAGTTACAGGGAGATTCAACGGCTTTTCATGGAGAACCTGCCACAGGACGCGCGCCTTTTCAACGAATATCACGCGCTGATCGTGGAAACAGGGAAGACCTGTTGCCGAAAATCCCCCCGCTGTGAGGCATGTCCCCTCCAGCAGTGGAATCCATGAAAAACCCGCTGGCGCGTCTTTCGGCGCCAGAAAGGTTCTGGAAATATTACGGAACATTTACTTGACATCCTAAATAATTTCATTTATATGCCGATATAGAAGAAGATAATGTAAAATAAGCTTTCGCGTCGGGAGGTGTGGCCATGAAAGAGAAGGAAAGGGCAGGCAGCCGCAGGCCTTTAAAAGGAATCATCGTCTCGTTGGTAGTCGTCGCGGGGATGACCCTGGTTTTGATTACCGCTCCCCTGATGGCTTATCAGATTAACAGGGGAGACACGCTCTGGGATATTTCCGGAAAATTTCTCCAGAACCCTTTTCTCTGGCCCAAGGTTTGGGCGCTGAATCCGTATATTTTCAACCCGAACTGGATCTATCCGGGCAACAAGCTAAAGCTGAAGGCGCCCGCGCCCCCCGTCATGCCTGAAAAACCCGCGGCACCGCCGGCCAACAAGCCAAAGCCTCGGCCGGCTGCCGTCACAAAACCTGCCCCCGCACCTGCGCCAAACCTCTTCACTTATGAGGATGTGCACGCGGCCGGGTTTGTGGCGGAGAACAAACTGGATGAAGTGGGTCGGGTAATGACGAACGAGGATGATACCCCCCTGGATGTGGCCCCCAATACCCTCTGTTTTTATGCGAAAAGAGGCGCGAAAATTCGGCCCGGTGACCGTTACACCACGTTCA
>WGDA01000098.1 GCA_015493505.1 Pseudomonadota bacterium | reverse complement strand
CGCCGCGATTGCCCCCTCAACAATCGCCTCATTCCCCTGAAGAAGGCGATAAGTCGTTTTAGCCATGAGAAACACCTCCTGTCGCCGGGTTCAGGCGTTCTTCCGTTAAGATTGTGATGGCGAAGTCCGGACACCGGAGTTCACATTGCATGCACGCGATGCAAGCCTCCAGGTTTTTGGGATAAGCTTGCCCCTGTTCATCCTGAGCCAACACCTCCTGAGGGCAGAAGGCGACACAAATCCCGCACCCCTTGCACCAGGCCTTGAAAACGTCAATCGCCACGACTTTTCGCCGCTTTTTGGATGACACGGCTGATTTGCCTTGCTTGGTTTTACTGGATTCCTTTACCATAGGCTCCCCCTATTCTAAGATTTACCCCGGACTCACCCATCCGTCGGGATCGAAAAGGTTTTTGATATGCTTCATGGCGGTCCGTATGGAGGCTTAACCCTGCCGGCGACAGCAGGACCTTTTCGTCAGGCAAATGCCCTGCTCCCAGCTGACGTCCCCCCTCCCGTAACAGCCTGTCAACAACCTTTAGGGCCTCCGGACATACACCGGGATGACTTTTTTCCATCATGATTGTTTATGTGAAGGTTTTCATCTTCCACAGGACCGAATGTCGCGATGGAAAAGGCCCCTCCTTTTGAAAGGCCTGTTAATCGCACGACAAGGAGCTTTATATTTTAGCGGGACAAAGATGTCATGGTTTGGTTTTGTGTACGATATGTTATATTGGCCGGTGAAAGGTGCCTCCTTGATCTCCCCAAGGTTTATTAGCCACTTTTGGGCACTATGTGCCTCCCTGCCTCTTCCACAATTCAATGGCGGCGTTTTTATGGCATATTTACCTTGCGATGTCAAGCCGCAAACTGACGGCCCTCTTTTGACCATCCAATTCAATAAAAACTTGAGGGCGGAGGAGGAGGTTTCCCGATCCATGATGGCTTAAAAACGGCTCAGTCCCCCAAAATTTATGATAAAGGCCAAAAATCAGGCTCCACGCGTACCTCCAATGTGCGTCCGGAAAATCACTGGTTGTTTTTTCATCTCCAACTCATGTATAGTAATCGTGGGAGGAAACAAGGGATGATGATCCCACTCAAAGACGATAACCCGACAGAGACTACCCCGTATGTGACTCTCGGCATCATCGGGATCAATATTATTGTCTTCATTTACCAGCTCTCCCTGGGACCGCGGGGTGATCAGCTTTTCATCTACCGTACGGGTATCATTCCTTATGAATTCACGCACGCGGTTGACCTGCCCCCTTACGCGGGACACGCCCTGATCTTCAACCTCATCGCGGCCATGTTTATGCATGGTGGATTTCTGCATATTTTCGGCAACATGCTTTACCTCTGGATATTCGGGAACAACGTCGAGGACGCCATGGGGCATTTTCGATTCATTGTTTTTTATCTGCTCGTGGGGATCTTGGCCAGCCTAACACACATCTTGCTAATGCCTGACGCGCGGGTCCCCATGATTGGGGCCAGTGGTGCCATTTCGGGAATCCTGGGGGCCTATTTCGTGCTCTTCCCCTGGGCGAAGGTCCATACCCTGATCTTCCTCATTATCTTTGTCACGGTGGTTCAGATCCCAGCCATGTTTGTCCTGGGCTTCTGGTTTGTGTTCCAGTTTCTGAATGTCTTCGGACGGGGAAATGTCGCGTGGTTCGCGCACATAGGTGGGTTTCTCTCAGGGATGATTCTCGTCAGATTCTTCCTGAAAAGGAAATACCGGTTCAGAGGCACCGTTTTCCGGAAGGTTTGAGGATCATCAAGTCGCGATAATGTGTTTTATCCCGTCGAGGGCCGTCTTCGTGATTTCCCGCCCGCCACATGGGAGAAGCGTGTTGTTGTGCGTTAAAGGTTCTTCTTTCAGGGGATACGGTGAGACGCGACACGCTTCTTCCCAAAAAGCTGTACCTGGAATCGGGGAGTATTCGGCGAGGGACGGCTTGACCCCCCGCTTAAGAACCTCCCGAACGCTTTGAAGGACGTCCTTCATTGTTTGCCCCGGCAATCCCACGAGGAGGTAGACCTTGATGGTTTCCGTCGTGAATCCCGCCCGGAAGAGCGCGGACAGGGCCTGGTCGAATTCCTTGAGCGTGGTTTTGGAGCCGAAACGCTCCTGCCAGGCAGGCTGGACCGCCTCCAGGCTCAAGCGCAGTGTGTGAAACCCCGAGGCCTTCATGAGTTCCGCGATTTCAGTGGTCATCAACCGGATATGTATCCCGTTGGGCGTGTGAAACCGAAGCGAAAGCCCTGCCTCTAAAAGATTCCTCAGGAGGGGAATGAAGCGCGCCCTGGCGTTTACCAGAAGGGCGTCATCATAAAACGCTACATCCCGGGCACCAAAGAGGCGGGTTCCTCGTGAAATCTCCCGGGCCACCTCATCGATGGCGCGTTCGTTAAAAAATGGATGCAAAAGATTTGACGCGCAGTATTGACAATGAAAGGGGCACCCGTGGCTGCTTTTGACGCACAGGAAGTGATGCGTTCCATACCCCTCCCAGAAAGGAAGCCCTGAAAATTCCGATTCCGCGGGAGATGATGGGCGCCCAAGTATTTTTATTATCTCCCGGAGTGTCTCTCGTGTGAAGGGCCCCGGGATGACCCGGTCGGGCTTACAGGCTGTTAGGGCGTGCCGAGGGAGCAGGGTGGCATAATTGCCCCCCAGCCAGATGGGGGTTTGGGGAAACGCCCGCCTCAAAATCATGATAGCGTCCCGAACGCCCGGATACCAGTACGTCATGATGGAAGTGACCAGAATCAGGTCGGGAGATCGCAGAGCGGCCAGCCGACGGGAAAAATCATCGATAGAGATGCCATAGCGGCAGTATCGGCGGGGCACGGAGGCAAGAATCTCGGGTTTTTCAATTGGCGTGCGTCTCAATTTGCCTGTCCCATAGGGCGTGAGCCTTGGCGAGAATGGCTCTGTGACAGAAAAATTTTCGGCGTCCACACAGTCTATCAGTGAAACCTGAAACCCAGTGTCTCTTAAAATCCCTCCGATTTCGAGCAACCCGAGGGGGCGGGACCACAGATTATACGCCGCAAAATCGGTAATCCAGGGATTGACCAGCAGGATATGGGGGGAGGAATGTTTCACGTGAAACAATCCTATTTCCCGACGCAAAAGTTTCTGAAAATCTCGCCCAGGATATCTTCGTCCGATTGCGTACCCAATATGGCTTCAAGGGCACGCTTTGCCTCCCAAAGGTCCTGCGCGAGGAAAACCTCTTCCACTCCCTCGGAAAGCCCCGCGTCAAGGCGCTGGAGTGCCGTCTTCGCACGCTTCAGCAACTGATAATGCCGCTGGTTAATGGGAATGAGCGTATCCAGCTCCCCAGACTGACCAATGGTAGGGGTTTTCCGGAGGAGCAGGGCTCGTAGCGCCTCCCAGTTTTTGCCAGTCTTGGCAGAGACCTCAACCACGGGAACCCCGTCGGGAAGACGCGCCAGAAGGTCATCTCTGGACACCTTGAGGGGAAGATCCGCCTTGTTTAGAACGAGGATGGTTTTGCCGGGGTCCGCCTCGGCGAGAAGGTGACCCTCTTCCGCGCGAAGGGGCCGGGCGCCATCGATAACCAGCAGAACGATATCCGCCTGTTTTTTCTTGTGAAGGGATTGTGCTGTCCCTATTTTTTCAACGGGATCCTCAGACGCCCTGAGCCCGGCGGTATCCACGATTTTGAAGGGAATCCCCTGTAGCAGAACCCCTTCCTCGATGAAATCCCGGGTAGTCCCCGGTACTTCCGTTACAATGGCCCGGTCTTTCCCCACAAAGCGGTTGAGGATGGAAGATTTTCCCGCGTTCGGAGGACCAACGATGGCCACTTCGATCCCTTCCCGTATCATCTGGCACGTGGCGAAGCCCTCCATCAGAGAGGTGATTTCCTGATAAAGGGTTTTCCGGGTACGCTCCCAAATACCCCGCCACGTATCCGTGAAATCCATCCCTGTGTCTTCGGAAAAGTCGAGATCGGCCTCCATGTATGTCAGGGTTTCGCGGATGGGCGCGAGGAGGGACTCAATCACACCCCGTACCCTGCCATGGAGTTGCCGCTGCGCCATGGCAAGGGAGGCGTCCGACTGTGCCTGGATGACGGAAATCACCCCTTCCGCCTGGGTCAGGTCAATGCGGCCGTTCAGGTAGGCGCGGAGGGTAAATTCTCCCGGCCCGGCGAGCCGGGCGCCATGCCGCAGGGTCAGCCTTAAAATTCGTTCCAGGACCAACCGGCCGCTGTGGCACTGTATCTCAACCATGTCCTCCCGTGTGTAGGTTTGGGGGGCAAACATGAAGATAGCGAAAGTTTCATCAACGATTTCAGAGCGTTCCGGGTCCACAATGTCACCCAGAACCATTTTGCGGTGTTCGTAGTCAAT